>JAFSIJ010000047.1 GCA_017439845.1 Clostridia bacterium | reverse complement strand
CGAGGCTCAAACTTATTCATAGCCGCATTATAAAGTTCATCTAAAAGAACCTTCTTGTCGGCTATTATTTCCTTGGCAAAATCGGATAAAGCATCAAATTCTGCAACTGCTTTTGCTAAGTCCTCTCTATCATAGAAGGTCATATCCTCAGCAGTTTTAGACCAATACTGCTGATACTTTTCAATAAATGTTTTGCTCTCGGGAGCTAATGCATAAGCAAGCTTATTAAGATGCTCAAGCTCGGCTGTGAGTTCTGCCTTTGCTTCACCCGGAAGCTCGGCATAAGCATCAAATGCAGCGATAAGGATTTCCTTATCATCCATTGTAACGCTTGCTTCGGTTTTACCGAGAATTTCGGCATTATCGGCTTTAAATCCATCAACCTTTTCGGCTGTGGTTAACACGAAGCGAACGGTTATATCATCAAAGGTTGAGATGTTTCCTTGACCGTGGCCCATACCGAATTTAGCACTTCTGCCATCGGTTATAGCTTCAAACTTATGGATACCCTGAGCAAGACCTGCCTCGGTTTCGGTATACGGGCTAAAGGTTTCACCGCCATCGGTTGAAAGCATCATCTGACCCGCCTTTGAAGTGAGCGCATCGGAAATGGTCATTTCAAGGACGTTTTCTTCGGGGTCACCGTGGGTGAATTTTAAATTGATTGCACCCTTCGCGGTATATTCAAGAACAAAATCGAGCACCGTTCCAGCCGCGGGGTTTTCGCCAACCCAGAAGCACTGCTTATCAAAGCTTGTTGCCTTCTTATAATAAACTCTTGATGGGTCAAGAGGGTCG
The DNA here is from genome assembly GCA_017439845.1 of Clostridia bacterium. GTDB lineage: Bacteria > Bacillota > Clostridia > Oscillospirales > Acutalibacteraceae > UBA737. The sequence goes on along the minus strand of JAFSIJ010000047.1, from coordinate 10,799 downwards.
GTTTCCTTCATAATTTGGAACATATTGAAGGCGCCTGCGCGCTGAATATAGAAGCCGCGCCAGTTATTAGGGTCCTTATAATAGTAAACAAGTAAGGAGCCTGCAGCACCTGAGTTTGCAAGTCTATATTTACCCGAAACGCTTTCTACTTCGCGGTCCGGCCAATACTTGTGAGTATGAATGGAAACTTCACCATTAGCCGCATCCTTAGATGTGCTTGGATAGAATTTTCCATCGGCAGTTATTGGCGAAGTGACCGAAGAGGTTTTACCAACCTGTTGCCAATAGAGGTGGCCGCTGAAATCATCGGTGAATTTACCACCTGTGAAAGCAGCGCTTATAATCTTATTTTCAAGCTCTACTAACTTTGCATACTCGGTTGATAGAAGAGCCTTAGCCGATTCATCCATTATTTCATAATCGGAAAGAGCGGCAGAAATCAAATCTCTGTCATCATCGGTTGCAGTGGCTACATCCTTTGCAAGAATTACTGCATGCTTAACCTTGAATTCTTCTGTTACCTGACCATCGGTTTTATTATAGGTCATAACAATATCATCAAGCCATGCATTTCCATTGGTCGCTTTACCGAAGGCAAATTTACCCTCGTTTGCGTTAATCTTAACAAATTCACCCTTTGCCGAAGTTAATAACGGAATCGGCTTTGATTGCTCAAGCACGCCGTTGTTTGTGCGGGAAAGAACCATTGTTGCTGTTCCGTCATCGGCATAGTTAATGGTGAAATCTATAATTGAAGCACCATAAAGGCCATAGTTGCTGGTAAATGTACCGCCTGTGCTTGAATAGGCATCATAAGCGATAAAATCGCTATAAGTAGCATCTTCGACATCTAACTTTTGTTCACCAACATAACGAATCCACTGACCGCCGCCACCAATAGCAGCGCCGCGCCAGTTATTTTCATCCTTATAGTAATAAATAAGTACAAGCGAATGACCCATATCCACGCTAAACTTACCCGAAACAGAAACTATTTTCTTATTCGGCACTTCACCTGCATAGGTATATGCCTTAACACTACCTATTGATGCACCGCTTTCGGGGTGGATAGGCTTAAATACCTTATTTGAATTGGTTGCGCTTTGAGCAGTAATGCGAGTCGCATCAACACTGCTCATATCATCACGAATCCATTTAACTGCGCCGCTCTCAAAATCATCAACAATAATGTTTGGAGCGGGAGTTGGAAGGGCAAGAATTCCAAAAGGAATTCCTGTTACCAAAACCGCAAGGCAAACGAAGAGAGATAATACGCGTTTAAAATTTACTTTTTGCATAATTTTTCCTCCCTTTCGTTAATATGCCCAACCGTATTCTTTCCACTCGGAAAGATAATGGTCCTCGGTTTCAATAGAGGTTTCCCAGTTGCCGCCTATGCGGTTATCGTAATCGCCGCCTAAATAGTCTTCAAGCTTGGTAACCTTAACATTATCAATCTTAACTGCGGCATTCTTAACCATAAATCCAACATTACCCTCGGTGCAGATGATATCCTCTTCACCAACTGCGGTAACTGTTTCACCCTCAACACCGCGAACCTTACTTGTCATACGGTTATCGTGAGCGAATGCATCAATAATCGGCTCGGTTTCATCATTTATATAAACCTTAATTTTATTATCAAAGGCTACAACCCTTAAAGAAATCTCAACATCTGCCTCGCCGACTGCGGGTAGATACTTGAATGGAACACTAACCAAGTTTGTTGGATTACCTGTAGGGTTATTGTGATAGCTTCGTGCACCAAGATTTATGCTTTGACCTGTCTTCTTATTATTGGTAAAGTAAACCGAATAATCGAAATATCCATACTGTGTAATATCGGTATGCCTTACAAAGAAGCAGAACATATTAGCACTATCTTCGGAATATTCCGATGTAAAGGTCAAATCAACACTTGCCTCATAGTCGGTCCAATGCTGGTCACCAACATAGTAATACTTACCGTCAGCATTCCAGTCATATAAATACCTATTTGTATGGTCCTCGTTAACTACGATACCGGGTTCATCAAGTGTATAGTAATCCCAAGTCCAGTTTGTTTTGCTCTCAGGTCTGTTTACAAGTGAGCCATCGGTGAAGGTTTCCATAAGAAGAACATTATCCGCAACGGGAAGATCCTCAGGGAGCTTGATTTGTTCTTCTTCGGGTTTTTCTGTTCCACCCTGGTTTCCGCCGCCTTGCGAAGGGTCTTGTGAGGTATATCCTTCATCCGCATCAATGGTGGTTTCAAACGAAGTCCATTTAGCTGTTGCCTGGAAATCCTGCTCGGTTGAGTGAGCCGATAGACCAACGCAAACGGTTGGATTAAGATTTATAAACGGAACGGTTGCAAACTTAACCCAGGTTTTTCCGCTATTTTGTTTATAGTAACAAACAACCTTATTATTTGCATATTCTATCTTCATAGAAACAGGATAATCTATAACCGCGGTTATTTCCTTTGCCTTCAATGTATCCTGCTTTTCGCCCGGGCGATAAACAACCATAATTCTATCGGTACGGCAATGCAAGAACACTGTTGGGGCACTCGGGTCGATGCTTCCGCGAATCATAAGTCCCGCACTTGCCGAAGAGTGTCTACCGTTAAAATAGTCAAGCTTGGTGGTTGCAGTGAGCATCGGGCTACCACTGTAATTAAAATTATATTGCTTATATGCAAAATGAAGACTATCTGCCTCCCACCATTGACAGTAGGAGTTAGTTTTCATTTCGTATTTACCGGCAGAGGGTTCCTTAAAGCTACCAACAGGTTCCCAGTTAACAGCCTGACTGGTATAACCGTGAATTCCAACGAATTCAAGGCTTGGATCCTTATCGTTTTCGATAACAACTCTCTCGGCTGCGCTTACATTGAGTAAACAAGAGCCAACGGTTATGAGAATTACTACCGCTAAAAGAATCGCAATTTTACCCTTGCCGAATGATAAAAATTTCTTCATCATTTAAAGACCTTTTCCTTTCTGAAAATTTGCAGGAGAATTATTCATCATCTTCTCTTTCCTTTTTTTGTGACAAATAATGCACATAGAAGGTTGCTATTCCTAAGAATACTGAAACCGAAAGAAGGATAAGCATTATCCATATATTTGTTGAGAATCCCGTTTCAAGAAGTGTGGTTGTTTGCACCTTTTTCTCAAGAGTTTCAGTGACAACCTTTTCAACCTCTACCTCTTTTTCAACTTCCTTCTCTACCTCTTTTTCTACAGTTTCAACCTTAACAACCTCTTTTTCAACAACCACTATGTTTTCCTGGTCATCGGGGTCTTCCTCTTCAACTACCTTGAGACTTTCAATCACCTTAAGAAGTGATTCAAGAATTTTAATCTTGGGTGCTAATCTCTCAGCAACATCCTTATCCTCAATCTTCTTATAAGCCGCAAGAGCCATTTTAATAGCGGTTTCATCGCTCAGCTCAACATTTCTTGGGTTAAGCTTGAAAACATCTATATATTGTTGCTGGAAGGTGGAAACTCCATCCATTATTTCCTGCTCGCGCTTATCGTTAGCAATAATTTCATCTAGCATTGCGCGCCATTCGGTTAACTGCTTATACTCGGGAGCTAATATCTCCTGAGCTTTCTCACCCAAAATTCCATAAACAAGAATTGCCTCACTGATGAGCGGGCCATAAAGCGTTGTGGCAGATTTAAAATACTGCGTTATATCGCCATCATCAAAGAGCTGTGTATAGCTTTGACGGAACTCATCAACCTCAGCCTTTGCCTCTTTTGACGCCTTATCTTCTGCCTCAAGAACTAACACTCTTGCCTTAAGGTCGGCAACGAGCTGCTTTTTAGACTCGGAAAGCTTGGTTTTTGCAACCGAGGACATTCCCTCGAGTGCATTAGCCGCTTCCTTAACACGAGCGGCATTTGAAAGTTCTACTGTTTCAACTGTGAGTTTTAAAACATCCGCAAAATTTGTTTCAAAAGACTTTACTTCGGCAAGGATACTATCAAGTGTTGCTTGTTCAGCAAGCTTATAGTATCTCGTGCGAGCAGTTGTAAAGTATTCATATAATTTGCTGTGTTTTGCCTTAAAGGTTGCCTGTTGAGCACCTGTGAATGCGGCAAAAGCCTTCTCCGCCTCAACTATCGCCTCCATAGAGCCAGGATAGGAAATAGTCTTGAGAGCTTCAAAAGGAAGGAGCTTATCAGCTGGAATTTCCTGAGCAACAAGAGTTACATCTATCGCGCTCGGCGTTGCGAAGTTTATATTTTTTTGGGCATTACTACCATCAAACATTTCATTAACTGTTAGACTAAAGTTGCCTGTTTTATTTTCCGGAATATCCTTATTGGATTCAAACACAAAATAAATCATAGGACCGGCACTAACAGCGGTATCTGCAAGGGTTGTTTCCCAAACAGCTGTGAGAACACCTTCTTTATTGTTGAAATAAAGTTCACCCTTACCATCATTCATAACACTAAATGAGCTTTGTTCTCTGAAGGTGAATAAATCTTTATCATAATTAAGTTTTAGTGTGATTCCGCCAAGTGAATCTATGGCAGTTGTTTCTAACACTACATAAACCGTTTCACCCGCTGAAAAATGGGTATTTTCAGTAAATGCTCCGTTCTGATAATCTTTAGATTTAAGCGTTAGCTGAACGGTGCTTGCGGCACCCACAGGCACCGCAACACCGACAATAAACATAAGCGAAAGAATAAGCGATATCACACGAATAAGAAATTTATTTTTTCTCATCGGTTTACTCCTTATTTTTTAGCAACAAACTCATCAATTTGTTTTTGATATTCAGCAATAACCTGATCAATTCCCGCTGTGTCCATCTTCTTTTGCATTTCAGCAAGAACGCTGTTATAATCCTCAACAACGCCGCCAACAAGTCTTAGATTATACTCTTCAACAACCGACTTCATCTGGGCGAGTTGATTTTGAACAGGCTTATTATCAATTGACATACCATAGATAGGCGTCTTCTTATAGGTAGGCTGAAGCTCTTCGTAATACTTCTTAGCATAAGCGCGGGTTTCCTCAGTGTAAGGAGCGCAAACATACATATTGAAGTGTGTGCCAAGTAGCCAGTTAGCAACACCGTATTTCGAGCTTGAAGAACCCTGACCGAGATAGTCAACAGCCTTTATTTCGGTATCAGATATCTTGTTATAGTGTGTGCCTTCAATACCGTAAGCTATCATATTAACAAGGTCTTGACCCTTTTCGTTTCTGATAAGCTCTAAGAACTGCATTGCGCGCTCGGGGTTTTCACTTGTTGAAGGAATTGATAGATAAACGCTTAATGCGCCTAACACAGCGGCACCCTGAACTCTTTGCTCAACAGGTGTTAAAGAAATTCTATACTGATTATTTGAGAAGTTTTCCCAACCGTTTTTGCTTGTTGAGAAGTCAGAGGTTTGTGCGAGAACGAATGGGCTTCTACCGCTACCTGCCTCTTCTGAGAGGATATCGGGGTTGATATATCCCTTTTCGAACCATTTTCTCATCCACTTAAGGAAGATAGCATATTCTTCGGTTTCGTGGAAATCAACAACTGTGATTTTATCCTTAGTTGTATCATAGCAAACATTAGAAGAGGTTGTTCCAAGGAATTCATAGCCACGCTTAGCTATATATCTATAGAAGCTTTCAGGATCGATATATGGAGCGATGTTATCGGTATCGATAAGATCTCTGTGCTTATGAGATTCCTCAAGGAATTTATCTATAATTTCATAAAGTTTATCGGTTGATTTTGCATTAGCACAAGCCTCTTTGTAGAGAGCCTCGTTATCAAGATAAGGAAGAACCTTATCGGTTGAAAGAGTCATAACAACTGCATCGTTGATATGAATCTGAATGTTAGGAATACCATAGAGCTTTCCGTTATATGTACCGGTGAGATACTGATATTCGAATTTTTCTCTTTCTGCCTTAATTGTTGGAGCATACTCTTCAATGAGGTCATCAAGAGGTCTGTAAGCATTCTTGTTGATTTCAGTGCCTAAATCGTTTGTGTACTGTGAAAGAGCGATATCGAATGGAGTTCTACCTGCCATCCATAAGCTCCACTTGCTTGCCATCGACATATCGAGAACAAGCTCAAGCTTGGTGTTGGGCATAAGCTCTCCAAGCTTCTTGTTGATTTCTTCGGATACCATATCATAGTCATCCTGCATATACCAAGGCATAACCCATTTAAGAGTTACCTCGCCGCCATCATCGCCGGATTTTTTGGGGCCACAGCCTGCAAATACTCCTGCAAGCATCAAAAGAGCTAAAACTAAACATAAAATCTTTTTCATCATAAAAACCTCCGTTTTTTTATTTAAATGAAAAATGAATGATGAATAATGAATAATTAAGGTGTTTTCGCTTTGCGAAAACTTTTTTATATTGTCGGCTTTGCCGACACATTACCTCTTCACTTTTCACTATTACCTTTTCACTGGGATAATTTTATCTTAAAATTATCCCTTAACCGCGCCGATTACCATACCCTTTGAGAAGTACTTTTGGAAGAACGGGAATATGACAACCATCGGGCCTGCAGCAAGCACGCACATTGCATATTTAAGTGTTTCCGAGGGAACAACTATTAAATCTGCATACTGTGACATCTGCTCTTTTAAAGCATTAAGGAATGCCGCTTCATTAAGAATGTTTTGGAGCATATATTGGAGTGTCCAATATTTATCATCCTGGAAATAATACATTGAAATTGTGAAGTCGTTCCAACGAGAAACAACACCTGTGAAGGTATATGTTGCAAGAACAGGTTTTGAAAGCGGGATAATAATCTTAGTAAGTATTTGATGCTCTTTAGCACCGTCAATAGCCGCCGCCTCAACAAGTGATTGCGGAATTTGCATAAAGAAGGTTCGGAAAACGAACACTGTGAAGCCTGATACCATACCGCTTACCACATACATAAGTAAATTATTTTGAAGTCCAAAATACTGTGTGTTTATAACGAACGAAGGAACAAGGCCGCCCGAGAAAAGCATTGTGAAAAGTGTGTAATACACAAGGGGCTTTTTGAAAACATAGTTATCTCTTGAAAGGCTATAACCAAACATTGCCATAACTGCAACGCCGATTACTGTTCCTATGATTGCATATAAGCTTGTAACAGCATATGAACGCCAAAGCGCCGAAGCATCACCGAAAATATATTCGTAAGCTTCAAATGTTAAGTGCTTCGGGAACATTGCGAAGCCTTCGCTCACAATATCCGCTTCTGTTGAAAGGGATATTGAAATGATTATCCAGAAAGGAATTATACAAAGCAAGCTATACAAAATAAAGAATATATGTATAGGAGTTTTATAGTTAAATAATTTTTTTCTAATTGGTTTCTTCATAGTATAGCCCCTCCTTAGAACAACGAATTTTCAGGGCTTATCTTCTTGGTAATGGCATTAGTTGTAATAACCATTATCATACCGCAAACCGACTGAAACAAACCAACTGCCGAGCTTTGCGAAAGGTTACCGCTTGTGAGACCTCTATATGTATATGTTGCAATAATATCGGTTACAGGATAAAGCGGTCCTGAATTTCGCGGTACTTGGTAGAAGAGGCCGAAATCGCCGCCCATGATACTGCCGATACCGAGGATGAGAAGTATAATAAGTGTCGGCATAAGCGAGGGAATTGAAATATGAATGATTTGTTGAAAACGGTTAGCACCATCGAGCATAGCCGATTCGAACAAGCTCACATCAAGCGCCATAAGAGCCGCATAGTAGAGGATACATCCCATACCAACGCCCTTCCACATTTCGAAAATGGTTAGGATTGCAGGCCAATATTTAGGCTCAGCATACCACTCAATTCTTGCTCCGCCTAAGGATTCAATAATTGAATTAAGAATTCCATGCTGATGCGAGAAAAGTGTGAATCCTATATAAGCCACCAAAACCCAAGAAATAAAGTTTGGTAAAAGAATGGCTGTTTGATAGGTTTTAATGTAAATTCTGTTTGACAATTCATAAAGAAGAATTGCAACGATTATACATAATATCTGTTTTAAAAACAGGAAGCCCAAGCTATACATAATTGTATTTGGAATAATTCTTGCCGCGTCGCTTGAAGAAAAGAAATAATCAAAATGCTCAAGTCCAGCCCAAGGGCTTCCCCAAATACCATCAATATAGTTATAATCCTTAAACGCGATTACAACGCCAAACATTGGAAGATAGCTAAACAGAAATAGGTAAATAATTGCAGGTAAACCGAGTAAAAGCAATGCCGCATTATAACCTACTTTACTTCCTGAAAGGCGACTGCTTTTATTCTTCAATTTCATCATCTTCGTCCTCTATCCTTTCCTTCTTTTTAACAAATAATCTTATAACAACAATTATAAACAATACAAGGTTTATTAAAACGAGGACCGAGAGAACTATTATGATTATAGTTTCAAAATTAAACTCTATGCCTTTGCTATCGCCTTTTTGTTCATTATTATCGGATGCACCGGGATTTTTAATTTTCTCTATCGCATCCTGCATTTTTTTAGTGTTTTTCGGAGAAAGTGCGCTTTGCGCAGTTTCATCAAGCAACATAAATTCTTCTTCAATTGCCTTAACTGCTTCGGCATCTTTTGCGGTTATCTTTTCGGGTAATGCCTCAATTCTACTCGCAACATCGTTAAGAACAATAGGCATAATGCCATATTTTGCCGCTGATAAAACATTGTATGTTTCCTGAGGGAAAGCTATTTTTTCATCATCACTTAAGGCTTCGTAATCCTTTTCAACCTGAAGAATAATATCTTTATGCTCAATAGTTAATAAGTTCGGATCTTTCGGAATGGTGTTTATAACATCGATAATCTTTTGCATATTATCGGTTATAGCCTCATCAGCGAAAGCAACCGTGGAAAGAGTGAAAATAAGGCATAAGCACAAAAGGATTGAAGCTAAAGCCTTAAAGCTTTTTCCAAATTTCTTTGCAAAATTCATTTTTTAGTCCCCTTCCCATTATGATTTTTTGCCTTTAACTATCATAGTAACAAGAACTGCGCCGGTGAGCACCGAGATAGCAACTATAATTGCCGCAAGAACAATCATAAGTATTTGCTTTTCACTTTGAACCTGAGGATTTATAACCTCGGTTTGAGTGGTTTCGCCACCCTGCTCGGTAGTGCCTTGCTGCACTTCACCATCGGTTGTTCCGGTTTCGCCATCAGTTGTTCCGGTATCACCATCAGTTGTTCCGGTTTCACTATCGGTTGTTCCTGCGGAACCGCTATTTGTCGAAGTGGTTGATGAAGTTTCTTCCTTGGAAGTTGTTCCTGTGCTTTGTGATGTGGCATCATTCTTATCGCCTGAATTATCAGCAACAACAACCTCTAAATCCTTTGAAGGCTTATAGATTGAAGCATCCTTTAAAACAGGAATTTTTGAAATTCTGGGCATTCCGTCTTCACCGATTTCCCAACCCTCAAGGTCCTTAAAGGCATTAGCAATTTCTTTTTTGCTTGCCGGTGTGAAGCAACCGTTACGGTGACCCGTTTCGTTTAAAACAAGGCAGTTATCTGCAGCTTTTTCGGGAGCGGAAGGCTTTGCGGTGAGCTTTTCAACCTTACCGGTAGTCCAGCAGTTCATAAACTGACCTGCTCTTTCAACACTAACAGGAGCAAATGAGTAACCATTGCTTGAAACCTTACCTGTTGTATAACAGTCCGAAACGATTACATCGTCAGCGTAGATATAACCCATACCGCCAACAAGGTCTAATGAAACATTTTCGAAGCTCTTCTTCATAGGTGCATCAATATCACCTGTTGAATAGCAGAACTGAATTGTTGAGCCGCTTATAATCTCACCAACAAATGCGCCTGCTGCCCAGCAACCTGTTGATTTAACATCAACATCAGCCCAGCAGTATTCAATGAAGCTGTTTTCTTCAACTCTTCCGAGAAGACCACCGGTGTAGTTTGATTTACTATCAACCTTACCTGTAGCGGCACAATTTACAAATGTTGTTGAGTGTGCCATACCTGCGAGGATACCTGTTCCCTGCTCATCAGCACCTTTAACGGGAACATAAGGGTTATCTCTTCCGTTAGGATAAACGTGGGAAAGCTCACCAACAACAGAGCATATTACATTAGCATCTAATACATAAATGTTGCTGATTTCTGCTCCCTTGGTCATACCGAAAAGACCTGTTTCCCATTTGGAATTATTCTTTTTATAGTCGGGGGTGTTACCCGAGTTAGGAGCGTGCTTATTTATAAGGCCTCTTTTATTGTTAATTGTTATGTTCTTGATTGCGAACTTCGGCAAACCATCTTTATCAACATCACAGGTGAATGTTCCTGTGAATGGCTTTGCTATAAAGCCGATCGGCTCGAAGTTATCAATGCTTTTCATATCAATGGTGTTAGCAAGTTTATAGTGTGCCGAGAGGTTATTACGCATACCGTCAAGCTGCTCGGCATTTGTTACTAAATAAGGGTCTTTCTTTGTTCCGCTACCCTTATATGCAACAGCTGAAGCACTCGATGTTGGAATCATTGCAACGAGCAAAACAACTGCTACTAAAACGCAAATCAGTTTTGCAAAATTTTTAATTTTTAAAGACATTTTATTTATACCTCCAAAAAGGAACTTATACCTTAAGCAAACACGAATAATCCGAACCTGATTTTAGAGGTAGGATTTTCGTCTTTGCATTGTTAAAATACTCGTTAATCCGTTAGGATTAACTGCGTTTTGTGCCTCGCACATCCAAAAATCCCAAACCTATAAAATTCTACGACCTAAAATGAGCAGAATTTTGTGTGATTTTTGGTGCGG
>JAFSIJ010000046.1 GCA_017439845.1 Clostridia bacterium | reverse complement strand
CTATTATTCAAAGCACAACCTTTAAATATGAAACAAGTGAGGCAATGGGAAAGCTTTTCGATTTAGAGGCTGCGGGATATTTCTATTCTCGCCTTCAGAACCCCACTTGCGATACTGTTGCCGCTAAAATTTGCGAGCTTGAGGGCGGAACTGCCGCTATGCTTACTTCTTCAGGTCAGGCGGCATCCTTCTTTTCGGTGTTTAATATCGCTTCTTGTGGTGACCATGTTGTCGCTTCTTCCGCGCTTTATGGCGGAACATATAATCTCTTCGCTGTAACAATGAAGAGAATGGGAATAGAGTTCACCTTTGTTTCCCCCAAATGTAGCGAGGAAGAACTCAATGCAGCTTTCAAGGATAACACCAAGGCAGTTTTCGGCGAAACAATAGCAAATCCGGCTCTTAATGTTCTTGATATTGAAAAGTTTGCTAATGCGGCTCATGCCCACGGTGTTCCGCTTATTATTGATAACACCTTTGCAACACCTATAAACTGCCGCCCATTTGAGTTTGGCGCAGATATCGTAACCCACTCAACAACCAAGTATATCGATGGCCATGGCAGTGGCGTTGGCGGTTGTATCGTTGATTCGGGCAAGTTCGATTGGACTAAATATCCCGATAAATTCCCCGGACTCTGCACACCGGATGAAAGCTATCACGGTGTTACCTATACCGAGCGTTTCGGTCTTGAAGGCGCTTATATCACTAAGGCTACAGCTCAGCTTATGCGTGACCTTGGCTCTATTCAGTCACCCCAAAATGCATATTATATAAATCTTGGTATTGAGAGCTTGCATCTTCGTATGAAGAAGCATTGCGAGAATGGTCTTGCAGTTGCAAAGGCTCTTGAGGCTGATGATAGAATTGCTTGGGTAAGATACCCTGATTTACCATCCGACCCGAACTATGAGCTTGCTAAAAAGTATCTACCTAACGGTAGCTGCGGTGTAATCAGCTTTGGTGTTAAGGGCGGAAGAACAGCCGCTGAAACAGTTATGAAAAATCTCAAGATAATTGCTATTGAAACTCACGTTGCTGATGCAAGGTCTTGTTGCTTGCATCCTGCAAACGCAACCCATCGCCAAATGAACGATGAGGAGCTTGCAGCAGCAGGAATCTCGCCCGACCTTATTCGTCTTTCTTGCGGTATCGAGGATGCCGAAGACCTTATAGAAGATATTAAGCAGGCGCTTGATAAAATCTAATTAAACTAAAAGGTAGGTAAATTATGCCAATTAAAATCCCTAATGACCTTCCCGCAGTTAAAACGCTTAATAATGAGAATATTTTTGTTATGACCGAGAAAAGAGCCATAACACAGGATATTCGACCTCTTAAGATATTGCTCCTTAATCTTATGCCTAAAAAAATAGAAACTGAAACACAGCTTTCTCGCTTGCTCGGCAACTCGCCTTTGCAGGTTGATTTGGAGTTTATCCACACTAAAAGCCATATTTCTAAAAACACATCCGAGGAACATCTTTTCGCGTTTTATAAAACCTTTGATGAAGTGAAGGAACGCACCTTTGATGGAATGATTATAACGGGCGCGCCCGTTGAGAAGATGGAATTCGAAGAGGTTGAATATTGGGAAGAGCTTTGCGAGATAATGGAGTGGAGCAAAACTCATGTTCATAGCACCTTCCATATTTGTTGGGGAGCTCAGGCGGCGCTTTATTATCATTTTGGCATAAATAAAAAGCCGCTTGATAAAAAGCTTTTTGGCGTTTTCCCTCATACCGTTAATTATAAAAATTCTATCCTTTTCAGAGGCTTTGATGATGAATTTATGGTGCCTCATTCAAGGCATACAACGGTTGATATTGAGGATGTTAAAAAGGTTAAAGAATTAAAAATTCTTTCCACCTCTAAAGAAGCGGGGCTTTATGCGCTCTCAACTAAAAATGGAAAGCAAATATTCATAACAGGCCATTCGGAATATGATGCCGATACACTTCTTAATGAATATACACGCGATTTATCGCAGGGCTTACCCATAGAACCGCCTAAAAATTATTTCAAGGATAATAATCCAAAGAATAATCCCGTTGTTTCTTGGAGGTCACACGCAAATCTTCTGTATTCAAATTGGCTTAACTATTTTGTTTATCAAACAACGCCATATGATATTAAAGAGATCAAAAAATAGCTCTAAAACGCAGTCAATTTTGGCTGCGTTTTATTGTTTTTAGTGGGGGAGAAATATGAACAATTTGTAAAAGTCAGGGAAAGTCAAAGAAATTTTAAAAAAACTATTGACTTTTGGAAAAAAGTGCATATAATAATACTTGTTAGCACTCGCAAGTCGAGAGTGCTAATCGATAAAACATAAAGAAAGGTGGGCGGAAAATGGAGCTTACCGAGAGGAAGAAAGCAGTTCTTTCGGCAATTATCAAAACCTTTATTGAAACAGGCGAGCCGGTAGGTTCAAAGGTTTTAACCGAGCTTATTGATAATGCGCCATCCTCCGCAACCCTTCGTAATGAAATGAGCGAGCTTTGTTCTTTAGGCTTTTTGGAGCAACCGCACACTTCGGCGGGTAGAGTTCCAACTAATAGGGCATTGAAGCTCTACTTAAATTCACTTATGCCGAAAGCGCTTATTTCCGAAAGCGCAAAAAGGTTTATTGATGAGCGCATATCGCAAATTAATTGCGACCCCGAGCATATTCCTTCTATGGTTGGCAAAATAATTTCCGATTTAACAGGACTTCCCGCGATATCTTGCCTTGTAGCGAAAAATGAAGTCACAGTTAAGCGAATTGAAATTTTACCTATTGGCAGAAACACGAGAATGTTGCTTGTTATAACCTCGGATGGAAGAGCGAGAAACAAGATTTTGCGTTTCGGCTTTGATGCGGATGCTTTGCTTTTAGATAGGTTTTTGGAAATTTGCAATAAGAAGATTAAGAATAAAGAAATTTCGGAGCTTAATAAACCTTATATGCAAAATATAATCGCCGCCGCAGGTATAGATTTACTTGCACTCTTACCGTTATTTACCGCTGTTTTCGATTTGATAGAGGATATTGAAAAATCGGCGGTTGATATAAGCGGTGAACCGCAGTTATATAACATTTGCGCCGATGAGGATGTCGCAAGGCGAATTATTTCTCTTATCAAAAGGCGAGACCCGATTATTTCGCTTATGAACGAAATAAAAGAGGGAGTTGGCGTTGTGTTCGGTAGTGATACCGATTTCGGCGAATTTTTTTCAGATACAATAGTTGCCGCGCATTTTGGCAACAATGTATATAACGGTACCCTTGCGGTTATAGGGCCTAAAAGAATTTCCTATGAGCAGGTGATACCAAGCATAGAATATGCCGCGCAAAAGCTTAACGGTCTTATGTGCGAGGCATTAAAGGATATGGAGGATTGATTTAGAGTGCCCGAAGAGAAAAAAGAAGAGCAAAAGGCTCCCGAGAGTGAGCCAAAGCCCGAAAAGAAAAAGAGCAAAAAAGAACAAGAAATCGAACTTCTGAAAGAGGAAGTTGAAAAGAATAAAGATTTGCTTCTTCGCACAGCGGCTGAGTTTGATAACTATAAAAAGCGCACCGAACGCGAAAAGGCAATGGTTGCCGAGTTTGCCAAGGCAGGAATTGTTAAAGAACTTTTGCCACTTCTCGATAACATCGAGAGGGCATCGGTAACCGAGAAGGACACACCCGAGTATATAAAGGGTATTGAAATGATTGTAAAGCAGTTTAGCTCGCTTTATGATAAATTAGGCATAATACCAATAGCTAATGTCGGCGATGCGTTTGACCCGAATTTCCACGACGCAGTTATGCATATCGAGGATGAAAATTTAGGCGAGAATGTTATTGCGGAGGTCTTGCAGCAGGGCTTCAAAATAGGTGATACTGTTGTTAGAGCGGCTATGGTAAAGGTAGCAAATTAAAATATAAAAAAGTATCTTTAGGAGGATATTATTATGGGAAAAATTATAGGAATAGACCTTGGAACAACTAACTCTTGCGTTGCTGTTATGGAAGGCGGCGAGCCGATAGTTATAGCAAACGCCGAGGGCGGAAGAACAACACCTTCTGTTGTTGCTTTTTCAAAAACAGGTGAGAGAATGGTAGGTCAGGTTGCAAAGCGCCAGGCAATTACCAACCCCGATAGAACTATCAGTTCAATTAAACGCGATATGGGTACTGCTAACACCGTTGAAATTGATGGTAAGAAGTATACCCCACAAGAAATTTCGGCTATCATTCTTCAAAAGTTAAAGGCTGATGCAGAGGCTTATCTCGGCCAAACAGTAACCGAAGCAGTTATAACAGTTCCTGCTTACTT
>JAFSIJ010000045.1 GCA_017439845.1 Clostridia bacterium | reverse complement strand
GATAAGCTCTAAGCTCATTCTTCGAACAATGCTGACGCATTATTCTGTCCTTCAATACTTTTTTCAAGTACTTAACTTTTCTCTCGATTTCTCTTAAGAATTGTCGGGTCCTTATTATTGTCGTTGTTTAATTTTCAAGGTTCGTTTGCGCTTCCTCTCTCAAGGGCGCCCGATTATAATACCATATCCATCCCCTTTTGTCAACACTTTTTTGAAACTTTTTTAAACTTTTTTTCGCATTTTCAAAAACTTTTTTTGCCATACCATATATTGTGTTTTTATATTTCAAAAACCACAAGCATTTAGTTATTTTTACACAAAAAACCGCCTTTGATTAACAAAAGCGGTTTTAATATAAGCTTTATCCTAAAATAACGATACCTGCGATAACAAGGGCTATATCTGCATAATGCTTCCAGGACATTTTCTCCTTTAGGAATATTCTGCTCCATAGCACCGAGATAGCGCAATATGCCGAGATGATTACCATACCTGCCGAGAAATCACTGAACATTACTGCCATATAGAATATCTGGCCGACAGTTTCGCATATTCCGCCAAATAACAAATGTTTATTGCCGCGGAACACCTTATCCTTCTTAACTGCTTTAAGCCATACAAAAGCAAATACGGCGAGAATAAAGAAGGTTAACTCAAATGCCGAGTTTGCGGCATAATCGGTTATATCGGTTTTTGCGAAAATGAGTTCATCGCCGACTGTACCGAGCGCATCAATTATAAGATACGAAATCGGCAAGAGGAAAGCGAGTATACTCTTTGTATACTTTCTGTTGGCTCTCTCCTGTCTTGCCTGCCTTACCTGCTCATCCTCGTGCTGTTCAACAAAACCGAGCGCTACTATACCAACCGTTATCATAACGATACCAATAATTGTTGTTAGAGTTATATCCTCTACCGAGAATATTCCGAAGATTACGCACAAGAGGAACGCAAGCGCTCCTGATGAATTACAAATCGGCGAAGAAATCGAAAGCTCAATATAGCGGAGTCCTATATAACCTAACACCATTGCCAATATGTAAAGCGCGGCAACGGGGAAATAGCTTACAAAATCCATCAACTTAAAATCGGTATAAAGCAGACTTGCAACTACTTTATTAACCGAATCAACTCCAACGGTGTTATCTATTATAGCGCCGCCGATAAGAGTTATGAAGAAATGGATACCCATAACCAAGCCAACGAAGAAAACAACCTTCCAATGACTGTTTTTATCCTGCTCTCTCGTTCCCATTTTTGAAAACAGGTCCGAGCCGCTCCAACAAAGGAGCGCTAAAATTGAAAGAAAATAAAATAACATTTTTGACCATCCTTAATAAAGTTTTTTCGAAAAGCAAATCCTTTCACTCTTCACTCTTCACTTTTCACTCTTCACTTTTCACTTTATATATGGGGGCGGTCTTCTTCTGAAATGCTTATTTTCAAGCCTATCCTTATAGTGCATTATTTCTCCCCTGCAAGTTTGCGGGCAAATTCGGCAAGCTCATCCTTATTATAGAATTCAAGCGTTATTGTTCCTTTATCCTTGCCTGTGGATTTAACCGTTATTTTTCTATGGAGAGCAGCCTTTAATGAAATCTCAACCTCTTCATAGAATCTATCCTTGCTCTTCTTTGCGGTTTCCTTTTTGGGTTTTGCCGATGCTATGCGCTCAATATCGCGCACCGATGCGCCCGAAATCGCAAAGGATAGAAGCTTTGCTCTCTTTTCGGCATCCTCACAGGAAAGGAGCGCTCTTGCATGACCTGCCGAGATTTTGCCGAGCCTTAAAGCCTCAAGCTCATCTTCGTTAAGGTTTAAAAGGCGAAGCGCATTCGCAACTGCACTTCTCGATTTCCCAACCGAAGCCGAAACCTGCTCCTGCGTTAATCCGTATGTATCGATGAGCGATTTATAGCCAAGCGCTTCTTCAACGCTGTTAAGGTCTTCCCTTTGGAGATTTTCGATAAGCGCAATTTCCATAATGCTGCGCTCATCAAGCTCTTTTATGATAACCGGCACTTCTTGGAGCCCTGCCATGCGGCAAGCGCGCCAACGGCGCTCACCCGCTATTATTCTATATGCTCCGTTTGGTAAAGGTCTTACAATGATGGGCTGCAAAAGTCCATGCTTTTCGATGCTTGATGCAAGCTCCGAAATGGCATCCTCATCAAAGTCCTTTCTCGGTTGCTCTCTATTAGGCTCGATATCGTTGAGCTTAACGGTTACTGCACCGCTACCATCGGTCGCATTATCATTAAGAAGCGCATCAAGACCTCTTCCAAGTCCCTTTTTAATTGCTGCCATTTTTAGCCCCTCCTGTTTTTCTTCAAAAATTCTTTCGATAAATCGTTATAGGCGATACTTCCCTTTGAACGCTTATCGTAATACTGAATAGGCATTCCGTAGCTCGGAGCCTCCGAAAGTCTGACACCTCTCGGTATTGCAGTTTTATAAAGCTTGTCCGCAAAGAACTTCTTTATCTCGCCAACAACCTGATTTGTGAGGTTTAATCTCGCATCATACATTGTGAGAACTATTCCCTCAATTTCAAGGGTTGCATTATAAAGCCTTTTAATTTGGCGAACGGTTGACATCAGCTGAGATAAACCTTCAAGCGCAAAATATTCACACTGAATAGGAACGAGCACAGTATCGCTCGCAACAAGAGCATCAATTGTGATAAGTCCCAAGGAGGGCGGACAATCTATAAATATGTAATCATACTTCTCGCGAACCACCGAAAGAACCATTTTTAGTCTTGCT
Organism: Clostridia bacterium; assembly: GCA_017439845.1. GTDB lineage: Bacteria > Bacillota > Clostridia > Oscillospirales > Acutalibacteraceae > UBA737. The sequence continues at coordinate 8,477 of JAFSIJ010000045.1, read as the reverse complement.
TCCCGGTTTTCCATTTCGATAAGGTCGATTTCAGCCGCCGCAAGATTCATAGAAGCGGGGATGATATCAACATTTTTAAATTCGGTCTTTATTATAGCGTTTTCGGTTTTTGCCATTCCAACGAGAAGCTCATAGGTCGAAGCCTTAACACTTTTCTTGCTTATTCCAAAGCCGCTTGTGGAATTTCCCTGTGGGTCGGCATCAACGAGCAAAACCTTTTTGCCTGCTAATCCAACACCTGCCGCAAGATTAACCGCAGTGGTGGTTTTTCCAACGCCGCCTTTTTGATTAACAATAGAGATTATTTTTCCCATTTCGGCACTCCTTTTATATGTATATATAATATATATTATATTAACAATATATATTGTACCAACATTTGTTTTAAATGTTTCACGTGAAACATTGCACTTAACCATTGATAAACTACATTCATTATTATATCAATAATTTCTAAATATGTAAATAAAAAAGTATTGCCTTTTTCAAAAAAGACAATACTTTCATTCATTTATTAGGTTTTATCCCCTGTTTTAAATAATAGCGCCATTATAAATCCGAACAGAATTGCCGCCGAAATTCCTGCGCTTGTTGCAGTTAGTCCGCCCATTAAGGCGCCGATTAGTCCATGTTGCATAACTGCCTCACGAACACCCATTGCCAAGCTATAACCAAAACCGGTTAGCGGAACGGTTGCGCCCGCGCCTGCAAACTGAACTATCTGTTCATAAAAGCCGAGCCCTGTCAGGACAACGCCGCTCACAACATATACAACCAATATCCTCGCAGGGGTTAGTTTTGTGTAGTCAATAAGAATTTGACCGATAAAGCATATAAAGCCGCCAACTAAAAAGGCTTTTAAGCAGTTTAAGAATATATCCATCGCTCTCTCCCCGTGTATAGTTTCACGTGAAACATTTATTTGTTTTAGTGTTTCCGAAAAGCAAAGATTTATTCTAAACGCCAAGCTTTATTTGATTTTCTCCCAATATTCCTTGAATTTTTGCTCGGTTTTATTATCGCCGAATTCATAATATTTTTTGTTCTTTATGTTATCGGGTAAATACTGTTGCTTAACATAGTGATTAGGAAATGCGTGTGGGTACTTATAGTGTTGACCTCGAATCTCGGCATCCTCTCCATCAAAATGCTTGTTTTGAAGGTGGCGAGGGATATCTCCACCTATTCCCCTCTCAACATCCGCCATAGCCGCGGCAATGCCATCGTGAGCCGAAACCGATTTTGGAGAGATAGCAACAAGCACAACCGCATTAGCAAGAGGAAGCTTGGCTTCGGGAAGTCCAACCTCTTTGGCGGTATCAACCGCCGCCTTTACTATCGGTATAATTTGTGGATATGCAAGCCCAACATCCTCATTAGCGCAAACGAGCAATCTTCTGCAGGCGCTTGGCAAATCTCCCGCCGCTAAAAGTCTTGCTAAATAGTATAATGCGGCATCGGGGTCAGAACCTCGCATTGATTTTTGGTATGCCGATATAATATCGTAATGCTCATCGCCCTCACGGTCATATCTCACCGAATTGCCCGCAAGAATTTCTTCGACAGTTTCATCCTCAATATATATTTTATCCTCAGTTTTTGCAGTTAAAATACATAATTCAAGCATATTTAACGCTCTTCGAACATCGCCCGCCGCGGCTCTGCCGATTTTCTTGGCATTTTCCTCGCTTAAAACGATTTCCTTTTCTTCAAGCGAGAGCTTTGCAACTGCTCTTTCTATAAGCGATGTTATATCATCAGCCGAAAGGGTTTTGAATTCGAAAACACTCGAACGACTAAGAATTGCATTATAAACATAGAAATAAGGGTTTTCGGTGGTTGATGCTATAAGCGTTATATCACCTGTTTCTATATATGAAAGCAATATTTGTTGCTGTTTTTTGTTGAAATACTGAATTTCATCGAGATAAAGAAGAATTCCCGATGCGGCATCAAGAGCGCCAATGGATGCAACTATATCCTTTATATCAGAGGTCGATGCTGTTGTTGCGTTGAGATAACAAAGCTTTTTTCCCGATTTTGCCGCTATTATATTGGCAACTGTGGTCTTTCCAACTCCTGATGGGCCATAGAATATTAGGTTTGGTATATTCCCCGTTTCGATGATTTTGCGAAGAACCTTGCCCTCATCAAGCAAATGATGTTGTCCTGCAACCTCTTCGAGTGTCTTGGGGCGTATCCTGTCCGCAAGCGGTGTGTTCATATTGCACCCTCCTGTTTCATAAACTTTTAATGGTGAATTATAATGAAAAAAACTATTTTTATTAAAAATGCTCTTATTTTAACCGCAACAAGCCTTGTTCTGCGGTTTATCGGCATTATAACGAGAATTTGGCTTGCTGATAAAATCGGCGCCGAAGGAATCGGCCTTTATCAGTTAACCTTCTCGGTTTATATTTTGGTTTCAACCTTTGCAAGCTCGGGTATTTCAACCGCGGTTACCCGCCTTTGCGCCGATGAATTGGCACTCGGCGGCAAGCGAGGAACCATTAAAATTCTCAGGCGAAGTATTGAAATAACGCTTATTATTGCTCTGGTTTCAGGTTTCATCGTGTTTTTTGGTGCCGAAACGATAGCAAAGGTGTTCTTAAAGGATGAAAGAGCCATCTCCGCCCTTAAAATTTTAACCTTTTCGCTTCCCTTTATGGGTGTTTCCGCCTGTATTCGAGGATATTTCATCGCTCGGCGAAAAACTGCACCGGGAGCGACAACGCAGCTGCTCGAACAGTTTGTTAGAATTTTTCTTTTAATCTTTCTAATCGGCAAATTTTCGCATAAAGGTCTTGCCTTTTGTTGCGCAGTTATCCTCTTTGCCGATACTGTTGCCGAAATCGTTTCCTGCCTCGCCTTATATGTTTGCTATCTTGCCGATAAGAACAACCTTGATATTCTTGGCGGCAGAACTCGACCTCCCTTTGCTATTGTTCGCCGAATAATCTCTATTTCGGCTCCCATAACCTGTGGCCGATACTTAAACACACTTCTTCGCACCGCCGAAAACATCCTCGTTCCGATAAATCTTGCTAAATATCGGTTAAGCGGCGCGAATGCATTGGGTCTTTTTGGAATGATAAAAGGAATGGCGCTGCCGATTCTGTTCTTTCCATCAACCTTTTTAAATGCGGTCACAACCTTGCTGATTCCTGAAATGAGCAGGTCGCTTGCTCAAAATAAAGGTTTTGTTATAAAAAGTGTTACCGAACGAACACTCAAAATAACCTCGCTTGTTTCATATATATTTGCGGCGCTGTTTTTTGCACTCGGCAACGAGCTAGGAATTTTAATCTATAAAAGTGAAGATGTTGGGTATTTACTGAAAGCGCTTTCGCCGATAGTTCCGCTAATGTATATTGATAGCGTGTCAGATGGAATACTCAAAGGACTCGATAAACAAAACTTTACATTTCTAACCGCCGCTACTGATTCAACTATCAGAATTATCTTAATTTTAATTTTCTTGCCGATTTTTGGAATGAAGGGTTTTCTCTGTATTATGTACTTTTCAAATCTATTGACCTGCGCGCTTCATTTTAATAAATTGTGCAAGGTTTCGTTGGTTTACATAAAACCTATTAAGTTTTTTATACTTCCTTTGATTTCGGCGGTGAGTTCCGTATTTATAATGAAATTAGCGCTTAAAGAAATTTTTATACACAATATTTTGGTTTACATAATATTGCTTTCTTTAAGCTCGTGCATTTTGTATTTAATTCTTCTTTTTTGCTTTGAAATTGTTAAAAAAGAGGACTTCTCTCTGTGAGCCTTTTTATTTTGTTTTAATGATAAAAGTATTGAAAAAAGAAAATAAAATCGATGAGAAGCAGCGTTTTTTAGCGCAAATTTTTGAAAAAATTTGCGAGCACTTCCCTGCATTCATCCTCCATAATTCCGCCATATACCTCAACCTTGTGGTTATAGGGATAATCACACAAATTAACAACGCTATCCATACTGCCTGCCTTAAGGTCATAGGCTCCGAAGATAACGGTTTTAATTCTTGCGTTTATTATGGCACCGGTACACATTGGGCAAGGCTCGAGTGTTACATAGAGCTCGCATCCATCAAGTCGCCAACTGCCAAGCTTTTTGCAGGCGGAGTTTATCGCCTCTATTTCGGCATGGGAAAGAGCGTTTTGTTTTTGCTCTCTCATATTTCTACCGCGAGCGATGATTTCCCCATCCTTCACGATAACTGCGCCAACGGGAACCTCTCCCTCTTCCCCCGCCTTTATTGCAAGGGCAAGCGCCTCTTTCATATAGTTTTTATTCATAAAAACCTCTGTATAATTTATTTAAGGACTGTCTTTTTCGGACAGTCCTTATTATATTTAGAAAAAATGCAGTATAGCTTCAAGTATGCTTAAAGCTATAAAGATGATTATAACAGGGGAAGTGAAGAACCATTTTGCCCGAACGCGAGCGCTCACTTCACTTTCACTTTTTTGGAGCGAGAAAAAGTTTTTCTCCCTAAAACTGCAAACACTTATCACCGCAAGCAGCATACAAACTGAAAGATAGATTATATAAACAACATTTCTTGCCATAAGAGATAGGTTTACATAACTAAATATAACTGATATAAGATTATTGGTGAAGTGAACAGCTATTGCGATAAAAATGGAGCCCGTTTTAACGGTTATAAAGCCTAACACTAAGCCTACCATAAATGCGAAAGGAATTTGCTCAAAATTTCCGTGAACAAGCCCAAATAAAAGGGCGGACACGATTATAGCAAAAGCATCTCCCTGCTTTTTCAGTAAGTTCAACATTATTCCTCGGCAGGCAAATTCCTCAACGAGCGCGGGAACAATTGCAGTTGAAATTAAGGTTAACATAAAACCAAACGCACCCGATGGCGTGTCTCCAAAATCAACATCATAAGAAACACCGAAGCTTTCGAAAATTGCTCCTGCTATATTGGTTGCAATATTAGCGAAGGCGCAAAAACCGATACCTATAAAGTAATAGGGGAGAATCTGGTTTTTGTTACACTTTTTAAAGGGCACGAGGTCGCTCACCCTTTCCCCGTTTATCTTAACAAGTAAAATAAAGGGGAGGGTGAAGACAATTATCGAAAAAAGAATTTGAACAAACTGCAAGGTTCCGGGTTCGGTTATGATTTCCTGAGCTTTTTTCATATCTATTCCGATTTTGCTCATTATGAGATAATAACCCGAAGCCCAAAAAGTGCTGAAAAGTGTTAGAATAACAAGCGAAAATCCGATTATATTTGCCGCTTTTCTAACCTTTAGCCTTTCTTTTTCCTGTTTTGGCATTTGATACCCAGGAAAATTATTGGTAAAGGGGGGCAAATTATCGTTTTTTTCGTGTTCTTCGGTGAAATTTTCATAGGATTCATATTCATTCATAGTAAATTTTCCTTCTTAAATAAAAATCCCCTTAAAACTATTCCGCATCTTCGGAAGTTTCCTCATCATTTTCAATGATTTCCTCGGCTTCTTCCGCCTCGATTTCTCCAACATCGCCTGCATCGGCATCTGCTTCCTCAGGCTTATCGGTTACTTCTTCCTCATTATGCTCAGCAGTTGCAACCGAAAGAATCTTTTCGCCCTCTACAACTCGCATAACGCGAACACCCTTTGATGGGCGGGCGAAGGTTGAAATATCTCCGCTGAATATTCTGATAATGATACCGTTGGATGCTATCATAATGATATCATCATTTTCGCCGATATCAAGAACTGCCGCAACATCACCGTATTTAGCAACACGGTAGTTGGTGATACCTTTACCGCCACGCGACTGAATACGATAGTTATCAATATTGCTTATTCTTCCATAGCCTGTTTCGGTTACGGTGAGAAGTCGGGTATTTTCATTGGTAACGGTCATAGCAACAACCTTATCATCTGCCTTTAAGGTTATCGCCTTAACACCTCGGGCATTTCGGCCCATAGCGCGAACATCGCTTTCCTTAAACTGAATTGCCATACCTTTCTTGGTGGCAACAAGGAGATTTTGATTTCCATCAGTCATCTTAACAAATGAAAGCTCATCATCCTCATCAATAGAAATAGCGATAATACCGGTTTTTCTTGTGTTTCTAAATTCGGAAAGCTTTGTTCTCTTAATGATACCCTTTTTGGTTACCATACAGATATACTTATCCTCATCAAGTTCGGAGGCAGGGAGGATTATAGTAATCTTTTCTTCCGGCATAAGAGGGAGAATATTAACCATATTCATTCCCTTTGCCTGCCTGCTTGCAGCCTCGGGAATTTCATAAGCCTTTATTCTATACATTCTGCCGAGATTACTAAATAGCATAATATAGTCGTGCGATGAGCAAACGAACATATTCTCTATAACATCATCCTCACGGGTTGTCATACCCGTAATTCCGCGACCGCCACGATGCTGAACGTTATAAGTATCAACAGGAAGTCTCTTGATGTAACCATTAACGGTTTTAGTAAGAACACACTCTTCTTCAGGGATAAGGTCCTCAATATCAACCTCACCTGCAACATCAGTGATTTCGGTTCTTCTATCATCAGAGAATTTATCGCGGAGATTTAATGCCTCGGTCTTAACAATATCAAGAATTCTTTCTTTACTTGCAAGAATTGCTTCACATTCCTTAATAAATGCAAGCTTTTCATCGAGCTCATCAAGAATCTTTTGCTTTTCAAGGCCTGCAAGCTTACCGAGCTGCATCTGAACGATAGCGGTTGTCTGAACATCATCAAGACCGAATCTCTCGGAAAGGGCTTCCTTACTATCAGGAATAGTCTTGCTTGAACGGATAATTGCGATAACCTCATCAATAAAATCAAGCGCAACCTTTAAGCCTTCTAAAATGTGAGCTCTTTCTTCGGCTTTTCTCTTATCAAATATAGTTCTTCTTGTGATTATATCACACTGGAAGTCAATGCAGTTTTGAAGCATTTCCTTGAGTGTTAATATTTGCGGTTTTCCGTTTGTTATTGCAAGTAAAATAGCGCCAAATGTGGTTTGAAGAGCAGTATATCTATAAAGCTTATTAAGAACAACCTGTGGATTTGCATCTTTTTTGAGGTCAACGATAATCTTTATACCGCCATCTCTCTTTGAAGAATAGTCAACAACATCATCAATGCCCTCTATCTTCTTATCAGATGCCAAATCATAGATATGCTTAACGAGCTCCTGCTTTTTAACCTTATAAGGAATCTCGGTTATGATAATGCGGAACTTTCCGTTTCTTGTTTCTTCAATTTCGGCTTTACCGCGAACAACGATTTTGCCTCTACCTGTAGCATAAGCGGCACGAATACCGCTTCTTCCCATAATAATACCGCCTGTTGGGAAGTCAGGTCCCTTAATGAATTGGCAAATTTCCTGTAAATCAGCCTCAGGGTTATCAATAAGGCAACACATACCATCAATAACCTCGCCGAGATTATGGGGTGGAATTTCGGTTGCCATACCAACAGCAATACCTGATGAACCGTTAACAAGGAGCTGTGGGAAACGAACGGGGAGAACTGTCGGCTCCTCCAAACGATTATCATAGTTTGGAGAAAAATCAACGGTTTCCTTTTCAATATCATCGAGCATACTGTGAGAAAGTCGGTTCATTCTCGACTCGGTGTAACGATAAGCGGCGGCAGGATAGCCATCTATATTACCAAAGTTTCCGTGTCCGTCAACAAGAGGATAACGAAGCGAGAAATCCTGCGCCATACGAACCATTGCATCATAAACCGAAGCATCACCGTGCGGATGGTATCTACCAAGCACACTACCAACCGTATCAGCACATTTTCTATATGCCTTATCGGGAGTTAGTCCGTTTTCATACATTGTATAAAGTATTCTTCTATGAACGGGTTTTAAACCATCTCTAACATCGGGGATAGCACGGCCAACCAAAACCGACATAGAATATTGAAGCATACTTGTTTTAACTTCATCAACTATTTCAACCGGAACGATATTAGTTTCTTCGTTACTCGGCCAATAAACGTTTTCTTGTTTTGCCATTTCCTATCCCTCCTTAAATATCCAAATCGGTTGCATAAATTGCATTTTCTTCGATGAACTTTCTTCTCGGCTCAACCTCTTCACCCATAAGCATTGTGAAGGTAGCATCAGCAACCTCGGCATCCGCCATAGTAACCTTGAGCATAGTTCTCTTTTCAGGATCAAGAGTTGTTTCCCAAAGCTGTTCGGGGTTCATCTCACCAAGACCCTTATATCGCTGAACATCAACGTTTCCGCCAAGCTCTTCAATAAATCTATCTCTCTCCTCATCGGTGAAGGCATCATAATATTTTTTGCCCTTTGCAACGCGATAAAGAGGTGGTTGAGCAAGATATATATGACCTGTTTCAATAAGCTCAGGCATATAGCGGAAGAAGAATGTGAGAAGAAGTGTTCTGATATGGCTTCCATCAACATCGGCATCGGCCATAATAACAATTTTATCATAGCGAAGCTTATTTATATCAAAG
>JAFSIJ010000044.1 GCA_017439845.1 Clostridia bacterium | reverse complement strand
TTAAGAAATACGACCAATAAAGACCGCAGGCCACGCTGTAAAGCTCGATACCGCTTTCTTTTGCCTGCCGCTTAACCTCAAGCAGTTGTCTTTCGGTAGATTCGAGTGTAATCTCCCCTGCACCTTCATCAAGAGCCACCTCCACGCCCTCAAAACCCGCATCGGCGGCAAGAGCAAAGTTTTCAGCCAATGTGCCTTCGGGGAATGACCAAATACTGATACCCTTTTTCATATAAAAACCTCCTTGATTTTTTTAAAAATTTCTGTTATCATTGTATTAAATAAGTGTATTTTTGAACAGTCATTTTTGTGCTTTATCTGTTCATTATCGTACACGTAGGAGGTACTGTTTTGGAAAAAGGATATATTAAAACACGACCGAAAACGGTCGTGGATATCACAAAAATTGTTACGATTCATTATTATGAAGTAGGAAAAGATTTCGTTTTCGATGGTGAATATCATGATTTCTGGGAAATGGTTTATGTTGATAAGGGCAATGTTGCCATAACACGCGATGGTGAAGAAATTGTTCTAGCACAGGGCGAGGTGATTTTCCATCGCCCAAACGAGTTCCACACGATACGAGCCTTTGAATCGGCGCCAAACTTTTTTGTTATCTCGTTTGTTTCTTCCTCATTATCCATGAAATATTTTGAGCGTTTTTGCTCTACACTTAAAAAGATGCATAAATCACTTTTGACCTCCATTATTAAAGAGGCTGAAGAAAGCTATCATATTCCGGGAAATGACCCCGACTTGCGCAAACTACGGCGAAGAAAAGATGCCCCTCTTGGCAGTGAGCGACTTATAAAAAGCTATTTAGAACAGTTGCTCATCTATCTTCTCCGCTCAAAAGAAGAGGCGGAAAACACCGTAATTCTTCCACCCTTGTCAGAAGAAAAGCCACTGGTTTCAGCGCTCAAGGATTACATACACACACGAAGAGAGGAAAATATAAAAATCGATGAAATCTGCCGTGCGTTTGGTTATAGTAAAAGCTTTTTAAGTCACCTGTTTCGTGAACACACCGGAAGCAGTCTCGCTGCCTTTTCAATTGCCCAAAAAATGGAGCGCGCAAAAGAACTTTTGCGGGATGATAGCTTTAACATTACGCAGATTTCCGCCAAACTTTCCTTTGAAAATCCGCAGTATTTTGCCCGTGTTTTTAAGCGGGAATGCGGTATGACACCGACAGAGTGGAAACAACTTGCACATAAATAGGGCTTTAATAGCAAAAAAGCGAGGTGAATTTCACCTCGCTTTTTTTACTGCATTTTAATATTTTCGCAATTATCTTCGATTAAATCGGTTTTTTGTTCAAACTTACCCACAAAGGTATTGCCTTCTATCCTGCTATCCACACAATAAGAAAGTGTTATTTTGGAATTACTTGGATGCCATTTTTCAGCGGCATTGCTCTTAAAAATAACGTTGTTAGAAAATTGAAGATTTTCACAAGAAAATGCATATAGCACCTGCGTATCCGAAGTATCGAACACATTATTCTCAATGGTTATATTCTTATGGAACGGTTTATCAATTTCGGGATTTGGAATGGTTGGGCAAATGCTTATAATACCCTGACAAAACTCATAATCAGAGGTTAAGCAAGCGTTAGTAAATGTATTATTTCTTATCATAACATCGTTACACTCACCCGACTCAAACCAATTGTTAGCATCCCCTGCAACCAAAATAGCCGACCCTGATGATTCAAAATAGTTGTTTTCTATCAAAACAGGTTTAGGCGTTGAGATAAGCATTCCCCTTGCCCTACAGCTACCAAATCTATTTTTTGTGCAAACAACCTCGGCAGTATTAGTCAGATTTTCGAGTGCTATCTTGCCACCTTCTACAAGTTTCAAAATACTTTCAGACAGTTCGTTTTCGAACTCAAGTGTGAAGGTATCACGATTTTCAAGATTATAGGAATTAACCTTAAAACTCGCTAATCTTGACATATTATTCCTATCAATAAAGGCTATCTCATCGCCTGCGGTCGCCCAATACAAAAAGCCCATAGCCTGCTCATGCTTATAATGGCATTTAAGTGTTTTTGCATCAACAACCTCCTCGGCGGTAACACTACAACCGTGGACATTTATTGGGTCATCCATAAGTCCTATAAAGGTACATTCGGTGATGGTGATTTTGCCCTTGTTACAGGTGATGTTCATGCCATCATCACGACCGTTTGTAATAACCCTTCCTAATGACCTATCGGGAATGAAATGCATTTGCTTATAGGTTATATCCTCGCAAAATTGCGAAAGACAACCTAAACCGCCGCAAGAATGAACAATTATATTTTCAAATGAAATATTTTTGCATCTTTCGGTGAAGATGCCTGCATGATAGCGTTCGTTATGTCTTAGCACCAATATATCGCCCACTTCGGCTCCCGAAAATCCGTGAAGCCAAAAACGATAGACATTTCTTTCCTCGCATGCTGTTATATTTTTTATCCAAAAGCTATCCCCTGTTTTTCTCCGAACAGTGCGGAAATGCGGCTCAAATATAATTTGACTGCGGTTGCAAAGCTCATACCATTCTCCGCCACCAACATCAAATTCCAACCATTCATTATTAAGTCTATGCGGAAAGTTTTCGGGAGAAATATAAACATCGGCATAGGTATCGGTTGCGGCAAGAACTGTGCCTTCTGCAACCAACGGTTTTTTCCAATTTATAGTGATATCCTTAACACTAATACTTTCACAATTATCAAGTGTTATGGGCTGCATATGCCCCTCAAACCAAAATCTCGCGCCATTTCCCTCTAACACACAAGAATTCATATCTTTAAACCATATACCAAGTGCTCGTTCGGGAAGCTCGGTGGTATTCGAAAGGCTATAATCAAATTTCAAAATATCCTTTTTTGAAAAATAATAATCAGCGTTTTCAAATACAAATTCGGCATTTGAAGTGTTCTCACAAAAAAGTTGATATAATGCTTCGGTTACATCAGTATTGGGCAATATTCCGTTTTGAGAAAGTGAAATTCTTTTCATTGCTTCTCCCCCACTATTAACAAATATTACAAAGAAACAGGCAGTTTTCTGCCTGCTGCTTTCTAATATCTGTTTTTTCACAACGGGCAATTTTATAATTGCCCGTTGTGGTTTAAACTATATTTTACCAGTTGTCATCTCCGCCGGCTTCATCAAATAGGGATGTTCCCTCGAAATCACCGGGCACAGTAACATCTTCAAGTTTTGCAATATCCTCAGCAACAAAAGAGGCTTGCATATAAGGTTTTACATAATTTTTCATTTTTAAGTTACCCCTTTCCATTACTGACCGATTATTTTGATTGCATTTGCAATCTTTTCGTTGTTTTCCTCAAGGAAAGCAAGAACAGCCGCGCCGTTATTGGCCTTGCCTGCTTCAGTTAAGGTTACGTTGCCCTCACCGTCAACACCTGCAACCAAGCCTTCAACTGTTTCGGCAAGGTCTGCAAGAGCTTCATTGGTTCGGTTTTGATATACATAACCGGCGATTGATTTTGCAACGCCTGCAACACTTCTCTCTATCTCTTCGGAATATACAACGCTACCATCGGCATATTTAACATAAACAACAGTTCTATACTTATATGTATAAAGATTTGTTGGAACGCATCCTATGGAAGCTACGAAGCTGCTTGACTCGGTAATGCTAACATTTTCAACCTTTGATACGTTAATCTTATCTTGGTTTGCAGCAGCATTTTCGAGTGTTAACTCGCCAACTTCAAACTTCTTCAAGGTTATAAGCATACCATATTCAACAATAGGATTGCTTTCATCAGCCTTACCTGTTGAATAGCTAAATCTAATATCCTGATTTCCTTCACTATCAGGCGATTGCAGAATTGTTGCACCCTCAACTGTTGGGTTTTCGGGAACATAATCAGCTACTACAAGCTCGGTAGGTGTGCTCAAGAAAAGGTTTGTAACACCGGAATATGTAACAGAGGTTCCCATTCCTACATAAATTGGCGTATCTGTTGCGATATTCTCAATCGGTGCAGTATATTCTATTGCATTACCTGATGCGAACGCTGAAGCATCTGTGCTATAGTAGATTTTATAGGATTCATCTGTTACAGCGGTGCCTGTTCCATTTTTGGTAAGAATGATATTGTTATCAGCATTTCTTTCAGCCTTGACAGTTGCATTTCGATAATCAATCACCTTATTTGCCGATGAATAACCTGAATATGTGGATGTTCCCTCAAGAATATAATAACCCTGATAGAATACCCAGTCACCAGTTACCTTACTATCTACCATACGGAAAGTTGGCTTTGTACCAGAATCATACCTTATACTGCTAAGTGCAATACCTTTACCTGAAGCTGCAGGTGCAGCAACCACAGAGCGCTCAATATGAACATATCCTGTTTGCGGATTTTCTCTATAAATCTTAATCATAGCAGTAGTAGATGAACCTAGATTTGCAGATTCGCATTTAACATTAGAGTCGTAAATATACAGTTTTCCTGTGTTTCGTACAGTGATATATCCGTAATAATATGCATTATCGGAATTGATAGTATCTGCGCCCTCTGCAATAACTATATCCAAGCTTTGAAGTGTAACAGTTTTGCTTGAAGCTACAGTCAAACGAGACGAACCATCAAGTTTTATTGTATATTTATCATTCGGTTTGCTTTGTATAACAGTGTTAGCTCCGATAGTTATTTGTCCTGCATCCAAAAGTGTTATATCAGAGATTAATGTGATAAGTGAATCGCCATTAGCAATAGCGTTTACAAAATCACTTTGAGTTGCAACGGCTACACCCTCGATGTATTCAGGACATACCTTAGAAACAGCGGCACTGTAATACGAGGTTCCTGTGTATCTGATTGCGGCATAAACAGGTGTTTCATAATCAATGCCATCAATAGCGCCTGTGTATTCTATAGCAGTACCTTTTTCGAAAGCATCATCATCGGTACTGTAATAAATCTTATAATTATCATTTGATACAGCGGTGCCCGAGCCTATTTTTGAAAGCTCAATAAGATTTTCTTTATTTCTCGCAATCTTAACAGATGCATCACGGAAATCGTAGATTGTTCCGTTATTATATCCGCTCACAGTTGTTGAGCCTTCAAGAATGAAATATGCTTGATAGAATATCCAGTTGCCTGAAACTGACGTATCAACCAAGCGGAAGGTTGGTTTTGCAGATTCGTATTTAACACCATTCAGCGCAACGCCCTTATTTTGTCCAGATGGAGAAATTAAGGTAGAGCCCTTAATATAAACATAACCTGCATTTGAGCCCACTCTATAAATCTTAATCAAAGCGGCTGTTGAGCAACCCATATTGGCAGCCAATGCTTTTATTGTGCAATTTAAAACATTAAGTGTTGCGCCGCTTCTTACCGTAATATAACCGTGATAGTAAGCTGTATCCGCATCCAAAGTATCTGCAGTTTCAGCCACATTAACATTTATATTATCAATTGTAACTGTTTTGCTTGCCGCTACGGTTAAACGGGAAGAACCATCAAGAGTAAGTGTATATTTCTGGCCCTCGGCGCTCTTGATAGTGGTATTAGAATTGATGGTGATATTTCCTAAATCGTTAAGGGTTATATCGCTCTCTAATATAATTTCACTATCTCCACGGTTAATTGCCTCAACAAATAAATCGGCGGTTGTGGTTGCGGGGATATCACCGTAAGTAGCAGTTAAGGTGATATCTTCGGTTATAGCAGTTGAAAAATCAAATTCATCACCGTTTTCATCTGCCCAATATTCAAATGATTTACCTGTATAAGTAGGTGCGGTAAGTGCAGTTACAGTTTCACCCGAATTAACTCTTCTTGTACTGATATTTCTATCGCTTCCGCCATCAAAGGTTACTTCATAATCCTTAACCTCAGTAGTTTTGCGAATAGTATAAGAATCATAGGGTTCAGCATCAATATAGTCATCATCAAGGAGCGAAAGTTCTGCGCTATTGGAAACTCTGGGAGTGCCTGCATTGTTAATCCAATAGGTTTCAACCGTTAAAGAGTCATCATTTACTAAAACACGAGTGATAGCGCCCTGACCTGAAACGGTGTTTACAGTGTAAGCAGATGTTGGTGCTAATGAAGAACTGCCTGTATAATACTGGTCATGTCCCTCAGCGGTTAAGCTATCAAGATGAACATAGGTAATACCCTCTGGGTCTACCCTTTCAACAGTCTTTGTATAGTTGGTTTCAGTGCCATCTTTTGCAATAAAGGTTTCTGCTACGGTTTTATCATTTGCACCGAGTGATTCGATGGTGCCTGAACAGTATGCACAGTTCCAATCAGGAGTTTTGCTATCGTGTGAGCATTTAGGTGTGCTTGAAGAATAGAGCATTGACTCCGTTCTTGTATATAAGTGATGGTGACCGTTAAACACAATATCTACATCGTATTTTGAAATAACGGGGACAAAGTTTCTTCTCCAATCCTTACCGCCGCCATTATTCGAATAGAAGCCTTGATGCGTTTGAAGAATTACCCATCTTGCATCAGGATGAGCGGTGGTAGCCGCTTTCAAAAGGTTGTCAAGGTCATCCATCATCGATACCTGTTGAGGACCACTGTTAAAGGTGATGAATAGCGCATCACCATAGCGGAACCAATAGTCCTGCCTATCATTAGCTGCAGGGGGATTTGAAAGCGTGAGCGTGGGGTGGTCGGTGATGGAAGATTCACGAAGATTAAGTTCATGATTACCATTAACAACCGCAATAGGATACTCAGCTAAAATATCCTGTGAAGTATAGTAAGCCTTATAGTTCCTATCATTATTCTCATGAACATTATCACCGAGATTCATCATAAAGTCAATATCGGTAAATCTCTCGGTTGCCAACTCTAACGCATTCTTCATATAATCGCCGTAATACTGGTCGGCAGTCTGCGTATCGCCGAAAACAAGATATGAGAAGCCTTTTTCAGAAGGGTCCTCATCGGTGATATGAGTAACATAGTCCTTACTCCAATTAGTACCATCGCCCAACTGATAGGTATAATCCTTACCAAACTGCAGGTTTGATACAGTTACACGGTTATAGTATGGCTCAATGTATGTACCGTGATAGCACTGTGAAGAAGTACAAGCCTCATGGCCGCAAACTGAAGCGCAGGTGTGTCCGCAGTTTTTGACAAAGGTATCATGATAGCCTACTTGATATCCATCATCACTGGTTTTAACATCCTTTGCTTCGCCTGTGAAAACAGTCCATTCATCAGAACTATCCTTAATCTTAACACGAACAGATGGAGTTTCAGCCTTCACTACGCTGTGCCAAGAGAAATTAAGGTGGGTTTCATCAATGCCCGGATGAATGTTCAAACGGTTTATATCGGTATAAACCGCTATGTCCTCAGCAATTACAGTAATACCCGAGAACACCGACAAGAGCATTACTAAACTAAGGACAAGAGAAATTGCCTTTTGAAAAGTTTTTCTTTGCATTTGTTTTTCCTCCTTAAATTTATTTGGAAGTTCTATTCATCGGGAAAATCTTCAAGCTCGGTATCTTCAGTTTCAATCTTTGCTTTGCGTTTTTTCAAGAAAACAAAGACACCTGCTGCAGCTCCCAATAGAACAATCACTACACCGATAATTATAAATATTACTGTTTTGGGAATAGTCTGTTTAGTGTTCTCAACAACCGTTTCGTTGCTTTCCTCATCGGTTATTCCCATATAGTAAATATTTTCAAAAACACCTTCTTTTGCGGTGTGTGTTCCCTCGTTAAACTCAACCAAGTTAAAGCCATCGAAATATGCGGTTCCCACTGCTTTTATAAGGGCTGCCTTCACAACCATTGTAACACAGTTTTCAGGGAATGCGAGCTTGATTTCAAACGGAGTCCACTCGGTTTGTTCGCCTGTTACATATTCGCTTCGTTCGGTTTTAATAAGATTACCCTCAGGGTCATAAAACTCAACGAATGTGGCTGCACCATTTGCATCGCTCACAATCATATCAGAGAAGATATAGCCTGAAAGCAAATATGTTTTTGTGGTATCTAATTCATCGAGGCGTTGCTCCCAATATGAAACAACATTGCCATCGGCATTGAATATTGATGCAGATGCCGTTCCTTCCTTTGCTTTGTCGGTATTTCTATCAAGTACTGAAAAGAAATCTTCTGCAAAGGCGGTCCAACCCGCTATCTTGGTATCATTATCGGTAGCATCAAAGCTTCCGTTTTGCAAGAAGGTATCAGGTTTTGGTTGATATTTGCCCGTTACCTTCATGCTCGCATCATCAACATAAATTGTGCCGGTTAAGAATTCGGCAGTAAGTGTGAACATAACGCCCCACTCATCACCCTTTAAATCTCCGCCGCCGACAGTTACCTCCAGCTTTTGCCAGTTGTTTGTATCTGCCTTAATAGCTTTGGACCTTGTGGGAGTTGTGTTGTTATATCCAAGGGCTAAATAAACACCCTCGGCGCCCTCCCACTGAAGTGCGATATTTTCAAGCCTAACCCAAACGCTAAAGGTATACTCATAAGCGGGATTTAACTTGATATTTTGATAGAGACTAACAATGTTGTTATTGTCATCTACAGTTATCTTTGCGGCTTTACCTGTGCGGCCTGCGGTTTGTTCAAGCTTTGTATTTCCGTTGTTACCACGGTTAAGATTCCATCTTGCAAAGTTATATCCCGAATAAATTTCAAAGCTACTATTTTCAAGAAGTTCATCCTTAGCTTGCTTTGGTACGGGTGTTCCCTTGCCTGTTACCTTAACGCTTGCATCATCAACATAAATAGTTCCTGTTAAGAATTCTGCAGCAATATCAAGAGAAACTCCCCATTCATCGCCCTGTAAAATTCCGCCATTAACAACAACCTCTAGTTTTTGCCAACCTGAATCTGTTGTTACAGGCTTAGACATAAGCACAACATTGTTATTATACTTAAAGTTAAGGTAAACACCTTGAGCACCCGGCCACTGAAGTGCTATTTTTTCAGTTTTAACCCAAACCGAGAAGGTATATTCTTTTTTCGGGTCAATTTCAATTTCCTGATAAAGATTAACAATATTATTATTGTTATCAACAGTGATTTTTGCCGCTTTACCTGTGCGACCTTTATCAACTTGTTCAATTTTGGTGTTACCCTTGTTGCCCTTCCAGGTAGTCCAGTTAGCAAAGTTGCCTGCTGAATAGATTTCAAAACTGTTATTCTTAAGCAACTCATCCTCATCGGGTTTTGCTATTGGTGTTGCCTTGCCGGTTTCTCTAATTTCGGCATCATCAATATAGATAACACCCGTTAAATACTCGGCGGCAACATCGAAGCGAACGCTCCATTCCTTACCCGTTAGAACTCCGCCATTGATAACAACCTCTAACTTCTTCCAACCCGAATCTTTATTTATAGATTCCGAAGCTAACATCTTATTGTTATCGCAGGATAGGTCAACATACACACCTTGAGCACCCGGCCACTGAAGCTTTATGTTTTCGGTTTTAATCCAAACGCTAAAGGTATATTCTTTTTTAGGGTCAAGTTTAATTTCTTGATAAAGATTAACAATGTTTTGGTTATTATCAACCGTTATTTTTGCCGCTTTACCTGTGCGGCCCTTAACCTGTTCAATTTTGGTGTTACCCTTATTTCCCTTCCATAGGGTCCAATTATTAAAGGCACCATTGGAGAATTTTTCGAAGCTACTGTTTTTAAGAAGTGCACCATCCTCCTCTTCATCCTCTTTTTCGGGAGTTACGCTCGGGTTAGGCGTGGGAATTCCTGTTTCTCCACCTAAAGAAGAATCGTTTCTATAGAAATCAATGGAAACATCATCCACATAGATGTCGCCCTTAATATATTCGGCAACAACGTCAAATTGAACTGCCCATTCATCGCCTTTAAGGAAGCTACTATCAACCATTACTTCGATTTTTTGCCAGTCGGTATCATAGTTTATAGATTTTGACTTAAATAAAACAATGTTGTTGTTATAAGAAAGCGCAAGATAAACGCCCGGCGCATCATCCCACTGGCGCTCAATATTCTCAACCTTTATCCATGCTGTTAAAACATATTTTGTTTTTTCCTTAAGAGTAAGCGCTTGATAAAGGTTAACTATTCCACCATTATCCTTAACGGTTATTTTTGCGGCTTTACCAGTGCGGCCAGCCGCTTGTGATATATCAGTATTTTGATGTGATCCCTTCCACAAAGACCAGTTTTCAAAATTACCCTGTGAGAACTTTTCAAAGTCATTATTCAGTAACGAAGGAGCTTTTTCCTCTTCATCAGGCTTGGAGGTGGTAGAAGAGCTTGATGAAGAACTACTCTCAGAACTTGAAGTGGATGAACTGCTTTCAGAACTTGTTGAAGAGCTGCTCTCGGAGCTCGAAGTGGAGCTACTGTCTGAACTCGTTGAAGAAGAGGTGCTATCCGAGCCTGTTGAGGATGAACCACTGTCCGAACCTGTTGAGGATGAGCTATCATCGGGATTTGATGAAGTGGTATCATCCTTTTTGGCAACGCAGGCATTATCAACAAAAACATCGCCCTTGATATACTCTATCACAAGGTCAAACTGTACCGCCCATTCATCACCGGGTAAAACACTGTTATCAACGGTGACCTCGATTTTTTGCCAATCGGTATTATAATTTATAGCTTCCGATTTGGTTAACACAATATTATTGTTATAAGATAAAGCAAGATACACGCCGGGAGCAGTTTCCCATTGACGAACCACATTCTCAAGCTTAACCCAAATCGAGAAGGTATATTCCGCATCATCCTCAAGCGTTACTGCTTGATATAGATTAGCAATCCCGCTATTCGAATTAACTGATAATTTTGCTGCTTTGCCCGAGTAATCGATAACCTGTGCAACATCGGTATCTTGATGTGAACCTTTCCACACTGTCCAGTTTTCGAAATTGCCCTCTAAAAAGCTTTCAAAATCACTATTTTGCAATACATTTTCGGTGTTTTCTGGGTTGGATGAGCTGTTCTCCTTTTTAGTTAGCGAAGCATCATCAATATAGATATCTCCCTTAACATATTCGGTTACAAGGTCAAACTGTACTGCCCATTCCTCACCTGTTAATACACTGCTATCAACAGTTATTTCGAGCTTTTGCCAATCGGTATCATAGTTTACTGCATCCGACTTAGTTAAAACAATATTATTGTTATAAGATAAAGCAAGATACACGCCGGGGGCAGTTTCCCACTGGCGAACAACATTTTCGATTTTTATCCAAGCGGTGAAAATATATTCGGTGTCAGCCTCAAGGGTTACTGTTTGATAAAGGTTGGCGATACCGCTGTTTTCATTAACGGATAGCTTTGCAGCTTTGCCTGTTCGACCATCAACCTGTGCAATATCGGTATTCTGGTGCGAGCCCTTCCATAGACTCCAATTTTCAAAACTGCCTTCCGCAAAGCTTTCAAATTCGCCGTTTTTCAATAAATTTGTTGTGACACTTGATGTGCTCATCAAGGCACTCATCATTGTTAAAATCAGCAAAATTGCCGCGAGCATTACGGATAAAGTCTTTTTAGCCGAAATTTTCAAATACAAGCCTCTCCTTTCTAAAGCATTTTTTTATTTTACACTATTACCTAATTCTATACGATTTTTAATAAGTGAATCAGCATCCTTAACCCAATTAACAAAATCGGGGCCGATGCTATTCGCATATTCGCGGGCAACATCTTCCTTGCCTATAGCTTCAAGAGCCTTGCAAAGCTCATAATCCTGCAAGCCATCTCTAATGGCTTTTGAGCGAATAGAGGGTGCATAAGAATCAGTTAGACCAACATCATCACCCGGATAGAAAAGAATTCCATCTCCGTTATATAAAGAACCTAAGCTTGATTCACCAAGGCAGGTCCAGGGGTCCTCTAAAACATTCCAGTTATCTACTAACCAATAAAGGAAGCCATCAAAATTCAAGGAATAGTTTATAAATCCGGGTTGAATTCTAAAGCCTAATAAGGAATAATCCAACTGCCATTTAGGAGAAAATTCATCCTGAACCAAGCAGTTGTATGACCAAACCTGATCACCCTTTTCTTGCGCTTTTTTTATGAGCTCTTTAGTATCTTCATACTGCTTGGGTAATACAACCCAAATATCAACTGCCGACCTGCCTGTTCTAGTTCCATCATCAAAAAGCGCCTCATCGGGAGCCATAACAACAAGCTGGTCAACATCGGCCTTATGCAATACCTGTGCCCATTTCTTTAGCGGCTCATACAGTTCGGTTGCACCGCTTATTTCATCGGCAGTATAAGCATAAACGGGCAAGCCCTCTAATCTATTAGCTGCGGCTTCCTTAACCTTTTCAACAGCGGGTGGAGCTTTCATTTTTAGTGTGTTTTCATCAGCACCACTCCAAAAGCTAACTGATGAAAGATTTAAGCCATATTCACTGCTTAACTTTTTCTCAAGCTCAAGGTCATAACCCGGAGCGAACATTTTATGCTTTGCAGCTTCTATTGCTCGTTGCTCGGTTTTAACCTGACAGGACCTAAAATGAACACCCTGAGAAAGTTCCTTTGCGATTTCAATATCCCATACCGTTAGCTTAACTGTTCCTCTTTGAACACCGTTATTTGTATATAATATATAGGTTGAAGTATATTCCCCCGCGTTTGCGCTTCTTGGCACCTCAACATCTATCCAAAAAGGTTGGCATTCACCCGGAACAACAGTATAAGGAAAAGCATCAAAGCGGTTGCCCGATAATCTTTTACCTGTGCTTGGGTCTACAACAGGAATGAGCGCATCAGGAATCATACCTACGCCCTCCGCCTTAATTGTATTGCCGATTTCAGGACTGTTTTCCTTAACTGTAATATAGTGTTCTCTATAAACTGTTACATATTTTTCCGCTTCGATAGTTCCGTTTTCGCCAACAAAATCGGTCAAAACCAAATCGGTTAGCTCAACTTCTCCGCTCTTGGCATTTGCAACCACCTGAAAGGACTGGTACTCGCCCTTTGCGGCATATAACTCGGCATCCTTTATGCTCTCAGGTTGGCGATTTTTACGAACTCTATCAAGAGAGTTTGTGGTCCATATTGCTAAATCACTATTAACTTTGGCGGTAAGTCCTGACAAATCAACATTAGAAGTCTTTTCTCCGCCTTGTGTTTTACAAGCCGAACATAAACCTGTTACCATTGTTAATGCCAACAACAATGACACTATTCGTTTCATTGTTATACACTCCTTTTAATTTTTACTTTATAGGAATAAATCTACCCTCTTGAGCGGCCTCTTTAGCTGTTAGGCACATTCTACAACTGTTAATGCCTTCAAGCATAGTAACATTAGATTCACCGCCGCGTAAAACCTTGATAAACTCTGTTGCAAGGGCTAAATCTCCGCCGCTATGATTTCCTGTGCTCTTTATATGATAGGTGCGCCAACCCGGAATGTAGTGATTAGTATATCTAATTTCCTCGGTGTTCCAATCAAATTCCACAACGCCTTTGGTGCCAGCCAATATTGCACCTCTGCGAGCATTCTTCTTATTACGCACAAAAAAGTTTTGTGTATATACTGCATGCATACCGTTTTCATAGCGAATAATAGCTGTTCCGCTATCTTGGTTACCTGTATCTTCAGCAAAGCAACAAAACGGTCCGTGAATATAATCCTCAGTATCTCTCACTGTGCAAGTGGGACCTTCGGGACAAGTATCCCTTTCTGCACAATCCTCACAACGCAAGCCCGCAGGTTTATCACCCTTCATAATTTGCTTTGATTCGGTTGCACAAATGCTAATCGGTTTTTGACCAATCAGATAGTTCAAATAATCGAAATCGTGGGTTGCCTTTTGCAAAAACAATCCGCCAGTTTCGGCTTCATCTCGGTACCATGAATGGTAGTAGTCGCCACCGTATGTAACATAATTGAAGGCAGCAACGTGTTGTATTTCACCAACATCTCCACTATCAATTATCTTTTTAACTTCTCTTGCTAACCTTGTTAATCTCAATGGGAAAGATACAACAACAGGGCTTTTAACCTTATTCCATTCCTCCCATAATTTTTCCACTTGCTCTCTGTTTATCGCAACAGGCTTTTCTAAGAACAACGGAATTTTTCTCTTTATAACCTTTATAGCCATCTCGGTATGAAGCGAACAACGAGTTCCAACTATAACACCATCAGGCTTGATTTCATCCAACATTTTATCGGCATCATCATAGAATGCTGTTTTTGTTTCATCCTGACCTAAATTTTTAATTTCAGTCTTTAGCTCTTCCCTATCTCTTGGATCGCAAACAGCAACTAATTTAACCTGCTTTTCACAATTATAACGATTTTCAAAAACAACTCTTGCCCTAAGTCCTAAACCTATTACCGCTATATTAAACATATCAATTAACTCCTAACCTACAATACCTGTTCTTTCAACACTTTCAATGAAGAATTTTTGCATAGGCAAATAAAGAATAACTATTGGTAAAACAAACAAAAGTCCTGCCGCCTTTTGCGCCAAAATTCCTTCATAAGGATTTGTTGCAACCATAAAGTGTGTACTCAAAAGGTTTGCAATTGCATCTGGAACACCCATAAGTGATGTTGAAAGTGTTCCATACTGCGATAAGAACATACCAGAATAATATGTATCATTATAATACCAAACGAGTGAGAAAAGCATTACCGTTACAAGAATAGGAACGGCATTTGGCAAAATTATGCGATAAAATGTTTTAATATAACCGCATCCATCAAGATATGCCGCTTCCTCCAAATCCTTTGGAAGACCCTTATAAAACTGATTAAACATATAGATAAACAGCGCCGCGCGAATTCCGCAGCCCAAGAGTGCCGGAATATACATACTCCAAACCGAATCTATTAAGCTCACGGTAACAGGCGTTCCTGTGAATAAACCGATAAGACTTCCTATTCCTAAAAAGTCAAAGTTTCTATAATAAATAAATGTTGGCATTCCCAATACTTGTGGCGGTATGATTACTAAAAATATCAGCACACCGAAAAGAATCTTTTTCCCTGGGAAATTGAATCTTGCAAAGCCATAACCCGCCAGCGAGCATGAAAATAACTGAAATGCCACACAGGGTACTATTAGAAGAATTGTCTTGAGTAGCGCTGAAAAATAATCAAGTGCCACAAAAGCATTTTTTATATTTCTAATTGTGGGTTGTCTAGAGAGATATACCGATATCGCATCAAAAACCTCCTCCGATGGTTTTATACAATCGGTAAGTAAAGTAATCAATGGCAGCAATATAACGAAACTTAAACCCGCTAATATAAAATATCGGAATATTTTATATCCTAAATCAGCGGCTTTGTTTTGCATTTTTTTCTTGCGATAATATGCATCTTCTGCCTTACCCATAGAACACTCTCCTTTCTTAAGCGCTTGACAATTAATAATTCATATAAAATACTTTACGACCTGCAATCAAATAAACTATGCCAACTATGAGCAACACTGCAAGAAAATATGTCCAAGACATTGCGGCAGCGGTTGAAAATTCCATACCCGTTGACAAATCATATATTCTCTCCATCAACACATTTGATGCATCAGTAAAGCCATCAACAATCGTGTAAACCGTATTTAATAATATAATAGGTGACAACATCGGGAAGGTAATCTTCCAAAAATACTGCCAACTTGTGATTCCCTCCATATCTGCAACCTCTCGCAAATATCCGGGGATGCTTTGAAGACCTGCCAAAAACAGCAATATTTGAACTCCAGAACACCACAACAAATTAAAAATTGAAGAAGCCCAACCTAAAAGGGTGTCCTGAATTGTTTCGCTAATTCCAAACTGCAACAACATCTCGCGCATAGCACCCGTTGTAAACAAGCTTGACTGCTGTGCGGTATCCGCCTGCATAATCGCATGGGCAGCATCACCAGTAATAATATTGAACATATATCCCGATGCGACAATTACCGGCAAGAAGAATACCACGCGGAAGAATAAGCGACCACGAAAGTTTTGATTTAGAAGTATTGCTATGAATATTCCAAGTATAATAATAAGCGGAACTCGATAGAGCATACTTCCAAGTGTTTCGGTGAACATTCTAACAAAATCAGGGTCGCTTCTAAACAAAGCGATATAGTTTTCAAAACCAACCGGAGTAATACTTAATCCATTTTGAGTTAAACCAACATCTGATAAAGAATAGGTTATCGATGAAATAAGCGGCCGTATAAAAAATGTGGCCACACCTAAAAGCCAAGGGAGTATAAACAAAAATCCGGCAAGGCTTTTCTTATTTTCAGCCGACAATCTAATAGATTTTCTCTTCATATTCTCCCTCTTTCTAATTTTTGATAATGCTATAACTATTAGGTTGAACGGTAATACCGTTATATTCAAAGGTTTTATCGGTATAGTTGATAATCAAAGAGCCTTTATCAAAATCGCTCTTAAATACGTTCTGAGCAATGCGTTCATGATGAACAAGGTTGAAACCTATTTGCTCATAAACTGAATTTGCCTGTGTATATTTCTCTATAATTTCATCTTTCCAAGTGTCAGCATCACAGTTATACAATGCATTTTCTTTAGTGTTTGCCGCAATTAAACTGTTTTTAGCAGTTAGTGTGTACATCAGCGAACTACCATATTCGAGTGAGCGCAAAAACGATTTTTGCTTATTAGCGGAAAGATTTATTGACTCAAGCGAGGATGATACAAGTCCCTTTGTTGCTATTTGATAAAAAGGAATTCCATAATCCTCAACGTCGTATTCGCCATACTGACCACCAAGGCCAAAGGCCACATCGATATACTGCATTAAAAAGGCATTTGGAAATTGCGCACTTGCATTTTTTTCTATTTCCTTTGCAGTTTGTTCAATATAGTTTGCGGTTTGCTGGCGCTTGCTGTAATTCTTACCGAAATCGGTATAAACTTCGGTGTTTATTAAGCTCAAACCAAAATCTTTTGGTGTTGAAGAGGCAAGTTTTTGCATTTGTGTTGGAATAGAGTTTGCAGATATGAAGCTAAATTTTCTTGCCTCATCATCCTCAAGGTAGTTATCTCTACGAATCCTGGAAACCTTTAATTGAGAATTATCAATTTTTTTGCTTGTTTCTTTTAAACCTAATGCATTGTCGCTCGATTTAAACTGCTGAATATCGGCAGCTAAATAGAGTTTTCCGTTGTTTTTCTCGATTAAGTCACTCAATTTAATAAGCGCCTTTTCTCCACCTAATTTTTTTAGTGGATCGAATTTCTTTGTGTATTTATCATTAACACCTGAGCTGCTCCAATTTTTAAGCTGAACATTAAAGCTTTCAATGCCACCCTTTGATAAAGTTTCTATAATTTCACTCGCTTCATCAAATGTGGTGAGCGCTTTAGGCTTCAAAACGGTGGTAAACAACTGTTTTTGCTCGGCATTTATGCTTCCGTATATATCCAAAAACAAAGCAGGCTTATCCTTTTGAGAGGTCTTATTACCGCTTTTTTCGGCTAAATATTCACCATATCTTTTTGCCATGCCGCTATAATCGGCATTTTTTCCAGTTAAAGGATAATACTCTACCGCAACCGAGTTAAGCGTTTGTTCTTTATTATCAAACATAATAAAGGAGTTTCCGCCATTTTCAACAACACCTGAATGCCTATCTATGCTTACAGTTTTATAATCTCTCAAAGAAAAGCTTGGATAAACGGTATTATAACTGCTTGTTTTTCCGGATATAACCGCATTAACGGTTGAATGAGCTTCTCCACGAGAAATAATGGCAAGCATTCCGTTGTTACCCTTATTTATGGCGAAAATCGGCATATATGCCTTTGAATATCCCGATATAGTTTTATCAACCAAGGCAATATCCGAGCCATACATTGGAATACTGAAATTGTTATAGCTTGTTTTTTTATTATTAAATTCTATAACCGCTCCCGAGCCATCGGGAACAACCATATACCCCTGTTCACTTGTTGAACCTGCGCCGAAGGCTGATAAGAACTCAGCCGAAAGGACCTTATAGTCCCCTTCCTCCAATATTTCTCCGACAACGATTTCAGCTTCAAGATGGTCTTCTTTTAAAGTATATCTTACGGGAATTGTAATCGAAATTGCAGGAAAGCTATAGAAAGCCGTAAAACCTTTATTTTCATTTTGAGCAACAGTCAGCCCTCCAAGCTCTACGCTATCCATATAACTGTTATATGTACTAACGATATGATTTTTCATATCTCCGCACTCGATTACGAGTTGACCTCGCATCATATTTTTTACTGCGGGTTTTGCAAAAGTATCGTTTTCTAAATTGCTCGGAACACTGTTCCATATATAATTATTTTCTTTAACGGTTAGTTTGAAAGCTGCTGTGTTTGGTTCAACCGATAACGAGAGTAAATCGTTTTCGGCAACGACCAAGCTTTCCTCTCCCGACAGCTTAGTTCCATCCGAAATTTTTTCAATATCCGAATAAACCATACTGACCGAAGAAGAATTAGAACATGATGAAAATGATAATACAATACATATTGTTAACAACACTGCTAAAATTGTTCTTTTCATAGCTTCCTCACATTTAATTTGAATTAACCCTACAACATAAGTCGATAAGATATTTCCGTATAAAGAGTTTTAATGAATGATACCATTTGTTGCACTAGACTGGTTATCATAAATAGTAAAAACAACAGTAAAACAACACCAACTAATGTCAAAAGAAGTGACCATATAGTTTTAGTCGCTGTGTATTGGTGCATTTCTTTCATTCCAAAGAAAAATAGAATAACGGTCCAAAGAATTCCGATAGCACTAACGAGCGTTAAAATCATTCCCTCATCCACACAAAGAAAATAACTTAAGAGTGTTGAAACCACTATCGAAAGAATGAATGGCACAAAGGAATATGAAGTGCATATAAAAATCTCTCGATAACGCGCTTCACTCTCAAAGAGAACGCAAAGCGCCCAGTTTGCTATGGTGAATAGCAAAATTAAGCCCACAGCACACGCAAAAACTATCAATAAGTTTACTGTTTGCGAGTAGTCGTTAAAACGGAATCCTGTACACCTAATGCGGAACACCATCGAAACGCCAACTATTAAAATAATTAAAAACCCTGCAAGCGGTGAGCCGCTTCTATTTCTGCGCATATCCTCATATCCGCTGATCGGATGACAAACAGTTGTTAATATTTCGGATATGGTATCGGGTAAATGAATTTTTTCAACAAGCTTTACCGCCCTCTTATGAAGCGGACTCTTTTTCCACAACAATAGGAATAACACCAAGCAAACAACACATATCGCCGAAAGTATCCACGATAGATTATCACGGAACCAATCTGCACGAATTTCCTTAAATGCCTTTGAATGCCATTCCTGGTTATCGGCAATGCGGAAATATTCCGCAGCCTTTTCATAATTCCCCCTGAAATATTCGTTTTTTCCAAGGCCTAAATATGCGGCCTCAAAATTTATGTTTTCTTTTAAAGCTTTTTGCCAAGACTCTGCCGCTTTCTCAAACTCTCCATCACTGTGCTGGCGCAATGCAAGTCTTACCGAGTTACCGAAATCAGTTGGCTCAAAATAGGTTAAGTTTTGCTTCTTTCTATCAAGAACAAGCAAACCCTCACCATAAGCAGCAATTGCAATCGGCTCGGAGAAGGTTCCCTCCTGGCTACCCGTTCTTCCAAGTATGAAGAGCAAATCACCATCCTCATCATATTGGAATATACGGTTATACTTAGTATCAAGACAACTGATTATTCCATCCTCATCAGCTGTTATATCATAGAAGTTGTTATGAACGAATTCATCACGGTCACCGAATTCCTTTTCGGCATAAAGAACATTATTTCCCTTTGGATTGATTTTTCTTATGCTGTTATCAGATGATTCGTATGGAGAACACGCATAGACCATATCATTTTCATCAATATCAATGCCGCTATATTCCATCGGCAGAAATCGCTGCATTTTTTGGCGTTGTTCCTGACTCATAAGTTGTTTCCAAGCATATTCAATTAAATCGGAAACGGTCATTTCAACCTTGTTACTTCCAAAAAATCCTGAATAGTTTCCTTCTTCATCATACATAACTGCGCCATAATACATACCAGCACACAATACATATACATTGCCTCTGCCATCAGCCGCCAAACGCTCGGGCTTAAAAGTGATATCGGCAGGGAAAGCGCTGTCATCAGGACTTTCTAAAATTGTTAATACCTTTCCGTTTTCATCGGTAACAAGAACTCGGCTATTCTCGGTATCCGAGATATAAAGCTTATCATTTCTTGCAAAAATTCCGTTTGGCAACAATAAGGTTTCGGTTTTTTTTCCGTTTTTAAACTTATCTATGCTCTTGACAAAGGAAAAATTATTATCAAAAACCACAACACGATTATTTCCCGAATCTAAAACATAAATATAACCATCTTCATCCACTGCAACATCGGATGGGGCAGCAAGAGATCCAAAATCGCCCTTACCCGATATAGTATGAGCCACCGAATAACCATCCTGCACTGGCACTTCTTCATCTTGATTATTATATGTATAACTGTCATACACACTTGCCGAAGCTGTTATTCCTGTAAACAGGAGGACAAATGCGATAATCGTAGCAATAATCCTTTTCAAAGCCTACTCCTTAATCCCCGAATATGCCATTGTTTCTATAACGCTCCTTTGAGAAGCAAGAAATGTTATCATCGGGGGAATCATCAAAATTACTGTTGCAGCAGCCGCTGCTCCAACACGCGAGATACCCGAAGCGGAAATTTGAGACAAAATAGAAGGTAAAGTCTTAATTTCCTCGTTGTATATAAACTTATCTCCTGAGTTATTCCATAACGACTGGAATGAGAAGATAATAAGTGTTAACCAAGCGGGTTTTGTAATTGGTAATACAATGCTCCACCAGGTTCGAAGCTCGTTAGCTCCATCAACCGTTGCGGCCTCAACCACACCATTAGGCACCTGCTCCATAAACTGTTTCATAAGAAAGAAGCCTAAGCTTCCGCCAATTGCAGGTAAAATAAGCGCCCAATAGGTGTTTATTAGCCCTAATTTTGCTGTGACAATATATTGTGGAAGGGCGGTAACCTCACCCGTAAACAAAAGGGACCAAACAACAATATTAAATATTATTTTAGAACCTGGGAAAGGAAATTTTGCAATTGCAAATGCCGCCATAGATGCTAAAATAACATGGCCGACAGTGCCGATTAGGGTAATAATCGCGCTATTAAGAATGTAGCGTGAAAAAGGCACCCACAATGAATTAGTCAAACCGAAAAGGTCTTTAAAGTTTTTAAATGTAGGATTGCTAACAAAAAAACGTGGCGGGAAACGGAATAATTCTTCAGGCGGTTTTAGTGACTGCACTATAGAATAAACGAATGGAAGAATCATAAAGGTTCCAAAGAGAACTAATATTATAAACACAAACACCGTTCCGCCAACGGACCCGTTTATATTGCGTTTTGACTTAATACGCGCCACTTTTTTCATCTCCTTTATGGAATACAATTTATGCATTAGTGTGCTTCTTCAACAGCTTTCTTATAAAGCCATTTACCAAAAGCATAACGATAGATAATACGGTTCCAAGCGCACAGGCATAG
>JAFSIJ010000043.1 GCA_017439845.1 Clostridia bacterium | reverse complement strand
TACCCTTTCTATCAGGTGCCGGGATAAAGAATAGATTTTGTTCGTTATCGATTTTATAGAGTGCTTTCGAGATATCCATATCTCCCACTGCATCGCCTAAATCGAAAACTATTTTGCTATCAGCGCCAAGCATTATATCAAGACAACGAAGGCCCTCATCCAAATCAATAAGAACTGTTCTTTGTTGGCCTTTTGCAAAGCTATAAGCAAGACAGGTGCTGAATGTTGATTTTCCTACTCCGCCTTTTCCCGAAGTAACCGCAAAAATCTTTCCCATTTTTCACTCCGTTTTTAAAAATTCATACTGAAAATTTTACCATATTTTGCAATTTATGTCAATCAAGAACAACAAACGGTTTATCCTCTTTAGATGCGTTATAATCCGAGAAGAAATATGCATCAAGGATATCTCTTACAACTGTACCCGCAGTGTAACCCGAGCTACCGTGTTCAAGAACAACACTTATTGCAATTTCAGGGTTATCAAAAGGTGCATAGGCTATAAACACGCTATGGTCAGCGGCATTTATTACCTGCGATGTACCCGTTTTACCTCCGACCTTAATCGGATAATCTCCGAGCGCGGCTCGGCCTGTTCCATCCTCTGTAACCGAAAGCATACCCTCTTTAACCAAATCAAGCGTTGAATCCTTAATTTCTATTTTATTAACAATCTGCGGCTTGTTATCATCATAAACTGTTGCCAAATCATACGAAACAATACTATCTATTAGCGTTGCTTTATAGTGGGTTCCTCCGTTTGCGAGTGTTGCAGTATAGTTCGCAACCTGCAAGGGTGTGAAAGCATTTAGCTGACCTATTGCAAACTGCAATGTATCACCGCCGACACCATCGGTTGCGGGAGAAACAAGTATACCCGAGCTATCATTAACCTCAACACCTGTTTTCACACCGAGGCCAAACTGTTTAAAGTAATCGGTGAGTTTAACTGCGCCGAGTCTTCTACCTAATTCAAAGAAGAAATAGTTACAGCTTTTTGAAAGTGCAGTTTTAAGAATAATTGAACCGTGGGTTCCCATACATCTCGGTTTATAATCAGCAAAATAATTATACTGATGAACACATCGAATTGTTTCGCCTTTTTCATAAAGGTTGTTTTCAATAGCCGCAACCGAAACTATTGGTTTAATTGTTGAGCCTATTGGATAAACACCCTGGAAGGCTCTATCGGTAAGCGGCTTTGCGGGATCATCCTTTAATTTATCATAGTTTTTACCGAGGGTTGCGGAATCGTATGTCGGGTAATTTGCTGATGTGATTACTCCGCCCGAATTTATATCTATAACAACCGCCGAGCCTGCAGTTACCGAGCCTCCCTTTGATTTAAGCTCTTTAATATGCGCCGCCAAGGAATCTTGGGCAGTTCTTTGAATTTTTTTATCAAGAGTGAGCATAACGGTTTTACCTGCAACAGGTTCTTTTGTTACCTCGCTATAAATGGTGTTTCCGTTTGCATCGATATGATAGGTTATCTCGCCATCAGTTCCGCGGAGATACTCCTCCGCCCAATATTCGATACCGCTTTTTCCAACCTTATCGTTGTATGAATAACCTCTCGCCTTATAGTTTTCACCCTTATCGGCATCATCCCAATCTTCTGCAAAGATGGGACCTACCGTTCCGATAAGGTTTACTGCAAGAGATGTATCAGCATATTCTCTGAACGGAACAACATCAACCGTTACACCCGAAAGCATAAAGCCCGATTCCGAGATTTTTCGCATAAGCTCGGTTGGGATATCCTCGGCAAAGGTATATGGATATGATACCGAGAAATCGGAGATATCCATTCCATAACGGACACCCATTATAAGCCTTTGCTCTTTTTCGCTATACCCCTCAAGCTCATACTTCTCAACCATTCTTATAAAGCAATCCTTTGCAGTTGCATAGTGGGCAAGCTTTAACTTCGCTATCAGCTTATCGGTTGATTCACCCTTAATGAATTTATATGGTTTCTTTTTAGTTATTGGCAGCTCATCAAACCACTCGGTTTTATTTTTATCGAGTAATTTGACAAGCGAAAGAATTACATCGTTTAAATCTTCCTTGACATAGGCCTTATTGAAAACGATATTATATCCATCGCGGTTGACCGCTATCTGTCTTCCGTAGCAGTCAAGAATTTCTCCTCTGGGTGCTTTTAGCACAGAGGTTCTGGTTGCAGCGGCTCCGTCTGCCTTACCTGTATATTTTTCGGGATTTATAATCTGCATAGAATAAACCTTACCCGTATAAAGCAAGAGAATGAGCACCAACAGCACCGACAAGACAGTTAACTGATAATGGCTTTTTTTCTTAAAAGGCATAACTTCGCCCCCTTCCCAATAAATTTGAAACCTTTATTTTGCTGTGTGGATTTTTTTCTCAATAGAAAAGAATGCTAAAACGAACACTGCATTAAACACAATAGATGGCAATGCATATTCGAAAATATAAATTAGGCTATCGGTTATCGGCGTTGAAAACGCATAGCAAACGAGCCAACGCGCTAAGTAATAAAAGGTGTTTCCAAGAATTGAAAGCACTATTGCCGAACGATAATTTATGTTAAACAAATACTTTGAAACAAAGCTTGTTGCAAAGCAAAGCAGGAAAAACACCACTGTATGAAAACAACCGGGTGTATTAGAAACGCTATCGATAAATGCTCCCGATATTGCTCCGACAATGCTCGCTCTAAGCTCAGACTTGAACATTGAATAAGAGGTTAGCAACGGAAGCATCAAAAAGGGAGAAGCCGAACGAAGCGTTATAAGTTCATTCCCTGTGAAATGCAAAATAAACAAAAATGCAAACAATAAAAAATGCAAAAATTTTCTTAAAGGGTGTCTTATGTGAAGCATTATTCTTCACCACTCGGTATAATACCGCCCTGTCCCTTAAAATCGGTTATAACCATAACATTTTTAATTGCCGACATATCGACAAATGGTGTTATATTTGCATAAATTGATGAACTATATTCATCACTGCCAATATAGTTAATGGTGCCGATAAGCAGACCATCAGGGAATATTCCCTCACCCGAGGTTACAATATAATCACCGACTGCAACGGTGCAGGAACGAGCAAGATTATAAAGCTTACATTCGCCCTTCTTTGCCAAATCCATAGTTCCCGAAACAATTCCCGAATCGTTTGTTCTATTATCAAGCGCACCCATTGTTATTTCGCTGCTTAAAATGGTTGCGACCTTGCTCGTCGTGAGCCCTACCTCGCTGATATATCCCACTATACCTGCATCGGTTATAACGGGATCGTGCTCGGATATACCGTTGAGCGAGCCCTTATTTATAACAAAGCCTTTGAACGGGTCCTCGTTATCCCTTGAAATTAAGGTTGCCGGAGCGAATTCAAAATCGGGATTTTCATCTTTAATTCCTAAATAATCTTTATAGAACTCATTTTCCCGAATAGCCTTATCATATTCACTTAGTTTTTCTCGAAGCTCGTTAATTTCAGCCTCAAGCTCACCATTTTTAAGCATAAACTCGTTACCGCTCTTATAGGTTGCTACAAGCTCCCTGACCCCATCGGAGATTTCCTGAGCAAGCGATACGAAGGGGGCGGTGACAGTTCCAACAACACTTGAATGCGGTGCAATTGCTCCACCGATAACACCCGTTATTATACAAAGCGCCAATATTCCTGCGGCAACGCTTAATATTATCTTAAACTGTCTGCTGCGAAAAAAGAAACGCATATATATCTCCTACCTAAATCTTCTACCTTTTCTAAACACGTAGTTATCAAAGCCATTATTTGGCTCAAGTCTTTTAGCTGTTCCCAAAACAACACAATCAAGCGGATTTGCGGCAACCGTTACAGGCATACCTGCTTCTTCAGCAATAAGCTCCGCAAAGCCGCGAAGAAGCGCGCCGCCACCTGTTAAGGTGATACCCTTATCAATAATATCCGCCGCAAGCTCGGGGGGAGTTTTTTCAAGGGTTGTCCTTATAGTATCAATAATCTGATAAATCGTATCGGTCATAGCATTTCTAACCTCTTCTGAGGTTATAACAACATTCTTTGGCAAACCATCAACAAGGTTTCTTCCCTTGATTTCGATGCTTGTTTCGCCCTCATAGGGCTTTGCCGAGCCGATTTGAATTTTAATATGTTCTGCAGTTCTCTCTCCGATTAGAAGGTTATGTTTTTTACGAACATAGGCGATTATTGCTTCATCAAGGTCATCGCCTGCTATTCTAAGAGAGTTTGCAGTTACAATATCTCCAAGCGATATAACTGCAACCTCGCTTGTTCCACCGCCGATATCAACAATCATACAGCCCGATGCATCCCATATAGGAAGTCCAGCTCCAACTGCCGCCGCCATAGGCTCTTCAACAAGGTCGATATCAGTAGCGCCTGCCTGCTTTGCGGCGTCATAAACCGCACGGCTTTCAACCTCGGTTACACCTGCAGGTATGCAAATAACCATTCTAACTCTTGAAAACGGGAAGCCCTTAAGGGCATCGCGGATGAATCTTTTAAGCATAGCCGCTGTTACATCGAAGTCGGCAATAACGCCATCCTTAAGCGGTCTTACTGCAACGATAGAGCCCGGTGTTCTGCCAATCATTTCTTTAGCTTCTCTACCAACCGCTCTAACCGCCTCATTCCTAACATCATAGGCAACAACCGAAGGCTCTCTCGTTATAACGCCTTTACCCTTAACACAAACGAGTGTGTTGGCTGTTCCAAGGTCAACTCCTATATCTCTCGTAAACATAAACTTCTCTCCTACTTATCTCTATCAGGCACTATGAAACAAACGCCTGCATTTATATTTTCAATAACGATTTTCTCTTCACCCTTGGCATACTCACCATCAAGTGTCCAAGCAATATTTTCGCCCTCTAAAACAGTAATCTTCTTTGCATGGAAAAACTCTATTCCATCTCGGTTTAAATCCTGGCGGACTATACCATCAATGATATTTTGCAATTTTATCAGGTTTGAAACCGCTCTTATCAAAACTATCTCAAAATATCCATCGTTGAGCTTCACAACACTATCATCAAACTTAACTATTCCGCCAACCGACATTGAATTGGAAATTGCCCCAAAGAAGAATTCGCCCTCAATTTCCTTCTCATCGGTTACAAGCTTTAGGTGAATAGGTTTTATGTTGGCAATGCTCTTAACACCTTCAAAAAAGTATGCCGCTTGGCCGAGCACATTTTTAACATCCTGCGGTGCTGAATAAGAAGCCTCTGTGAAGGCACCGAACGATGCGGTATAAGAAAAATATTTATCGCCGAACTTACCTATATCAAGTCTTGTTTCCTTGCCTGAAAGGATATCCTTTGCGGCTGTTGGTATAACCCTTGAAATTTTAAGGCCTGAAGACCATTCGTTAAGTGTTCCTGATGGAATGTAACCTAACTTAACATCGAGGTCAACCGACATCATACCTGTTATAACCTCATTAAGTGTTCCATCGCCGCCGCAAACTACTATAAGTGAATACTCGCCCTTTTCAACGGTTTTAATATATTCAGTTGCATCACCTTTAGCCTTTGTTGGATATACCGTTACATCATATCCGCCGGCAGAAAATATTTCCACAACCCTCAAAAGCTCGCCGCGCATTTTGGCTCTTCCTGAATAAGGGTTAACAATTAAAAGCATTTTTTCGTTTTTCACAACAATTCCTCCCTTTGAGGTTTATCGGTAATCAATGGGCAAGGTTGCGGTTGCATTTAACCCGCTTCCTGCAACATTACCAGAGGCATGTTCATAGAACGCCTGAACTCCTACCATTGCCGCATTATCTCCGCAATATTTAAGCTGCGGAACAAAAAGCTCCATTCCCCTTTTTTTACACTCTTCTTCAATTCTTGCGCGAAGCTCACTATTAGCCGAAACTCCGCCCGCAACCGCCAAGGTTTTATAGCCCAAATTTTCCACTGCACTAAAGGTTTTGGAAATTAGCATATCACAAACACGCTCCCTGACAGTTGCCGCAAGCACGGGAACATCTATGTCCTCGCCCTTTTGATTTTTATTATGGATTAAATTTATAACCGCGGTTTTAAGCCCTGAAAAACTGAAATCATATTCTCCTGCCGATTTCGGAACGGGCAACGGATATTTTGTAAAATCACTTTTGGTTGCGATTTTATCCATTGTTATACCACCGGGATAGGAAAGCCCCATAGCCCTTGCGGTTTTATCGAAGCACTCGCCTGCGGCATCATCGGTTGTGCCGCCGATGATTTTAAAGCTCGTATAATCGCTGACTTCACAAAGAATTGTATTTCCGCCCGAAACCATAAGGCAAAGAAAAGGCGGCTTTAGGGCATCATTATCGATATAGTTCGCCGCAATATGTGAACGCAGATGATGAACGGGAATTAGTGGGACCGAAAGCGAAAGCGCAAGCCCTTTTGCAAAATTAACTCCAACGAGCAAGGCTCCTATAAGTCCCGGTGCAAAGGTGACAGCAACTGCATCAATGTCGCTATATGTTATTCCCGCATCCTTGACCGCTTTATCGCAAACCGCGCTTATTGCTTCGGTGTGGCGGCGGGAGGCTATTTCGGGAACAACTCCGCCATAAATCTTATGCTCCTCAACCTGTGTTGCGACAGCACTTGAAAGCACTCGCCTTCCCTCGCAAACAGCAACAGCGGTT
The DNA here is from genome assembly GCA_017439845.1 of Clostridia bacterium. Classification (GTDB taxonomy): domain Bacteria; phylum Bacillota; class Clostridia; order Oscillospirales; family Acutalibacteraceae; genus UBA737. The sequence continues at coordinate 48,039 of JAFSIJ010000043.1, read as the reverse complement.
TCATCACAGGAGCTTTCGATGCTTAAAATCTTCACCTTTGTTCACCTCTTTTCTTAATTCTCTTTAAAATATTTAGTCATAATAAGCGCATTTTCTTTTGGGTTGCGATAGAAATCCTTTCTTTCGCCAACCACTTTAAATCCGCTTTTTTCATATAGTTTTATAGCATTCTCGTTAGATTTTCTAACCTCAAGGGATAGAAAATCAAGGCTATTTTCCTTGCAATAGGAAATTGCTTCGTTAACAAGCGCGGTCCCAACACCAATATTTCTATATTTCGGGAAAACTGCAACATTTGTTACATAGCCCTCGCCACAAACTGCGGAAAAACCGATATATCCTAAAACATCCTCTTCATTTTCAGCAACAAAAAACTTAACACCGTGACTATACGACTCGAGTATCGCTTCACTACTCCAAGGCTCGCTAAAGCAAACCTTTTCAAGCTTTGCTATTGCTGATATATGCCTTTGCTCAATAGGTGAAATTTTAAACCCTGAAAAAAATGAGTTTTCAAAAAGCTTGTCAATCTCCGATATTATTTCATCTCGGCATTTTCTATATTCTTCTATTCCCATTCCGTAAGGGTCGGCTATTCCACTTCCTAAAACCGAAAGCTTTTTAGGGGAAACACCGATACTGAGCAAATAATCAAAATGATTTTTAGAAAGGCAAACTATTCTATCGGCTGACTTTATATCATCATTTTCTAACTGCGATGATATATGCTTTGAAATATCTATACCGATTTCCTTCATAGCAAGAGCTGAATTCACACTTACGGGGGACTTATCTGCGAACAATCCTTTGCTCGAAACCTCAAGCCATTCTATTTTTTTATTTTCGAGATAGCCTGCCGCCATAGGACTTCTACAGGTGTTTCCTGTGCAAACAAAAATTATCTTCATTTTATCCCTTTGCTTCTAACCAAGTTTTACCGAAGGATGCATCGGCTGTTAGCTTAACTTCAAGGTTTGCCGAGTTTTCCATTTCCTCTGAAAGAATGTGGCAAACAAGCTCGGCTTTTTCCATTGGTGCTTCCACGATAAGCTCATCGTGGACCTGAAGAATGAGTCTCGCATCGGGTACTTCTCGGCTTAATCTATCATAGACCTTTATCATAGCGATTTTGATTATATCGGCGGCAGTTCCCTGAATAGGAGCATTTCTTGCCACCCTTTCGCCGAACGCTCGAAGCATTCCGTTTGATGATGCAAGCTCTGGCAAATATCTTCTTCTGCCGAAAAGTGTTGTTACATAGCCATCAGCCTTTGCCTGTTCGATGGTTTTTTCCATATATGCATTAACATTCGGATAGGCGGCAAGATAGCTCTTTATATAGCTATCAGCCTCTGCTCTTGTAACACCGATATCCTTACCCAAAGAAAAAGCACCTATTCCGTATACAATACCAAAATTAACCGCCTTTGCTCTGCTTCGCATAACGGGTGTTACCATATCTATCGGCATTGAAAACACCTGTGAAGCGGTAACTGTATGCACATCCACACCCGAAGAGAAGGCATTTATCATATTCTCATCATTTGACATTGATGCAAGAACCCGAAGCTCAATTTGCGAATAGTCAGCATCGCAAAGGACATATCCTTCGCGCGCCACAAAGAACTCACGAAGGCGTTTGCCCTCCTTTGTTCTAACGGGGATATTTTGCAAATTAGGCTCAAGCGAGCTGATTCTTCCCGTTCTTGCTTCGGTCTGATTAAAGGTTGTATGAATTCTGCCATCATCACCGATACAAGCGGCGAGCCCATCACAATAGGTTGATTTTAACTTTGCGAGTGTTCTATATTCGAGCAACAATTCAACTGCGGGGTGGGCATATCTAAGGCCCTCTAAAACCTCAGCATTTGTGCTATAACCGCTCTTAGTTTTCTTCTTAGCAGGAAGCCCTAACTTTTCAAAAAGCGCAACACCTAACTGCTTTGGAGAATTGAGATTAAACTCATATCCAACAAGCGAATAGATTTCTTTTTCTATAACCGAAATTCTTTCCGCTAATTCCTTACTCATATCATCAAGGCCCTTTTTATCGACCAAAAAGCCTTCGTTTTCCATGCTTGAAAGAACTCGGGCGAGAGGAATTTCAATTTCCCCTAACAGCTTATCCTCGCCACTCTTTTGAAGCTCACTAAAAAGTGTATCGGCAACCGCCGAGAAAAGAGCTGCATTGTTTATAAAAGAATCGGCAGTTCCCTCTATCTCAAAGGGAGCAGTTGCATATTCACTTGCAAGGCGCTCGAGCGAATAATCTGATGAGGATGGATTGCAAAGATATCCTGCTAACAGAACATCAAAGGAGATATTCTCCACACGCTCAAAACGACGATAAAGCGTTTTACTATCATAAACTCTTTTTTCAATTTTTTCGTTTGCGAGAATTTCTTCCGTTTCACTCATATTGAGCATATAAATCGTATTCTCACAAACAAGGGCATAAATTCCGCCCTCAAAATAAACATCGGCTTTTTTTATATTATCGAGCTTTGGAGCATCGCCGATTTTATAGATTTTCTTTTCTTGTATTGCTTCGTTTTTTGAAGAAGTGCTTGGCTTTATGCCCATTTTTTCCATAAGACCAAAGAATTCAAGACTTGTCATAAACCTTGAAAGTTCTTCTTCATCACGACCGCTATATTTCAAATCTTCAAGATTTATAGCGAGTGGAACTTCCTTGCAGATTGTTCCAAGCTCACGGCTTAAGAAAGCTTTTTCCTTATCGGCAATGAGCTTTGCGCGAACACCCTCTTTTATATCAAGAGCTTCAACATTTTCATAGATATAATCAATGCTATGAAAACGAGATATCAAATCAAGCGCTGTTTTCTCGCCAACACCTGCAACACCCGGTATATTATCCGAGCTATCACCCATAAGGCTTTTAAGCTCAATCATTTCATCAGGAGTGAGTCCGTATTTTTCGAAGAGCGCTTCTTTGTTATAATTTATAACCTCCGGTCTGCCCATTTTAGTCGCAGTCAGCAAAACTCGAGTTGCATCCGAAACGAGTTGAAGCGAATCCCTATCCCCCGTTGCTATAACACATTCATTTCCGCTTTGTTCACATTTTCTTGCAAGTGTTCCGATGATATCATCAGCTTCATAGCCCTCAAGCTCTAAGCAGGTATGACCTGCAAGGGTGAGATATTTTTTAAGCAGTGGCATTTGGCTTGCAAGTTCATCAGGCATACCTTTTCTTCCCGCTTTATATGCATCATACATTTTATGGCGGAAGGTGGGGCTTCTCAAATCAAAGGCAACCGCAACGCCATCGGGGTTTTCAGTCTCGCATAGCTTATTGAGTATATTTATAAAGCCATAGACACCGTTAGTATACTGGCCATCCTTTGTGGTTAGCAACTTAATACCGTAAAAAGCGCGGTTGATTATACTGTTACCATCAATAACTAAAAGCTTCAAAAATACTCCCCCCATAATGATTGTAGTTTGTCGAAACGCTGAAAAGCGCTTCGACAAGCCACTTTTAAGTGGCTTTAGCAAAATTAAATTGCATATTTTAATTTTGCACGACACTCATTGCAATGGGTCTGGACAAATTTCCAAAGAAATTTGCAACAAAATCAAAGATTTTGTGTCGAAACAGAGATGTTTCGACTAAACATAACCATTATAATATAATATATTATTATATCACTTTTATTTGTATATGTCACCTAAAAATTAAAAAATTTACAAAAAAAAATCGGAGGCGGTTAAACCGCCTCCAAAGTGAGAGAACTTTTAACAATATTTCTTGCTATTTCCTCTATTTTCCTGTTAGTTAAGAACCAATATGCAGCCGCCGAAACAACTATTACTGCAATTATAACAAGCAGCACAGTGACAACAATCGGCAAGCCGGAAAGCTTTGCCCTTTCCACGCTATCGGCCGATAAATATGATACTTCATAGGGAAGGTCGTTAAGCTCTAACGAATTATCATAATAATCGTTTATAGAGAAATACATTCCACTCTCAACCGATGTTTCATCTTTGCTTATAAAATCAGCTGAAATAAGGATGTTCGGCAGGGTTTCTTTTTCGGTTGTATCCCATAAAACCCTTATCATATTCTCTTTGATAACCATCTCACACGAAGGAAGAGAACAACGCACCGAGCCTTCATCAAGCTCGAATGCTTCGTTATCAAAGTTTAAAGCAAAGTCCATTCCTCCGACACCTGTAACGCAGTCGGTTTGAACATTAACCGAGATTTTTTCTCCATTTTGCGCATAGTTCATCACAAAATGCGTTACACCTGCGGCACTTACTATTATACTTGTTATGATGAGTAAAATAGCGGTTAACACCAAAAATTTTAAATGTTTATTCTTCATTTTCAGTGCCCTCTATGAGTTGCCCGTTAGCATCATATTTTTTATCTGCTTCGGGAACAACAATTTTCTCATCCTCATAGGTGAATTTATAGGTTTGAACTATGCTCATTGTGTTGTCATAGATATATGATGCAACAATTTTCAACATTTTTCCATTTTCAAAATAGAACTTTATATCGGTATTGGCGTATTTCTCAACCTGTTTAATTTTAAGAAAATCAAAGAACATTTCTTCGGCGTTTGCCTTTGGAACATAGTGGTCCTCAACCTTTTTAAAATCAGACTCAACATACGAATCTAAAACCTTTAAATCAAAGGAAACTATGTTTCCATAGGACTCCGCAGGAGCCTCTATCCACTCGCCCTCTACATCTTCGCCTTCTTCCTTTTGAATGCTTGTTAGAAGGTCCTCGTAGTAGTAGACAACGAAGCGTTCGCCATCACGGGTGAAATGATAGGTTTCTCCAAAATCACTCTTCTCATGAATAGTATCTCCATCAAACCTTATTGTGCTTATATCATAGGTTGATGTGTTACTTTGCTGCTCTTCCTCGGCAGGCTCCTCTTCGGTTACAAGATTACCATTTTCATCGTAATAATAGTTACCATAACCGCCATCGTTATAAATAACATCCTCGCCTGAATCTATATCCTCCTCGGTTTCTTCTTCCTCGGTTTCAAGATATTCGACAGTTTGAGATATTTTAATTTGAACACGGTTATACTTTTCGGAATCGAGCGCTTTTGAAACCTTATCCGACTTTATATAAAGCGATATGAAAAGCACCGCTAAAACAAGCACCAAAGCTACACCGATAAAGGCATAAAGCTTAATTTTTTCTTTAGAAAGCCACTTTGATTTTTTAGTGGTTTCCTCGATTTCTTCGCCCTTTTCGGCAACTTCCAAATTCTCGTTTTCAAAAATCTCGTTTTCATTGAGCGCTTCAAAATCTTGATTATTATTTTCCATTATTTTCTCCAGATATTTTTACTGCAAAATATAGTTTTTCATAAGCACAAGGGCTTGAGCATTAGGAGCGGATCCTATTGCCTTTAATTGTGCGTTAGATAGGAGTTCTTCGCCCAATGCTGCCTTTTTGCATAGCATTAAGTCCTTCAAACCAACCGAGCCATCGCCATTAACATCATATTTAACAGAAATTGTGGCACAAGCTTTAACTTCGCTATCTAAAACAAATTTAGCTTTCATGCCGGTTTTAATGATGCCTTCGGTAATGGGGTTGTCTTGCGCATCGAAAAGCTCTAATCTATCACTTACATTTGTGTTAGCAATAAATTCTTCAACACTTGTGTTTTCGGGAACATTGAAAATCTCTGTGGCGGTTGTGGAATAAACGGTCGAACCGATATATTCGGGGGTTTCTTTAACTGTATATTTCAAAGTGATATAGGTATCCTCGCAATAAACCTTAACCGATTTTTCGCCTGGGGTTGAGAAATCATATTCACCAAGGCTTAGTTCCTCTATGTTATCCACAATCTTGTTTTCATAATTTTCATAATCTATTCTCATTGAAAAACCGTTTAAAAGGGTTTCTTTATCACACTTTTCGCCCACATAATAAACCGTTTTATCAGGCGCTGTTTTCGGTGTTGCCCACGCAGTAGGTTTTACAACTGTTATAAGTGTGGTGACATTTTCTTCAAGTTCTTCATCCGCACTCTTGACATAAAGAATGGTGCTTTCTCCGAGTTCTTTACCTCTGATGCGAATAACCGAGTTATCGCCAAAATCAACTATCTCAACGATTTCGGCAATATCAGTGTTGTCAATATATGTTTCCTCGTGGTCTAAAAGCTTGTTTACTAAAACATCGTAAGCATAGTTTTCAGCGCCGCCAAGCGGAACTTTAATTGGGGTGTTATAAACGACTAATTTTTCACCAACAAAGAGTTCAACCTCTTCGCCAGAGTATATCTCTATATCCCTGAGTTCTCTTTGTGTTTCGCCATGCTCATCCTCATATTCATGCGAATAATAGATTTCGTTGAAATATAGGTTGAACATATACTCGCCAAGCCTTGCCTCTTCGTTAACCTTTAGCGTGAATGTGCCGAGCACTATTTCCTTATTTGCGCTAAATTCGAGATTATCAATTGAATCCCAAACAAAAACGATAGGAACATCGGCATATTTTTGCGCCACCGATGCTGTTTCAAACTCTTCGGGAAGCTGAGTTTTTTCCTCAACCAGCGTGAACGGATAGGAAAAATCTCTTTGATAAACATATTCAACATTTAGCTCTATACCAAGCAACTTAATATCAGTATAAGGCATTATGCTGACAGTCATTTCCACCTCTTCGCCGGGATCTACCTCGTAATCTGAAAAGGTTATCCGCGCATCAGCGGTCACAGGTGAATCTCCCTCGTATGCCGAAGCGATGAAACCCGTGCTAAAAACCGAAATGAGCATACTTATTATCAAAATAATACCAATTACTCGTTTCATTCGTGCACCTTCTTTCTCCATTGGTTAAAATCAGTTGTTTGCGCTTAATTTTTCAAGCCAGGAAGCGATAAGGATATCTCTTGCTCTTATAGCATCATCCATATTGGAATCCTTAGCGGTTTTATTCCAAAACGCCTCATCATCAGTTAGATAATCCATTCTTACAAGCTCGGGGAAATAAGCCATAATCGGCTGGGTTTCACCCTCACCGCCATGGCCGAAAAATTCCTTTAAAACCTCTTCGCCGAATTGAGCAGGACAAACCTCAATATCGCAGGTATTTTCCTTCTTTTTGCGGTCGGTCCACCAGGATTTGCCAAACTCTTTATGGGCATCATAATCGTTTATTTGCTCAAGCGCAATCTCAAGGTAGCGCTTAATACTTCCGCCCTGATGATGAACGAGAACATAAATCTTTTTAAAGCCCATATTTTTATAGCAGGAAAGGATTTGAGAACAGTAATCAATAAATGTTCCTATTCTCACATCAACCGTTCCTCTATCCTCACCCGAAACCATAAAGCCTGTTGGACTAAAGGTGAATGATGGGGCAACAACGATATCCGTTCTCTTTTCAAGCTCACGAATAAGACCTTCAACAATCAAAAGGTCTGTGCCGAGTGGCAACTGACTTCCGTGATACTCAATTGAGCCAACAGCAATCATCAAGGGTGTTCCCTTCTCTACTGCCGCCTTTAACTCACAAGGCTTTAAATCTTGCAAATATGCCATTAGATTACTCCCTTTTGAAGCATTACGTTTGCATAAAGAGCAGCTTCGCTTGTTGCAATAATTGCATAGGCTGTTTTTGCCTCTTCATAGAACTTAAAGCGCTCGATATGACCGATGGTTGCATCGCCTCTGCTATCAGCAGCGGCAACGATTTTTGCATATTCATCCCAAATAGGAGTTTCAACTGTATCTCCAGGCATAACTTTCATAAGGTTAACTGGCTTTTCAACATAAGTATCAAGCGGGAAAACCTCAAGAATTGCCTCTAAAATTTCACAAGCACCGTGACCATCAGCACGGATGACAATAGCATTTTTGCCCATACTCTCTGCGGGGAAGTTTCCATCCGCAATAACAAGGCGGTCACTATGACCCATTTCACATAATACCTTTAAAAGCTCGGGGGATAAAATTTTAGGAATATTTTTTAACATTTTTATTTCTCCTTTATACTCATTTTTATAATTTTTCCGTTTTCCCAGGCAAAGCTTATTTTCTTATTTCCGGGTAAACAGATATTTTCAACAAAACCATTCTTCCATTCCTTTGGAAGCGCAGGCAATGGCTTTGCATTGCCATCATTATCGCTTTGGACAAGCATTTCAATTATGCCGCTTGCCGCACCGAAGTTACCATCAATTTGGAAAGGTGGATGGGCGCACAAGAGGTTTGGATAACTTCCGCCGCCGCTCTCCATGTTAATAGAATCAGAAACCGCGGGAACTACTCTCAACTGGTTTTTAAGAAGCTTTAAGGCGTGTTCACCATCGCCTAATCTTGCCCAGAAGTTAATCTTCCAAGCAAGGCTCCAGCCTGTTCCACCGTCGCCCCTTGACTCTAAAACCTTTTTAGCCGCTTGCCTCTCCTTATCATCGAAAAGATTTGCAGGGAAAAGCCCGTAAAGATGCGAAACGTGGCGATGATGTGGGTCCCAAACCTCATGTTCCTCGTGCCACTCGCAAAGCTCTCCGTTTTTGCAAAAACCGGGCTTTTTAAGCTTTGGCAATATTTCGGAATAGGTGTTTTCAAGACCCAATGTTTCTTGCGCCTTGCCTACTGCATCGAACAAGTCATAGATTATTTCCTGTGTCATCGAAGTTGATTTATCAATAGGCATCATTTCGCCATTTTCTATGTAGTTATTCTCGGGCGAAGTACTAAGCGGATAAATAAGCCTTCCTTCACACTGGGCAAGACTTTCCTTATAGAACCTTGCGGCACCCTCAATAATGGGATAAACCTTTTTAAGATACTTTTTATCAAGCGTATATCTATAATAATCCCAAAGCATTTTAGCCAGCCAACCCGAAGATGCATTCCAAAATCCCCATTGAGCGCTGTTATTGAGCCTTCCTGTTGCAGGGTGCGAAAGTCGCCAAAGGTCCGAGTTATGGTGGGTTACCCAACCGCTCTTGCCATAGAAGTTCTTTGCGGTTAGGCTTCCGCTCTCACTAAGCTCGCTAACAAATCTGATAAAAGGCTCATAGCATTCTTTAAGACCTAATTTCAATGTGGGCCAATAGTTCATTTCGGTATTGATATTGATGGTGAAGTTACTGCTCCAAGGCGGAATTATTATATCGTTCCAAATTCCTTGAAGATTCGTTGCCTGACTTCCCTTTCTTGAACCTGCAATTGTTAAATATTTTCCTAAATTAAGAAGCAATATGCAAAGGGCATTATCCTGTTCTCCCTTTTGCACAAGTTTTAATCTTTCATCGGTTGGAATTCGAGCCTTGCTGTTATCAAGAAGAGAAACTGCCGAACAATTATAAAGCTTTCTATGGGCGGCAACGCTTTCCTTTTTAAGAAGTGCATATTCAACTGCCGATGCATTCTTAATATCGGCAAAGCATTTCTCTATGTATTCCTCACCGCTCGGCATCTTATCAAAACGGATAAAGTTTGTTCTTGTTGCAAAATAAGCAACTGCGCTATCGGCATCTCTAACGCTTACTGTGTTTCCGTTATATTCAACACTTCCACCAACAGCTTTAACAGTTACAAGGCCTATGTAGCTAACGCCATTTTCTTCATAGTGGATATAGCTTTCGTTACGATACGCATCACCGTAATCCGCAATTAGTGTGGGGGCTTTTCCCTTTAACACTATGCAGTTTTTATCATTTTCATATTCACACTTAAGTCTTCCCTCAAGCGCTAAATCGAAGCTGATTTTTTTTATTTTAGATGAAGTGAAGCTAATTGCCAAGACCTGATACGGTGCGCTCATAAAGCATTCTCTTTTAAAAGAGCAATCATCAGCCGAATAGCTAACTGTATGGATAGCATCGGCAAGAGAAAGCTTTCTTTGATACCTTTTAGCTTCTCCGTTGAAATACTGATTTATCTTAATATCTGCAAGCGGCAAATAAACCTGATTAAGCTTATATCCAAACTTTGATTCGATAAGCTTTTGAGCCTCTTCCTTTTTCCCTTCAAAAAAGAGTTCTCTTGCCTTTTCTAAAATGGGCGGATAATTCTCCTCGCTTGGAATAACGGGAGAGCCGCTCCAAAGAGTATCCTCATTGAGAGATATTTTTTCTTCACTTGAACCGCCATAAACGATAGCGCCCATTCTTCCGTTTCCGAGAAGAAGAGCATCATTAAAGCAGGATGCACTTTGCTTGAAAAATAATGTGTTTTCACTTGATAATCTTTTAATTTTCATAATCCACACCGCCGATGGTAAACGTAATCCAATATTATTATATATAATATTGACTTTAAAAACAATGCTTATTTTGTTAATTTTTCATCTTTCCAAAAATTTTCTCAAAATTTGAAGAATTTCCGAGCATTTTCGCACATAACATCGTGCATATAATCAGCATCAAAGGTATAATAATCCTTGTAGTAAACATCCATATATGTATCTTTGCCCGAAATCGGACTATCTGTGCCAAACATCATTTTATGAATAATACCCATCTCATTTGCTTTTTTCACGGCATCAAGCCATATCCAACAGGTATCGCCATAAATATTATCATAATCTCGAACTGCATTTAGCGCCTCGATGCAATCATCCGAGGAAATATCCATATGGCCTAAAATAAATCTCGCTTTTGGATATTTTTTAGCCGCGTTCACACTTTTTTCTATACTTGAGAACTCGGTGTTATTAGTATGAAGTAAAACGGGTAAATCATACTTTTCAGCCATTCTGTAAACATAATCAAAGCAAGGGTCGTCCGCTGCTGTTTTGGATATATCAGGGTGAACCTTCAACCCCTTTATCAATTCTTTATTTTGAAGATATAATTCTTCAAATTGGTTCTTTTCATCCTCGGTTAAATCCTCGGTTGCCCATAGCATACAAGAGAATTTATCTCTATACTGTTTCACTATTTCGAGCGCCCTTTTATTACCCTCTATACAATCATGGCATTCTCCACATTCCACATTAGAAATAATAGCATAATCTATACCATATTTCTCCATACCGTAAAGCTGATTTTCTATAGGCATTTTATGGCCATTTTCAACCACTCCGCAATGGGCGTGTATATCTATAATCATAGAAAAAAACCTACCTTTCCTTTTACCACTTTATAATACCAAAATATATCCCTTTTTTCAACATAAATATTTAAAAAATCCTGCCCTCTATTTAAAGAGTGACAGGATTTTTTTAGCTAACCTTTTTATTCTTATTAAAACCGCTTTTGGCGCACGCTTTAAAAGAAAATAAAATTTTCTTAACGGCATCATTTTATTCCAAAAGCTAACATATCTTTTATATTCTTTCGAATCACAAGGATATGTTTTTCCCTTGCGGATAAAGCCCTTTGCTATTGCTACAATTTGGTCGGGCTCTATACCCGGTTCAAGCCTTACCTGAGCATCACCGAGCATTGTATATTTCCCGTTTTCTATTTTAACGAGTCTATGCAAAACATACTTTCCGTTTCTTCTCCTATAAAGCGGAACATCGTTCACTTGAAGATTTTCTTTATCTGCCTTTATGAGAATAACCTGATCTCGCTTATCCTTGATAAAGGGGCGCATACTGTTACCTGTAACGGTGAGAACAACCTCCTTGCCCGATTCAACACAGCTTGAAATAAGGGGAGAAAGATCCTGCATAGACATATTAACTGTCTTAATCATTTTTATTCAAGAAATCCCTTTTCGCTAAGTATTTTAACAAATTCTTCGGCATCCGCCTTTGCGGTTGCTTCATCAATATCATATTCCTTTGTCATCGCACTCACTATATCAGAAATCTCACTTTCGTTTTGCAAAATTTCCCATATAAACTCGCCTGTTTCATTAAGGGTGATAAGTCCGCGAAAATCAACAGTTTGCGCACCAACAGGCACAACAACACATTCATCCCCTAAATTACTTTTGATAAAACCTTCTTTAATTTTCATCACTTTTCTCCTATTACTTCGTTATATACTGCTGTTACAGCATCCTGACTGATACTGCAGCGAAGCCTATAAATAGGCACATTTAAAGCATATAATTTTTCAATAAGCTTTACTGTTTTTATGCCTACATTTTTATCATAAAATGGATTTGGAAGCTGGCGGGAAAGGTTTAAAACGCTATCTGCAACGCTCATTCGCTCAACCTTATTTTCAGTATCGCGTTCAATAAAAAATATAGCTTTTAATTCTTTTTTTGTGTTTATATTAAGCTCGGTTTTTCCGCTCCAAGGTGTGCCGAACATATAAAACTTATCATCAATTATTCTAAGAGCAGGCTTATCATCGTTAACTATTTCAACATCATTCTGGAAGCGCTCTTTCCAAAGCGAAACATGGGTTGATTTTCCTGTTCCGGGGTCTGCCGAAAAGACAATTCCTATATCCTTATAAGCCATACCCGAGCTATGAAGAACGGTACCTCCAAGGTTTGTGAGCCTATTCGCAAACATAAACCCTGTATACAGGTATTCCCATTCTCTATTATTGAGCTTTTGGAAAATAAAGCCCTTTTCCATAACTATCTTTACATTGCTATAATCTTCATTGTAATAAATAGCATACGCAATCTTACCTGTTTTTGAAGATTTTGCATATCGGCAAAGGAAGCCATCTTCGGTTTTTACGATATATGAGGTTCTTATATTCTCAATAAGCTCGCCCTTTGGCTCATCAATTTTCTCGATACACTCCGTTTTTATCCACATATCAGGATTATCGGTATACTCTACCTCATACTCTTTATAACGGCGGGTAAAGTACTCCTTATCCGCACTGTCAATATTTATAACCACATCGGCAACACATATAGTTTGCACTTTCTCGCCCACCTTTACATTATAATTCATCTTATTATATCACGATTCTTTTGATAAGTCCATAACTATTTTAAAAGAAACAGCCCTCGCGGATATTTCCGCAAGGGCTTTATATATTAAAGGGGTTATACGAAAGCACTTTCTCCCCTATCTCATAATATGCTTAGGGTGACAAAAGTTGAATCTGTCACGCCTGACAAATAATAATTTTTAGTTTTTTCTTGCCTCGTCATTTGTAATACGTCAGTATTACTGCATTCCTCGTCTTCGCTCTACCAAAAAATTATTTATTTGGCAGGTCGAAGAATTTCTACCTGCCACCTTTTTTGAAAGGCGCAGCGTGAAATTTGCAGTAAGGCTGTCGCCTTACAAAAATAAACGCAAGAAAGGCAGTAAAAGGTGGCAAGCGAAATCGCAACCGATTCGACTCTTGTCACCCTACTTATTCGATAGGTGACTTTCTTATAAAGAGAACGCCTAAGGTGTTAGCACCGCAGTGTGAAGAGATGGTGCAGCCTGCTCTTGTTAAGAACACCTCACCAAACGGGGCTGATTTCTTAACAATATCAACGATATCGTTAACAACCTTTTCATCACAACCTGCGTGGGTTACGAAAACTCGGTCAAGCACTATATCAGATGCATCGCCGATGCGCTCCTTAACATACTGCTTTAAAACCTCATCATACTTACCGCGATATTTTTTACCAACGCCCATAGAGCCATTTTTAACCTCAATACAGGGCTTTAATTTTAAAAGATTTGCACCGAGCATAGCAAGAGCGGAACATCTGCCGCCCTTATGGAGATACTCAAGACTATCAATAACAAACGAAGCATCAACACAAGGAACTAACGCTTCAACCTCGCTCACAATTTCATCAAAAGATTTTCCTGCATCACGAAGCTCAGCAGCGGCTACAACAAGAAGACCGCCACCTGTTGAAAGATTTTTAGTATCAATAACGCGGACACCTTCAAGCTCTTCTGCCGCAAGGCAAGCGTTTCTATATGTAGAAGACATTTCGGAGCTGATAGTGAAATGAATAACCTTTTTGCCCTCATCGGTGAACTGCTTGAAAAAATCAAGTGACTCGCCGAGATTTGCGGCGCTTGTTTTTGGAAGCTCACCTGTTTTGCTGTGGTGCTCATAGATAAAATCGGGAGTTATATCAATACCATCAAGATAGGTTTTATCACCTAAATTTATACCGAGTGGAAGTGTTATAACGCCATATCTTTCCTTTAAAGCGGCGCTTAAATCCGTTGTACTGTCACTCGTGATAACTATATTTCCGTTCATTAAAATTCCTCCGTAATAAATATTACTATCGGGTATTATATCATATAACTTGAAATTTTACAATATTTTTATTAAAGGCAAAAATATAAAAACGCATTTCAAGGCTTTCGCCTGAAATGCGTTTTTTAAAATCTTTAATTAGCAAACCTCTGCGATATCGAAGAGCTTCTTAGGTAATTCTTCCTTATCAGCCGAAACTGTAAAGAGGAAATCAACATCTTCTATCTTAGAGAGTCTTGCAAGGAATGCAACCAATTCATCATAATCTCTGGTACCGATACGGAGAGTTGCATCGCCAAAGATATGAGTTATATCGTGATTGCCTGCCTTGATGCCAGAAAGCATACCGTAATATTCGCCATAGCCCGAGATGCCATAAGCATCAGCATCTATAAGTCTTGCCTTATGAGTAACGGAATAGGTTAAAGTATCACCTTTCTCGATGCAAACAACGTTACCTAAGCTTTTGCTTGTAGCCTCGTTTACCAAATCGACTAATTTCTTGGTTTTACCCGAACCTTTTCTTCCGATTATGATTTTAATCATTTATACCAACTCCTTTTATATTTACCGCCAAAGCGGTTATTTCCTTTTTTATTTGCCGAGTCTTGCTTCGAGCTCAGCTTTTTGCGCTTCAAAACCGGGTTTGCCGAGAAGAGCAAACATATTCTTCTTATAGCTCTCAACACCGGGTTGGTCAAAGGGGTTAACGCCCAACATATAACCTGAAACCGCACAAGCCTTTTCGAAGAAATAGATAAGTCTGCCGAGGTTTTCCTCATCCGCCTTATCAACATTTATAACAAAGTTGGGAACGCCGCCATCGGTATGGGCAAGAACTGTTCCCTCAAATGCCTTACTGTTAACAAAGGACATTGTTTTGCCTGCGAGGAAGTTAAGACCATCGCCATCATCCTCTTCCTTTTCAATAACAACATCGCTATCGCTTTCACCAAAGGTAACAACAGTTTCGAACATTAAGCGAGCGCCATCCTGAACATATTGACCCATTGAATGAAGGTCGGTTGAGAAGGTTACGGATGCAGGGAAAAGGCCCTTATTATCCTTACCCTCACTCTCGCCAAAGAGTTGCTTAAACCATTCAGCCATCATGGTGAATCTCGGCTCGTAGCTTACGAGCAATTCAATTGATTTACCCTTACGATAGAATGCATTACGAAGAGCCGCATAGGTATAACAATCGTTCTTATACATATCGGGCTCGTTATAATCTTCACTTGCCTTAGCTGCGCCAAGCATAAGAGCATCGATATCGGCACCTGCTACTGCAATTGGCAAAAGGCCAACCGCTGTGAGCACTGAAAATCTTCCGCCAACATCATCCGGAATAACAAAGCACTCGTATCCCTTTTCATCAGCGAGCTTTTTAAGTGTTCCCCTTGCTTTATCTGTGGTGCAATAGATACGCTTTGCGGCGCCCTCTTCACCATATTTTTCTTCAAGCATTTTGCGGAAAACACGGAAAGCCACTGCAGGCTCGGTTGTTGTTCCTGATTTTGAAATAATATTAACGGATACTCTCTTACCCTCGCACATTTTGATTAAATCAGCAAGGTATGAGCCGCTTATACTGTTTCCCGCGAAATAAACCTCGGGCAAATCGCCGCGAAGCTGATTATAATAAGGCCCCTTTAAAAACTCGATTGCTGCGCGAGCGCCGAGATAGGAACCGCCGATACCGATAACGATGAGGATATCGGTATCCTCTTTAATTCTTTTAGCTGCTGCTTTGATGCGAGCAAATTCCTCTTTATCATAGTCTGTTGGAAGATTTACCCAACCGAGAAAATCATTTCCAAGGCCGCTCTTATCGTTTATAATCTTATGAGCTGCCGCAACTTGTGTTTCAAGTCCTTTAAGGTCATTTTCCCTTACAAAATCTTTAGCAAAGGAATAATTAAAATTGATTGCCATTTGAACACCCCTGAGGTTTTTCTTTCTTTAGTTTTATTTTACATTATATTGCTCACTTTTGCAAGCAATTTTATAAATATTCATTAAAAGTTTTCAAAGTAGGAACAAACTTTTTAAAATCCAGGCAAAAGTTGTTAAAAAGTTTCTTTTATCGACATCGGTTTTAGCCCTCAGCGGTATAACCCCCGCTCGCTCTTTGCCGATATACACCTCGACATTTCCGAGAACATCGCCTCGCTTTACAGGTGCGGTTACATTCTCATTCAAAACGGTTTTTCGCGTTATTTCTCCGACCTTGCCTCTATCAAGTAATAAATCAAGGGTTGCAGTTGTATCAATTTCAACTCCGCTTTCAGCACCCTTTTTAACCGTCATATTCATTCCTGCTTCTATATCGGTGCCAACCTTTTTAAACTCGAAATTTGCAAAACCATAGTCGAGCAGCTTTTTAGCCCCTGCAAACCTATCATTGCTTGTTTCTCCGCCCATAATAACTGCGGCAAGCTCCATTCCGTTTTTCTCGGCGGTTGCTGAAAGACAATAACCGGCATTGCCTGTTGTTCCCGTTTTAAGACCTGTTGTTCCCTCATAAAATCTGACAAGCTTATTTGTGTTAACAAGCTCGCTTTCACCATCGCGCAAGGTATCCATCCAGACGGTTGAATAATTTTTTATAAGGTCGTGTTTTATGAGCTCGCACGACATAATTGCAACATCGTGGGCGCTTGTAAGGTGATTTTCAGCATCAAGCCCTGTGCAGTTAATAAAGGTGGTGTTATTCATACCGAGAAGCTTTGCTTTCTCATTCATTTTTTCAACAAAGCCCTCTTCACTGCCCGAAACCGCTTCGCCGAGAGCCACTGTTGCATCATTAGCCGATGCTATCACTGCGGCTTTCAGCAGGTCGTTAACCTCCATACTTTCATTCGGCTCAAGCCATATTTGAGAGCCACCCATACTGCAAGCGTGTTCACTTGCGCTTATAACTGTTTCAAGGTCAAATCTTCCCTCATCTATCGCTTCCATAACGAGTAATAGTGACATAATTTTAGTTATTGATGCAGGCGGCAGCTTTTCATCGGCATTATCCTCATAGAGAATTCTGCCTGTGTTGACCTCCATCAAAATTGCCGATTTTGCTTTGATATCAAGCCTTTTGCCTGCGGTTACATCACCCGAAACCGCAACAATCGGCTCATCAATATCCGAGATATCACATTCACTCGCTATTCTTTTTTCGGCACTTGCATTTAACATAAAGCTGCAAAGCAAAGTAATACTTAACAAAAAACATATCGCTTTTTTCAAAAAAGGCACATCCCTTCGTTTCATTCTATAAAAGGATATGCCATTTTAATATTTTTAATAACCTAATTCATCCTCACAAATGATAACAGTTATTCTATTCTTTATTCTTTGGAATGCATTTATCACATAGCTTATGCAAATTCGATTTTCCGATTTGCAGCCATCGGTGAAATCGGGATTATCATTTTTAAGGAGCGATACGCAGTGGCCGAGCTTTGCGCAAGGGGTATCAAGTCCTAATCTAACGGTATTTTTTGGAGCGGCGATTTTCTTAACGCGCAAAAGCCCTTCATTCGCATCCTTAACAATTTTATTTTTGCCAACAATCATAACAACCTTTTTCGGTCCGAAAACGATTGAAGCAACGCGGTTTGAAAAGCCATCAACATTAACAAGCTCGCCCTTTTCGGTGACTGCATTAGCCGAGCAAAAGAAGAAGTCACAGCCTATCGCCTGCCTGAATGCATTTTGCTTTTCTTCCTCGGTAATACCAATCGCCGACCTATTGAAAAACTGATATTCGCCGCTTGAAATTATATCCCAAACACCGCTTTCAATAACCGACATTGAGCCGCCTGCGGTTATAACGCAATCCTTAAAAAGCATACCTTTAACGATTTGCTTTATTTCTTCCTTATCCTTCGCATATACTGCATCAATATTATTCGCCTTTAATGCGCCGATTACCTTTTCTATTCTTCCATCCATTATTTTTCACCCCACGAAATTTTTCCGCCGCCTATAACCATATCGCCGACATAGAACACCGCCGACTGCCCCTTGCTTGGAGCCCTTTGCGGCTCATCAAACTCAACAAGAACTCTTTTTTCGGATAGCGGTTTTATGGTGGCGGGTTGCTCCTTTTGGCGATAGCGAAGCTTAGCTAAAACTCGCATCTCCTTTTCGAGCTTATCAAAAGGTATAAAGTTAACATCATCCACTATAACCTTATCATAAAAAAGAAATTCTTCATCACCCAAGGTTACCTCATTTGATTTTGCATCCTTGCTTATAACAAAGGCGTGTTTGCCAAGCGCTATTCCAAGTCCCTTTCTCTGACCTATCGTATAGTTAATAATTCCCCTATGCTCACCGAGATAGTTGCCCGCAATATCGATATATCTTCCCTTTTCAGATTTAAAGGAAGAGTTGTTTTCAATAAACGAAGCATAGTCCCCATCGGGCACAAAGCAAATATCCTGCGAATCCTTTTTGTTTGCATTAACAAAACCGTTTTCCTCCGCCATTTGCCTTGCCTGTTCCTTGGTTAATTCACCAAGTGGAAACAGCGTTTTCGAAAGTGCATTTTGCGTTAGCATATAAAGAACATAGGATTGGTCCTTCGAGGTATCCTTTGCTTTATAAAGCAAGAACCGACCGTTTTCTTCAACAATTCTCGCATAATGCCCCGTTGCGATTTTTTCACATCCGTTATCGGCGGCAATATTTAGCATTTCACCGAATTTAATATATTTATTACATTCGATACAAGGGTTGGGTGTGCCGCCCGAGATATATTCGTTTATAAAATTATCGGTTACATATTTTTTAAACTGCTCGCTCAAGTCAAAGGCTTTATGCTCGATTTCCATTCTTTCGCAAACTGCCTTTGCATCATTTATATCGCGCTCGGGTTCCGCCGAAAAAGGATGCAATTTAAGGGTTGCCCCTAAAACTTCATAGCCCTGTTCCTTGAGAACAAGCGCCGCAACTGATGAATCAACACCACCGCTCATTCCGAGCATAACCTTTTCCATAAAAACCCTCCTTTTTTACATTGTTATGGCTATTATATCATAATTTTTGAAAGATTTAAAGATAAATATAGCACTTGACAAAAATTCTCACAGGTTGTATTATGTATAGGTAAAAGCTATGAGAAGAACAGTAGTTTTTCCGTTTAGGTTTTTAAGAGAGCGCGGTCATGGGCTGAAAGCCGCGCAGACCTTGGAAGAATGAAGACCACCTTCGAGCGCTGTGGGTAACAAACACAGACGTTTTACTCGCGTTAAGAGTAACCAAAGTGTCGTTTTTTATAAAACGGAATTCGGGTGGAACCGCGGAGATTTTTAATGCTTCGTCCCTTTTGGGACGGAGTTTATTTTTTTGGAGGTAAATATGATTAAGGTAACTTTAAAGGATGGCTCTATACTGGAACTCGAAAAGGGTATTTCGGTTATTGATGCCGCAAAGCAAATCAGTATGGGACTTGCGCGTGTTGCTTGTGCCGCAAGAATTAACGGAGAGAATGCCGACCTTCGCACAAAACTTAACGAAGACTGCGCTCTCGAAATTCTCACATTTGATGATGAATATGGTAAATGGACATTCCGCCACACTGCATCGCATATATTAGCGCAGGCTGTTAAAAGACTTTATCCTGATGTTAAGCTCGCTATTGGCCCTGCAGTTGATGATGGTTTTTATTATGACCTTGATACCGATGAGAAGTTCACCCCCGATGACCTTGTTAAAATCGAGGCTGAAATGAAGAAAATCGTTAAAGAGGATATTGAGCTTTCTCGCTTTACTATGACACGCGAGGATGCAATAAAATTCTTCAAGGAGAAGGATGAACCCTATAAGGTTGAGCTTATTGAAGACTTACCCGAGGGTGAAGAAATTTCTTTCTATTCGCAAGGCGAATTCACCGACCTTTGCGCAGGCGCACACCTTTTAAGCACAGGCGCTGTTAAGGCATTCAAGCTCACCTCGGCAACGGGTGCTTATTGGAGAGGAAATTCCGATAATAAGATGCTTTGCCGCATTTACGGAACTGCATTCCCCAAGGCTTCAATGCTTGAAGAACATCTGACAAGAATTGAGGAAGCAAAGAAGCGCGACCATAATAAAATCGGTCGTGAAATGGAGCTTTTCACCACCGTTGATGTTATTGGACAAGGTCTTCCGATTATGCTTCCAAAGGGAGCAAAGATATTCAGCTTCTCCAACGCTTTGTTGAGGATGAAGAGGCAAAACGCGGATGGCTTTTAACCAAGACTCCCTATATGGCAAAGAGCGACCTTTACAAGCTTTCGGGCCACTGGGACCATTATCTTGATGGTATGTTTGTTTTGGGTGACCCGACAGATGAAACAAAGGAATGCTTTGCTCTTCGCCCAATGACCTGCCCCTTCCAATATCAAGCGTATCTCAACCGCGCTCGTTCATACCGCGACCTACCACTTCGCTATAACGAGACCTCTACTCTATTTAGAAATGAGGAAAGTGGCGAGATGCACGGACTTATTCGTGTTCGCCAGTTCACAATTTCCGAGGGCCACTTAATGTGTACCCCTGAACAGTTAGAGGAAGAATTTAAGGGTTGCTTGGAGCTTGCAATTTATATGCTCAAAACCCTAGGTCTTTATGAGGATGTTTCCTACCGCTTCTCACAGTGGGATCCTGCTGATAAGGATAAATATATAGGAACTGCTGAGCAATGGGATGAGGCTCAGGGAATTATGGGAAGAATCCTTGACCACCTTGAGATACCTTATAAAATTGGTATCGGTGAGGCGGCGTTCTACGGACCGAAGCTTGATATCCAAATCCGCAATGTTCACGGAAAAGAGGATACTCTTATCACCATTCAGGTTGACCAGATGCTTGCTGAAAAGTTTGGTATGGAATATGTTGACCGCGACGGAACAAAGAAGAACCCCTATATCATTCATAGAACATCAATTGGTTGCTATGAGAGAACCCTTGCTCTTCTCATTGAGAAATATGCAGGTGCTTTCCCGATGTGGCTTGCTCCGACACAGGTTAAGCTCTTGCCTATTGCTGACAGACATCTTGATTATATGTATGAAATCAAAGCAAAGCTTGAGGCGAAGGGTATGCGCGTCGAGCTTGATGACCGAAATGAAAAAATCGGTTATAAGATACGCGAAGCAAGACTTCAAAAGGTGCCCTATATGTTAGTTGCGGGTGACAATGAGGTTGAAAACGGAACTGTTTCGGTTAGAATGCGCGGCGAAGGCGGAGACCTCGGAGTTATGCCTATCGATGAATTCATCGCAAAAGCAGTCAACGAAATTGAAACTAAAGCAATAAAGTAAAAGTAAAAAAATTACGGATAGAGGTTCTATCCGTAATTTTTTATTATCTATCAAGCAAAATATTTCTTATTTTATCAAGCTGTTCTTCGGTTATGCCGCAGGAATAAATAAAGCTCATAACTCTCTCCTCGAAGGTTTCGCCATCATATTTTTGAAGTTCTGCAAGGAAGCCTTGATAAAGGTCGCTAACCCGATTTCTTTCTCCCCAAACCGAAAGCGAAGTTATTTCATAATCGAGAAGGGTATCCTTTTCGCACATACCGAGCGCAACACCGAGCAGGCAGGCTATTGTTCCTGTTCTATCGGCTCCGCCCCAGCAATGATAATAAATAGGATAGTTGCTTTCATCCGCAAAGAAATCAAAAAGCTCTTTGCAGGTTTCCTTGTTCTGCATAAAAATAGCATAAGGCCCTGCGGGGATAATATTGAACTGAATATCTTCTCCTATTGGCGAATGGGGGAATTGTTTTGCTTCACCGCGAAGGTCAAGGTCGGTTTTTATCTTCAAGATGTTTCTCATCACATCAATTCCCTTTTCGGTTATATCGTGATGAATATTCATCTCTCCGCCTCTGAAAAGGAGCCCTTGCTTTATGCGGCAGCCATATTTAGTTTTCCAATTTCCTGCATCACGGACATTGGTGACACCATCGACCTCATAAAATACGGGAGCGACATCCTCGGTTTTAAAGCAGCCTGCTTCGCCGCCGTTTACTCGCCAATAATATGTAGTGTTTGCCTTGAAGTTGTGAATTTCGGCACTGTTGCCCGAAACCTCAATTTTTCTCAGGTTAGAAAATGCCGCATCTTCGCTTATCTCAATAACATTCTCTTCTTTTTCACTCTCAAACCTAAAAGTGTTAAGAATGGGGAATGTATCATCCTGTTCCTTATATTTTTCAAGATGTGCCCAGTTAATCATATTGTGATTATACTCGTGCTCATCTTCGTTCACAAATTTTCTTTGCAAATCGTTTAAAATGGGAATTATTTCCTCATTTATAGGGTAAATCAATTTTGCCATATTTTTCTCCTTATTACTTACCTGTTGAGCCGAAGCCACCCTCACCGCGAGCGGTATCGGAAAGCTCATCCGCCTCTTCAAAAAGGGCTGTAAGAACGGGGGCTATTACAAGCTGTGCTACTCTCTCATTATCTCTGATTTCCTGTGGTGTGCCCGAATGGTTGTGAAGTGCAACCATAATTTCGCCTCTATAATCACTGTCAATCACTCCAACCTTATTTGCAGGAGCCAAGCCACTTTTTGTTGCAAGGCCGCTTCTCGCATAAATATATCCCACATATCCATCGGGAATTTCGAGGGAAAGGCCTGTGTGAACGATAACGGTTTGGTCGGCATCAATCATAATAGTTTCGCCATCAGTGCAGGCATATAAATCCGCACCTGCGGCACTTTTGGAACCGTAGGTTGGAATAATTGCATCTTCTCTTAACTTTTTAACCTTTACTTTTACCATAAGTCATATTCTCCTTTTATAATGTTAAAATCTAATATTATTATACTATGAACACAAACCGAAAATCAATAGGAACTTCACGAGATATTCTTAAAGCCCTCGCCAAAAACTGCGCCCGCTTCTCCTGCAACAACAAAGGCTTTATCATCAACCTGTCTTGTTATTCTATAAAGCAAAGAAACCTCACTTCTTCTGACAACACACATAAGCATTTTTCTGCTTTCCCCTGTATATCCGCCCTTGGTTTCAATAACCGTTACTCCCCTTTTGAGCGTTGTTGTTATTTCCCCACACAGCTCTTTATAGTTTTCAGTTATAATATAAACTATTTTTCCTTTATCAGAGCCATAGAGCAAAATATCGATTATATAGGAGGTTGCGAAAACCGCAAGACTTGAATAAAGCGCACTTTCAATATTTTTATAAACAAATGCGGCAAGCGCGATAACAAGGGCATCAGAAATCAGAATTACTCTACCCATAGTTATGTGGTGATATCTTTTATTGATTAGCTTTGCAATTATTTCAACGCCGCCCGTTGTGGCGCCCCTGAGCATAACAATACTAAGCCCCAACCCCATAAGGATTCCACCAAAAAGGGCGGCTAAAATTTTATCAATATGAAAAACCGGGAGCAACACTTCACAAAATTCAAGTGTTATAGATACCATAACCGTTGCGACTGCGCTTTTAGCAATAAACACAGCCCCAAATTTTATAAAGCCGATTATTATAATCGGAATGTTGATAACGAGCAACGCAACACCTGTTGGCACACCTATTGCATAATTTAAAACAGTTGAAATACCCGTTACACCACCCGGAGAAATCTCATTAGGTGAAATAAGCATTGTGACCGCCGCCGAATAGATAAGACAACCGATAAAATATCCTAAAAAATCAAAAAAGAAAATCAGCGCTTTGCTTTTTTTCAAAATACCACCTCAAAAGAAAAATCGGATACACTTATTGTACCCGATTGTTTCTTTATTTATTTTTAAGTAGTAAAACTATTTCAAAGCCTATCGCATAAATCAAAAGCGTTATAACGATAAATCTTAACGCTGTGACTATCGGCGGCACACCTATATCATACCAACCTGCAAGTGAAAACATCAAAAAGGTGAAGGCGATACAACCTATCAAGGAACCAATATAAACTAAGACCTTTTTCATCCTACTACCTTTACCGATTCTTCAATTTTTTCAGCTTCGTTAACTGTCTTTTCTAAAAGCTTTATAAGCTCAACAGCATCGCTATTATATGCAATTTCCTGCCAATACTGATTTTCACCATATCCTGTATAAAGATATGCATTATATTCCCAACCGCTAAAGATTTTCTCATCTGTTTTCTTTAGATAATCACAGTATGCAGCAATTAGCTTGCTCGTTTTCTCTTTTGATAATCTAACCGAGCCATAGTTCTCTTTATTTTCTCCGTAATATCCTTCTAAAACAAAGGAAGTATCTTTAAATTCTTCGAAGGTTTTCTTTATAAACGGAACAGTTACATATTCTATAATATCCTTCTTTTTATCCTTGCCGACAACCGAAGGCATACTATATCCGCGCTCAACTATCTCGCCATTTTTAAGAGTATAGATAATTTTTATATAATCATAATTCTCATAATGATCATAATCATTCGCTTTATCTTTATTTTTGATTATTTCGGAATGAAGTGCCATAACCTTTTCAATTCCCGCTTTTTCCTCGGTTGAAGCATATTGCACAACATTTACATTAACATTTTTAACTTCATTTACCTTTGGAATATAGCTTCCATAACCAAAAATATCAAGCGAAATTCCAACATTAACAGCGACAAACAAAACAAAGGTTATAAGGGATAGCCAAAGCGCCTGCTTTAGCTTTTTAAAGCCTCTGTTTGAAATAAGACTATAAATGATAATCGCAAGTGCAGTGCCAACTGCTCCCATAATCCAAAAGGCTATTGAAGAAACCGTTCCCTGCGAGAATATAAAGCCCAAGCAATAGCAACCGATAAAGCCGATAATCACGGAAATCAGCATCGGCATATAGGAGAAGGCATAAGCCTCTTCCGCTTTTTCACTCTTGCGTTTGTTATAAAGCCATAAGCAAAGAGCGGCAAGCAACACAGTTAATATAACTAATATAATCGTTTGAACTATCGGGAAAAGCTTTACCTCGTTATATCCATAATTTTCGCAATATGTTATTAGCTTATACATCGCAAAGCCGAAGGGTGTTCCATAGATAAAGGGCTCGTTTCCTATCGAATTTGCATAGCCGAAAAGACTATTGTTGCAAACCTCAAGTATAAAAATTATTATAACAGGAATTCCAATATTTATCGCCGCAATCGAAACAACTGCATCAAAAACTGCGCCTGCCGAAATGATGAAAACCATAGTAAAGAGTGAGAGCATCAATATCATAAATGCGGTGAAGATAAGTGCAGGGATAATATATGCCACATCTAAATCAATGTATGGCAGCTTGCCTAAGGCTATAACTCCGAGATAAGCGGCAATCAGAGGAACGAGCGAAGAAACATAGGCAGGGATAAACCTTGCGCAGAAAAGCTCTATTCTCGTGAGCGGCAACGCATGATAGGCATCGGTTCCTTTTTTGCTGTAAAGATAGCCAAAGTTAATTATCAAGAGCAATATGCAAAATGCAGTGCAGGCAACCGCCATAACTCCCGAAACAACCGACATATCCTGCGTTAATTCGTAGGTCGTACTGAAATCTGCAAAGTCTTTTGTGAAACTCCATATAAAACCGGGAGAAAAAATTAAGGTTATGATGGTTGCTATAATCGTAAACCCTAAATTTTTCTTGAAGGTGAAGCCTAAAAGGTTTAAAAAGGGGTTATGTTTATTTAAGCAATTCTTCAAAGTCATAGCCTTTTTCCTCCAATTCATAGATAAATATTTCCTCAAGGTCGGGGGTTACACACTCGGCAAAAATTGGCAAAAGAGAATTGATAAAATCTAATATTTCCTTTCTTTCTCCCTTGGCAACAAGCTGAACGAGTGAGCCCGACTTTTCACATTTTATGGGATTTATTTTTTCAAACACCGATAAATCGGGAACAGAACTAAATGCCGCCTGAACCTTATGAACGCTGTTTTTTAAGCTATCAATACTTTCGCTGAATACAACCTTTCCATTATGCAAAAGACCAACGCTATCACAAAGGCTTTCAAGGTCGCCCAAATTATGCGATGCTATTATAACGGTCATTCCATCCGAAACACCCTCAGCAAGAAGTGATTTTAAAACCTTTCTCATAACGGGGTCAAGTCCATCAAAGGCTTCATCTAAAAGCAGATATTTCGGTCTTACCGAAAGGCATAGCATCAGTGCCGCCTGACGCTGCATACCTTTTGACATTGTTTGAATTCGAGCTTTTCTATCAAGCGGAAAAACACTTGATAAAAACTCAAAACGCTCTTTATCAAAGGTGCTATACATCATAGCATAATACTTTGCCATTTCATCAATGTTTGACTGATGGATAAAAAACGGAATATCAGGCAAATAACAAATTTGCGATTTAATTTCGGTGTTGTTAAAAGGATTTTTTCCATCAACCAGTATCTCTCCGCCATCGGCGCTATAAACACCTGAAATCATACGGAGAAGTGTTGATTTACCCGAACCGTTTGAGCCGACAAGCCCATAAACCGAGCCATCCTTTATTTCAATATTGATACCATCAAGAGCATTCTTTGTTTCAAAGCTCTTTATAAGGTTAATTCCTTCAATCATAGGTCTTCCTCCATTTCTTCAACGCATTTTATAAGCTCCTCTATCTTAAGCCCCTTATGCTTTGCATCCAAAACAGCCTTCTTAAACTCGGTGAGCGCAATATCCCTTACTGCCTTATCCGACTCATTATCATCCGAAACAAAGGAGCCTTTACCCGAAACCGAATAAATAACGCCCCTTTCTTCAAGAATAGCGTAAGCCTTTTGAACAGTGTTGGGGTTTATGCCCAAGCTGGATGCAAGGGTGCGAACACTTGGAAGGGCGTCCCCTCCCTTTAAGGCGCCAAGCATTTTAAGTCTTATTATCCCGTTTATCAGTTGGTCATAAATGGGTATACCGCTCTTATAATCTAACTGAATCACGAAATCCCTCCTTTTGTACTCACTGTATTAGTTCGGTTAGTACAGTTATATAGTACACCATCATTTTCCTGTTGTCAAGTACTTTTTTTAAAATAATAAACTCCGTGATGAAAATTCATCACGGAGTTTTAATTTTATAATTTCAGTTCTATATTCTTATTAGTCATGTTATACTCGCGGTATTTAACACCTGCCGAATCGAACATTCTTTTAGCAGCTATTGTGCTATCGGTATCGGCATATTTATCGCTCATATAAACAACCTCGGTTATTCCCGACTGAATAATTGCCTTTGCACATTCGTTACAGGGGAAAAGCGTTGTGTAAACCGTGCAGCCTCTAACCTTACCTGTACTGCAATTAAGAATTGCGTTGAGCTCGGCATGGCAAACATACAAATATTTTGAATCTAATGGGTTTCCCTGCCTATCCCAAGGATAAACATCATCATCACAGCAATGCGGCATTCCGTTATATCCCATCGAAAGAATTCTTTTTTCACTATTAACAATACAAGCGCCAACCTGAGTTGAAGGGTCCTTACTTCTCATTGATGAAAGCAAGGCAATACCCATAAAATATTCATCCCAGCTTAAATATTCTGCTCTTTTCATATTTTTCACATCCTAACAAAGTATATAGTAACATACATTCTATAAGTTTGCAATTACTTTTTTGAAGGCAAGACTAATAGTGCGGTTATAAGCATCGCTACTGGGAAAACTGTGCAGGAAAGAAAGCCTATGCTAAGACTTGTTGCATCAGCAATAACACCTAAAAACCAAGGGCCAACCGAACAACCAAGGTCGCCGCAGAGGGCAAAAACGCTGAACATTGCAGTTCCGCCACGCGGGAAGGTTGCCGCCGCCTGCGAATAAAGCCCCGGCCAAAAGGATGCAACAGTAAATCCGCAAATAGCACAAAATATAAGACTTATAACGGGGGAAGCCGCGCTACCTGTTACGAGATAGCACACAATACACGCGGCACTCATCCAAACAAGAATCTTTTTAAAGGGGATTTTATCTGCAACTGCGGCATGGGTTATTCTTCCCATTCCCATTAAAGCCGCAAAAGCGCAAGGACCTGCGAGGTCACCGATAACCTTGCTAACACCGAGCCCCTGTTGAGCGAACATTGATGCCCATTCCGCCATAGCGATTTCGCTTGCCCCTGCACAAAACATCATTATCATCATACCGATAAAGGTTTTACCCTTTATAAGCTTGGATACCGGTTCACTTTCCTCGGCGCTTATCGGCTCGATAATCGGCACCTTAACAAACGCAAAGCCGTTAAAGAAAGGAATGATCGCCCAAACGAGCGGAATAAACTGCCAATTAGCGAAGCCAAAAACCTTTACCATAAGGGTTGTTACAATAACTGTGAACACCTGACCCCAACAATAAAAGGAATGAAGGAAGGACATATTAGCGCCCTTATTAGTTGTTGGCAAAGCTTCAATAAGTGGGCTTACCAACACCTCGAGAAGTCCGCTTCCGACTGCATAGATGCAAACCGAAATATTTATTGCAACAAAAGTGTTCGGTATAATTTGCGGCAATATAGCGAGTAATACAAGGCCTGTTGCCGCACCTATTTGGCTAAACACCATTGACCTTCTATAACCAAAAAACTGAACGATTTTAGGGGTTAGGGCATCGGTTAAAAACTGAACACCAAAATTAACAAGGATGATTCTGCCGAGCATTTCATAGTTGAGCCCATAGTTTTCATTAAGCACAATAAAGAGAATGGGCAGGAAGTTATTTATCACCGCCTGAACGACATAACCGACATAACAGGCAAGCTTGGTTGATTTATAATTCGGCATTTTCCTTCTCCAAAACATCCATTATATGTAGCGGTGCATCAATTATATATTGAGCACCATTTTCAAGCAGCTCTTCCCTTCCTCGAAAGCCCCAAGAAACACCAATGGGTAAAGCCCCGGTATTAACTGCAGTTAGCATATCCATTCCTGAATCACCGACAAAAGCACATTCATTTGGTTCCACACCCATTTCTTTCATTATAGAAAGGGTTAGCGTGGGATCAGGCTTAGTGGGAAGATTATCGACCTTTCCCGATACGAAATCAAACACTGAGCCAAAAAGCTCTGAAACAATTTTTTTAGCCATCACATCAACCTTGTTTGAGATAACCGCAAGCTTATATCCCTTTTCTTTAAGGCTATCGAGCATTTCATAGATTCCCTCATAGGCAGCAGTTTTATTGAGATAATTTTCATCATAAATTCTTCTGAAGATTTTATGACACGTTTCTATCATTTCATCATATCTCTTTTCTTGCGGCAAGATTCTTTCTATCAGCTTTCGCATTCCATCGCCTATAAAATAGCGATATTTCTCCACCTCGTGAGTTGGAAAGCCTAATTCCATAAGAGCGGCATTTGAAGAATCAGCCAAATCATCTATTGAGTTTACAAGTGTTCCATCCAAATCGAAAACAACTGCTTTAATCACAAGTTACACCTCGTTTTTATGCAATAAAAAAAGTCCCCTTCGGGACTTTTTAATAAAGCTTATATAGCTCTTGTTACCTTGCCCGAACGCAAACAACGGGTGCAGGCATTGATACGACGAGGAGTTCCGTTTACTATTGCCTTTACCTTCTTAACGTTGGGTTTCCAGGTTCTATTGGAACGTCTGTGTGAGTGAGAAACCTTAATTCCGAAAGCAATTTCTTTATTGCAGATATCACATTTAGCCATGGTCTGCACCTCCTTACTTAATACATAGCACGCTATATAATACCACAAAAAAATAAAAAAAGCAAGTATTTTTTTATATATTTCAAAAAATATTTAGTGTTCACTTCTGCAAGGTCTGTTCATAAGGTCTAAAAGGCTTTGCTTAACATCCTTGTTTTCATAAAGAATAGCATAGCATTCTTCGATTATCGGCATAGTTATACGATATTTTTTGGCAAGCTTATATGCCGAATATGTAGCATAATAACCCTCAACCGTTCCAACCTTTTCGAGCGCCACCTTAACATCCTCGCCGCTTCCAACAAGCTGACCAAAACGGTTATTTCTACTATGCCTTGAAGTGCAGGTAACAATCAAGTCACCGATACCCGTAAGGCCTGAAAAGGTATACTCCTTTGCTCCCATACAAACACCAAGTCTTGCCATTTCAGCAAGGCCTCTGGTTATCATAGCCGCCTTGGTGTTATCTCCAAGACCTAGGCCTTCGCATATACCTGCGGCGATAGCGATAATATTTTTAAGCGCTCCGCCAAGCTCGGCACCAACTATATCACCCGAGGTATAAACACGAAGATTTTCACTTGTCATAATATCCTGAACGATTTGAGCCGAAGGCAAGCTATTCGATGCGGCAACTATTGAGGTTGGGATACCTCTTGCCACCTCTTCGGCATGCGAGGGGCCTGAAAGCGCAACAACATTAACATTTTCAAGCTCTTCCTCTAAAATCTCAGAAAGCCTTTTAAGGCTATCCTGCTCTATTCCCTTTGAAACATCAACAACAATACCAAATTTCTTTTGCTTTGCAAGGCTTTTTGCAACCGAGCGAACTGCGATTGATGGAACCGCGATTATAGTTATAACACTATCTTCAACGCATTTAATATCGTTTGAAAGCTTTATTTCATCGGGCAATATTACACCCGGCAAAAGTTTTTCATTGGTTCTCTTTTCAGAAAGAAGCTTTACTTCTTCTTCAAAGGGTGACCATATAGTAATATCATTTCCTCGGCCGCAAGCCGAAATAGCCAAAGCCATTCCCCATCCGCCTGCGCCTAAAACGGTTATTTTAGCCACTCTTTATTTCCTCCTGCCGATTTTATTTTCGTTTCCGTTTATAAGCCGAACTATATTTTCTCTATGCTTAAAGAAAACGAGGCCGCCCATAGCAATGCTCAACACAGCCTGCACAGCAAAAATTCCACCCTTATCATAAAATATAAGTGAAAGCGTAACAACAGTTACGGTTGCAAGAAGACTGCTTAAGGACACGATTTTTGAAATAATGGTTGAAACCGCAAAAACGATAAGACCCGAAATAATGGCAATAGGGCAACAAACTGCATAAATTCCAACACTTGTTGCAACTCCCTTTCCGCCCTTGAAGCCGAAAAAGATGGGATACATATGGCCAAGCATACAAGCAAGACCACAAAGATACACACCAACCGAAGAATGAAGCCATACACTCTGCGTCTGGGTATAGGCATATTCAAATATAAGTCTACCTATATAACAGGCAACAAAGCCTTTAAGTGCATCACAAATAAAGGTAAGTGCTCCAGGCAAGAAGCCTGCAACGCGCATCATATTGGTTGTCCCCGCGTTGCCACTTCCAAGATTTCTAACATCCTTTTTAATAAACACAGCAGAAAATATAACCGCAAAGCTAACACTACCTATAAGGTAAGCGGCTATAACTGTGATGATGGCGGTCATAATCATTATTTATCTCCTCTCTCCCGAATAACGAATCTAACCGGTGTTCCCTCAAGTCCGAAGGTTGAACGAATTTGATTTTCTAAATATCTTTGATATGAAAAATGGAAAAGCTCCGCCTTGTTGCAGAAGCAAACAAATGTTGGCGGCTTGGTTGAAGCCTGAGTCATATAATATATTTTCAGGCGCTTTCCCTTATCCGAAGGTGGTTGAACACGGGCAGTTGCATCAGCAAGTATATCATTGAGCATACCTGTTGAAATTCGCATTGTGTTTTGCTCATTAACATACTTGATAAGCTCAAAAAGGCGTTCAACCCTCTGCCCTGTTTTTGCCGATATAAACACTATCGGAGCATAGGGCATAAAGGAAAAATCAACCATAAGCTTTTTGCGATATGAATCCATAGTGGTGCCATCCTTTTCAACAGCATCCCACTTATTAACCGCAATAATACAAGCCTTTCCGTTTTCAAGTGCCAAGCCTGCCACCTTTGAATCCTGCTCGGTGAAGCCCTCAACACCATCTATCATAATAACGCAAACATCAGCTCTATCCACCGCCATTTCGGCACGGATAACGCTATACTTTTCAATTTTATCATCAACCTTGCTCTTCCTTCTAAGACCCGCGGTATCAATAAAATTAAATTTTCCGTATTTATTCTCAATAAGTGTATCAATAGCATCGCGTGTTGTTCCCGCTATATCCGAAACTATTGAGCGAGTTTCCCCTGCAACCGAGTTTATAAGTGAAGATTTACCTGCATTAGGCTTGCCGATAACAGCAACATTTATCACATCTTCATCCTCTTCGGTGTTAAGCTCTTCTTCGCTTAATCCTGCGAGAACCGCATCAAGCAAATCTCCTGTTCCGTGACCATGCACTGAAGAAACGCCGATAGGCTCGCCGAGGCCTAAATTATAAAACTCATATATTTCAACAGGCGGCTCGCCAACCTTATCGCATTTATTAACACATAAAACAATTGGCTTGCCACTCTTTTGAAGCATTGCGGCAATATCCATATCGGCGGCGGTTACACCTGTTCTCAGATCGGTTACAAAAACGATAACCGAAGCCATATCAATAGCAAGCTGAGCCTGAGCGCGCATATTTGCGAGAATGATATCATCGGTTTTCGGCTCAATACCACCTGTATCAACAAGCATCATTTTATGACCGAGCCACTCGGCATCGCCATATATACGGTCACGGGTTACACCCGGCGTGTCATCAACTATTGAAAGGCGCTTGCCTATTATTCTATTGAACAGTGTTGATTTGCCGACATTCGGGCGGCCAACAACCGCAACAATTGGTTTTGACATATCTATCTTCCTATCAATCGGTCAATAAAACAATATCCATCATTATCAACCGGTATTATTTTAACATTTAGTTTTTGGGATAGCTCGTCCACACTGATACTATCAAGAAACAAATCGCCCTCATTTCTCAGCATAACTGATGGAATAAGCAATTCCTCTCCCAAATCTTTATCATTTAACTGCTCATAAATATCGGTTGCTGTAACGAGACCTGCAACATCGATTTTCCCGCCGAAAAAGTTATTCTTCACAGCATAAACCCGACACTCTAAATTATGCCATTTTTTGCCTGCCTTGTCAACTATATCACATAT
Source organism: Clostridia bacterium (assembly GCA_017439845.1). Taxonomy (GTDB): domain Bacteria; phylum Bacillota; class Clostridia; order Oscillospirales; family Acutalibacteraceae; genus UBA737. The sequence goes on along the minus strand of JAFSIJ010000043.1, from coordinate 14,915 downwards.
AAGAGGATATGCGGCTTCACCTGTTGCGATAGAGATTTTTCTCTTTTCTAAAAGGCTTTCCTCACTATCGTTTATTGCTTCTTCACTTTCACTTAAAAGAAGCGACCACAAGCCAACTCCGTTTTCAAGCTGCAAGAACTCGCCATAAAACTCGGCGCTTGGAATTTGCCTTTCTGCCAAAAGATAAAATTCATCGGCGCAATAAACCCTTCTATCGCCATACTGATGAACACACTTTTCAGCGAAATCATCGCAAATTTTCAGCACCCCTTCGGCGCTCTTTTTATCAAAGGCATCAAGCTTTGGAAGATTCTCTCTAAATGCAGTTATTCCAACGGGCACCAATGCTATGCATTCTACATTTGAAAGACCTGTTAAATCATGAAGTGAGCGCTCGAGCTCCTCGCCATCGTTGATGCCGGGACAAAGCACTAATTGGCAGTTCATTTTTATTCCTGCTTCATTAAAACGATTTATAACCGATAAAACTTGTCCCGCGTTTTTATTGGTCATCATCTTAACGCGAAGCTCGGGGTTGGTTGTATGCACCGATATATTTATCGGACTTATATGCATTTTTATAATGCGTTCAATTTCGTGTTCGGTTATGTTAGTCAGTGTTATATAATTGCCGAAAAGGAAGGAAAGGCGGGAATCATCATCCTTAAAATAGAGGGTATCACGAAGGCCTTTTGGCAACTGGTCGATAAAACAAAAGATGCACTTATTCTTGCAGGAATGCTTTTCATCCATAAGATAGGTTTCGAAAAGAAGACCTAATTCAGCCTCCTCGGCTTTTTTTATTTTCTTGATAATTTGTTTGCCCTTTGAGTTAATAATGCAAAGCTCCAAAACCTTTTCGTTCTGATAAAAACGATAGTCAAGAACATCCATAATCTCGTTACCGTTTATGCTTACTAATACATCAAGAGGCTTTATACCCTTCCTTGCGGCAGGTGAACGCTTTTCTACCGCCTTTATAACAACCGACATTTTTTCTCTCCTTAAAAAACAAAGGGGGATTGCCTGGTCTTTCGACCTGCTTTATCCCCCTTCACTTTTAGTTTTTAAGTGGATTACTCCGAAACTTCTACAACCTGACGGCCTGCATATTGACCGCAAGCAGCGCAAAGTCTGTGTGGGCGCTTGTATGCGCCGCAGTTAGGACACTTAACCATTGTGGGAGCTGCGAGCTTCCAGAGGTTGTTTCTTCTCTTATCTCTTCTTGCTTTAGATGTTTTTCTCTTCGGTACTGCCATTTTGGGCACCTCCTTAAACCTTTAAATGAATGTTAATTATTCCAATAAATCAGCAAGCGCTGCAAGACGCGGATCTATCTCTTTCTTAGGACAATCACATTCGCCCTCGTTAAGATTCTTTCCGCATTTTGAACACAGCCCCTTGCAGTTCTCCTCGCACAAGTGTTTCATTGGCAAACTCGTTATAACCTCGCTATAAACAAACTCATCTAAATCGAGCTTCATATCGGGCACTAAAATTATACTGTCACTCTCCTCACCCTCGATAGAAGGGGCAAGAGATTTTTCTATTTCCACGGTATAGCTTTTAGTGGTTGGTTTACCGCACCTGTCACAACCTGCCGCATAGTCATAAGAAATGCGGGCGGATAACTGAACAAGGCTTGCTTTGTTGGAAACTGAAGCCTCAAGTTTTACAGGATTATTGAGCGGAAAAACTCCTGCAAACTCTTCTTGACTCATATCCAACTCATACTCAATCGGCAGGATAGAATTATCATTAACAAATATCTTTTTTAAATCGATAATCATACTCCCACCTCTATCGTCACAAAGCATATTATATATAATTATTGCGCCTTTGTCAAGACTTTTTAAAAGCAATTTTATTTTTCAGATACAAACATCACCGCATAAACACCGGGGCCTGTGTGGGCTCCAATCGTTGAGCCGATTTGAAGTCGGCCATGAACATCAAATCCCTTTTCCTTTAATCTTTCTTCAAGTAGCGCGCAATTCTCCTCACCAAAGGTATAAAGCGAATAAATCGGGAAGTTTTTATCTATATTATAGCCTGATATCTTATCCACGATAAACTGCATAGCTCTGCCCTTGCCGATGCATTTTCCCTTGACTTCGACCTTTCCTTCTTCGCTTACCGAAATTATCGGCTTTATATCGGCGATTTTTCCCACTGTGGCACTCGTTTTACTCAGTCTTCCGCCTTTATAGAGATATTCAAGTGTATCAACACCGGCTATCGCTTTAACTCTTGACTTGAACTCATCGCACCTTGCGGCGATTTCACGGGCACTTAAGCCCTTATCAATAAGATCTCTCGCATATTTTGCAATAACACCTATCATACGGGTTGCAGTTTTGGTATCAACGATATATATCCCATCATAATCAACCATTTCCTTGGCTATGAGGGCACCCTGATATGTTCCGCTAAGGGCGGAAGAAAGGCATAAATATATCAGCTCATCCCCATCCTCTTTCACCTTTTCAAAAATTTCCACAAACTCATTTGGTGATGGCTGAGAAGTTTTGGGAAATTCCTTCGCCCATTTTAAAAGAGAATAAAACTTATCTGCATTTATATCAATGCCATCCTTATATTCATTTCCATCTATATTAACCGAAATCGGCATAAAATAATCGAAAATGCCTTCATCCTTTTTTGAATCTGATGAAGAATCAATTAAAATTTTTATCATAGCAAATCACCTTTATTTTATTATTTGCATATGATTCTAAAAAAACATTCAAAAAAATTCCAAAAAAAAGAAGTCTTGTTTGGCAAGACTTCTTTTGATTTTAGTTATATTCGGGTTCCTTGATTTTCTTAACCTTGAACTGACCTGTTGCATACTTATTGATATCAGCCTTTAAGGTTTTTGCATACTCTAAAATATCAGCTTCAAACTCATCATCAGCGATAAGGTGGCGAGCCTCAGAATCGAGTGTTTCATAGTAATACTTATCAGCCTTTATATCCTGCTTAACAACTAATACTATTCCATCCTCTTCCTCAATGAGCTTGATAGCACCCTTTTTCATCTTCTTAACGGTATCATAATACTCGGACTCATAGGTTGTTCCTTCGGCACCGAGAATGGTTGCGTTTTCATCCTTGGGTTTACTCTCCTCAGTTTCTTGTGCAGTTGTTTCCTCTTCGGTTTCCTCTACCTTGTTATATTCGTTATAGATTTCAAGGAAGCTTCTCTTGCCCTCTTTAAGCTCCTTCTCATAAGCCTTGAACTGCTTTTGAGTTGCCTTAACATCATCCTCTTCCATTTCAGAGAAAGATGCGGTTAGCATATTTGCTATTATGAAATTATCGTTGATTTTTGCCTTAACATCCTTTGCGGCAATTTCCTTTTCGCCATCTTCGGCATAAAGGTGGTCAAAATAAAGGCTTGAATAATATGAATCTCTCATATAGTTAGCATAGGTTGTTTTACCAACACCGTTTGGCTCATAATACATCGAATAGCCATAGCTTGACCAATAATAATCGGTATAAGAATCAACCGAGCTTTCGGTTTCTTCATCAAGCTCTAATTTATTCTCTTTGCAAAGAGTTTTATAAGCGGCAATTTTCTTTAGGTTTTCGATAGCTGTATCTTCAACCCATGTCACATAATCCTTATCATCGATTTTCTCGGCATAATAATCAGTTTCTTCGGTTGTTTCTTCAACTTCCTCTTCGCCTTCCTCGTGGTTATGCTCCTCTTCGGTTTCCTCAGTTTCGTTAGCCTTTGCTTCATCAACCTTAGATTTAGCCTCACTGTCTGCCGCCATAAGAGCGCACATATAGTAAGCCGAAGTGAACTCGAAGTCGCCAATAGTAACAGCAACCTCATCCTTTGGATGACAACCCACAACAGTTACTATCATAGCAACAGCCAAAAGAATTACAAATAATCTCTTTAATGCTTTCATTTTATTTTCCTCCGAAAATTTCTAAACAAAGTAATTACATACGAAATAATTATATACTATAAAGGCAAAAATGTCTACAAAAAAATTTTTAATTCCCTTAGGGTGACAAGATTCGAACCTATTACGATTTCGCTTGCCACCTTTTACTCCCTTTCTTGCGCTTATTTTTGTAAGGCGACAGCCTTACTGCAAATTTCACGCTGCGCCTTTTAGAAAAAGGTGGCTAAGAGAAATTCTTCGACCTGCAAATAAATAATTTTTTGGAGAGGTGAAGCCGAAGAATGCAGTAATACTGTCGTATTACAAATGATGAGGCAAGAAAAAACTAAAAATTATTATTTGTCAGGCGTGACAGGTTCGAGTCTTGTCACCCTAAAGTGCTTTTATGATCTCTTCGATGACACTCGTTAGCTTTTCATTGTCGGGTATTTTTATCAAATATCCGTTTTTAGCGGTTGCCGAAAGACTAAAGCGGTCACCAAAAAATGAAGAGAGTGCCGAAACGGTTTCTTCCCTTAATTCGTTCGTTTCAAGAAGAATTTGTTTGTTTTCTTGCGTTATCTCCGAAATATAATGGCTTTGCGCTTTGTTTCTGAGAAGCGAGATATTTATAAGCCCCATAACAGTTTTTGGCGGCTCACCAAAACGGTCGCAGAGCTCATCGATAACATCCGATGCATCTTCATCCGTTTTTATATCGGCAATTCTCCTATAAATATTAAGTCTTGCAGGGAGCGACTCGATATAATTATCGGGAATAAATGCCGAAACATTAAGGTCTATATTGCAAACAATTTCCTGCTTTACCTCAACACCGTTTTGCTCATTAACCGCATCGGACAACAGTTTTAGATACATATCATAGCCGACTGCCTCCATATTTCCGTGCTGCTCGCCGCCTAAAATACTGCCTGCTCCCCTTATTTCAAGGTCGCGCATAGCTATTTTAAAGCCTGAGCCAAACTCGGTATATTCCCTTATGGCTTCAAGTCTTTTTGAAGCTATATCGGTTAGCTGTTTGTTTCTTTCAAAACAGAAATATGCATAGGCTCGCCTTGGAGATCTGCCGACTCTACCTCTTAATTGATGAAGCTGAGAGAGTCCCATTCTATCGGCATTTTCTATTATAAGCGTGTTGGCATTCGGAACATCGACACCTGTTTCGATAATGGTTGTGCAAACAAGAACATCTATCTCGTGTTCGAGAAGCTTTTTCCAAATATCGCTTAGCTCATCCTCACTCATTTTTCCGTGGGCAATACCGATATTAACATCCTCGGGCAATCGTTGTTTCAGCCTTGCGGCGCAGTGTGTTATGGTTTCAACCCTGTTGTGCAGATAATAAACCTGACCGCCTCGCCTTATTTCCTTATTTATGGCATCTATTATAACACCCATATTTTGTTCAAGCACATAGGTTTGAACGGGGTATCTATCCCCCGGTGCTTCATCTATTGCCGACATATCACGAAGTCCTGACATAGCCATATTAAGTGTTCTTGGTATCGGTGTTGCGCTAAGGGTTAATATATCTACAAAGGGATATAATTCTTTAAGCCTTTCCTTTTGGGCAACACCGAAGCGCTGTTCCTCATCGATAATAACAAGACCGATATTTTTAAACTCAACATCCTTTGAGATAAGTCTATGCGTTCCGACAACGAGGTCGAGTCTTCCGTCTTTAAGGTCTTTTACAATTTGCTCCTGCTTACGCTTTGTTACAAAACGAGAGAGCATACCAACCGTTACGGGCATATCACCAAAACGGCGAAGGATGGTATTATAATGCTGCATAGCAAGAATTGTTGTTGGCACAAGTACCGCACACTGCTTGCCCTCGCTTATACACTTAAATGCCGCGCGCAAGGCAACCTCGGTTTTGCCAAAGCCGACATCGCCGCAAAGGAGCCTATCCATCGGAACTTCCCGTTCCATATCGCGTTTTATTTCATTTATTGCGCGAAGCTGATCATCGGTTTCATCATACTCGAATCTGCGTTCAAAGTCATTTTGAAGGTCGGTATCGGGTGAAAAGGCATAGCCCTTTGCCGCCATTCTTCGAGCATATAATGCGGTTAACTGCTTTGCCATATTTTTAACCGCCGCACGAACACGGCTTCTTGTTTTTTGCCATTCGACTCCGCCCAAGCGGTTAACCTTAATGCTTCCGTTCTCCGCCGCGGCACCGATATATTTAGAAACTAAATCAAGCTGATTAACAGGGACATAAAGAACATCGCTTTTTGCATATTTAATGCGGATATAGTCCTTTGTAACACCATCGTTGGTTATGCGGTTAATTCCATCAAAAATGCCTATACCATGGGCATCATGGACAACATAGTCACCCTTTTTGAGCTCCTCTATTGAATTTATCGCCTTGGCATCCTTAACCTTATATTTTTTCCTTTTTTTGTTTTCCGCCGCTATATAACGGTGGGTTATGAGCATAAATCTTACGGATGGTATTTCAAAGCCTGCCGAAAGTCCGCCTGCAAGAACGGTTATTCCCTTTCCTATTTCCTCGGGTTTTTCATCATAGCGGCAGGGCATTCCCTTTTCGCAAAGCTGCTCGCTAAGAAGCATAGCGGCACGCTTTTCACCTGCCAATATAACAACCTTTCCGCCCTGCTCAACCAAATAGGAAATATCATCAAGCAGTATATTTATATCTCCACTCCAGGCGGATGAACGCTTTAAGTTAAAATTAACAACATCCTTTATTGCCATTTCATAAGAATTTCTCGGGAAATTCTCCATAAAGCAAACATTACAAAGTCTATCATAAAGCTCATCCTCGTTAAGATAAAGCTTAAAGGTTTCTTTGGATAAAAAGCCCTCGCTTAAAAAGTTTTCGGCATCCATATTCTGCCGCTCGGAAAGAGTTTTTATTTGAGCGGATATATTTCCGCTGTTGGCAAGAATGAAAATTGCATTTTCATCTAAATAATCAAAAATCGTTTGTCCCTCTTTGTAGATAAGGGGGATATATCTATCGGAGCATATATTTATTCCGCTATATAACTTTTCGGCATCTCGGTTTAGCATTATTTCCTGCTTATCTGTTAAGTCTTTTCCGTTTTCGGCATATTCTTCAAGCGTTTTCGCAAGCTCTCCCGCATCAAATATAACCTCACTTGCAGGGCAAACAGTTATACTATCCACACTTTCATTTCTTCTTTGACTTAAAACATCAAATTCGCAAATGCTATCGATTTCATCGCCCCAAAATTCAACCCTATAAGGATAGAGAGAATTAACGGGGAATACATCCAAAATTCCGCCGCGAACCGAGAACTGACCTGCGCCCGAGCATTGCTCACATCTTGAATATCCGCCGCTAATGAGCGCGCTGATAAGAGCCTTTAAATCATACTCTTTGCCGACTTTAAGTTCGATTAGATTATCCCTTAAAATCTCTTTTGGAACGGTATACTGCAAGGCTGCCTCAACCGACATTGTGAGCACGGAAAAATCCCCATCCAAAAGCTTGGATAGGGTGTGTATTCTCTTATGTTCATACTCTCTTGAATAGCCTTCTATATCGCCTATGCAATAATCTCTTGAAGGGAAATTAACACAGGAAACGCCGAAGGAATTAAAGTCATCCTTAAGGGTGTTAGCCGCAGCCTCGGTATCGGTTATTATAACCGCCTTTCGAGAAAGCTCGCTTGTTAGCGCCGACACAACAAGAGCCTTATGGATATCCGAAAGACCTGTTGCAACTATCGGCATTCTATCCTTCAAAACACTATTTAGAAGTGATTTATAATCGGCATCAAGAGATAACTCTTTAAATAAAAAATTCATTGAATTAACCATTATATTTATTCATAGCGGAATCAATTCCGCGCTTGATTATTTCTTCTGCCGCTTTTATGCACTTATTTATGGCATTTTCAAGGTTTTCCTTTTCGCTCTCGGGGAACTTGCCGAGAACATAATCCTTAAGGTCATAATCGGGGTGCGGCTTTTTACCAACACCCACCTTGATTCTCGGGATATTATTTGTGCCCGAAAGCTCGATAATATCCTTTATTCCGTTATGGCCGCCATCACTTCCCGACCTTCTCACTCTTATTTTACCAACATCGAGCGAGATATCATCAAAGATTACCAAAACCTTATCATAAGGAATTTTATAAAATTTTGCAATAGCGGTTACCGACTTGCCCGAAAGATTCATAAAGGTTTGCGGTTTTGCGAGCAAAACCCTGCTATCCCCTATTCTTGCTTCGCCGATAATAGCATCAAATTTATGTTTTTCTATCCTTGCGCCATTCTTTTCGGCAAAGGCATCGATACACATAAAGCCTGCATTATGGCGGGTTTTTTCATATTGGATACCGGGATTTCCGAGCCCCGCTATGAGCCAATCATAAGTTGGTCCTTTTTTTAAAAACATTCTATTCACCTAAATCAAGTAAAATTTGTTGTTTTAATTCTTCTATGTTTACGAATTTCTTTTCCTCTCTTAAAAAGCTAAGCGGAATTATCGTTACCTTTTCTCCATATATTTCTTCTGAAAAATTCTTAATGTAGGTTTCGCTAACGATAAAATCTATAGGATATGTTGGTCTGTTACCTATATTGGTAATTCCCTCATATTCTTCTCCCTTAACGATAACCCTTGTTTTATAAACTCCGTTTTTAAGCCTTGCTAACTCTTCGGGATAACGCTGATTAACCGTTGGAAAGCCGAGCGTTCGCCCTCTTTTATCTCCACCGATAACCTCGGCAGTGAAAGAAAACTTATACCCGAGCATTGAGTTTGCCTCTTTGATTTTCCCATTCGCTAAAAGCTCACGAATTGCGGTTGAAGAAACAGTTTTGCCGCCCCTTTCAACCTTTTTTTCGCAAATAAGCTTGATTTCGTTTTCCTTGCAAAAAGCTTCAAGGAGCTTTATATCGCCTGCGGCATCCTTTCCAAAGCGATAATTATATCCGCAGGAAATAACCTTTGGTGAAAATCTTTCTTTCAAGAATAAAAGGAATTCCATTGGGGTTTTATCCCGAAAGTCGCTAAATTCGAGCGAGCATACCTCATCCATTCCTGCATTCTTTAGCATTGCTTTTTTCGTTTGTTCATCGGTTAAAAGCCTTGCCTCATTTCCAAAATATGTTTTGGGTGGCAAAGAAAAGCAAACCGCTATCTTTTTATATTTTTCGGGCAGGTCTAACACCTTTTTATGAGCCGAATGAACGCCATCAAAGGTGCCGAGTGCTATAGCGTTAGATAGCTTTGGATAGTTTATAACACACTCAACCTTTAACTCCCTGCTATCTAAATCTACCCTGCCAACGCCTAAAAACTTATCCTTAAATTTAACCCTTAAAAGCTCTCCATTATGATTAGGCGCAATTTTAAGTCTATCAAGGCTCAAGGTTCCGCCATTTGTGAATCGTTCTGCCTGAGCCCCACTTACAAAAGCTTCTTTCATATAGGAAACTGCATTTTCCTCGTTTATTATATAGTCCTTTATATTTTTGAAATTAAGCTTATCAAGGCTAACGCATTTTGAAATATCTATATTCGCAGTTTCGGTTCTGCGAAGCTCGGTCATCACTGCGCCACAACCGAGTTCCTCGCCTATATCCCTTATAAGTGAACGGATATAGGTTCCTTTTGAGACACTCGCCTCAAAGGAAAAGGTGTTGTCAGCGCTGAGCGACTCTAAAACCTTTAACGAATGAACGGTTATTTCTCTTTCGGGGATATCTATTTTCTCGCCCCTTCTTGCGCGCTCATACATAGGAATTCCATCCTTTTTAAGTGCGCTATACATTGGCGGGCGTTGCATAAGCTTGCCAACAAATTTTTGAAGTGTTTTTTCTAACCTATCTTGAGTTACGCTAACTTCTCGCTCTTCTATTACCTCACCCGTTATATCCTCGGTATCGGTAGTGACACCAAGCTTCACCGTTGCGATGTATCTTTTATCGGCATCAAGCATATAGCCGCTTAATGCAGTTGCCTTACCGATAAGCACGGGCAAAACACCGGTAGCCAATGGGTCTAGCGTACCGGTGTGACCTACCCTCTTTTCACCGCAAAGGTGTTTTATGCGCGCAACGGCGCCAAACGAGGTAATATCTTTAGTTTTATCGAGAAGTATTAACCCCTGCATAAGTATCCTCCATAACCTGCTTTACGGCATCGAGAACAGCAGTTTTAACCTCATCTATACTGCCCTTAACTGTTGCACCTGCGGCACCCTTGTGGCCGCCGCCGCCCAACATTTTGCATATAGCCGATGCATCAAGTGGCGGGAAGGTTCGAAGCGAAACCTTAAACTCATCATCTCCGATTTGTTTAATAGTTATTCCTGCTTCAACTCCCTCAACACTGCGCGAGATTACCGCAATTCCCTCAAGCTCGGTTCCGCTGCAGCCTGTTTTCTCCTGCATTTCGGCGGTTACGCACAAAAGCATACATTTATTATCAAAATGGAATTCGGCTGTTTCGAGCACCTGTCTTTCAAGCTCTAACAAAGCGTGAGATTTAGTATCAAACATAATGCGGTTAATTTCGGCTGCATCAAGCTCATATTCATATAACATAGAAGCAATAAGGTGGGTTTTTGCATTCACATTGGAATACTTAAAGCAACCCGTATCGGTTGCGATACCCGTATATATTGCTCTTGCAGTTATATCGTTTATATTAACCTTCATAGCAAGCAAAAGCTCAAATATAATTTCAGCGGTTGATGATGCATCCGCATCAAGATAGAGATTTTTAGCAAATCTCATATTAGAAACGTGATGGTCAATATTAAGGTCTACTATACTGCCAAACTCCTCTTTTAATGCGCCAAGCAAATTAGCATCGGCAACATCCACCGCAATAACGGTTGAGTTTTCCTTTAAAACGTGGTCGGTTGTACGGGCAAAATATCCGTACTTTTTCGGGATAACATCAGGGCATATAACTGCAGCCACCTTGCCTATTTCTTTAAGTCCGTAATAAAGGGCATAGGCGGAGCCTAATGTATCACCATCGGGAGAAGCGTGGGTCAGTATAATAAAATTATCTCTTTTCTTAAGAAAACGAGCAGTTTTGCGAAGCGAAAGAAGCTTGCACTCCGCCTTAATCTTATTCTTCATCTTCTCTTTCCTCAAACGATTCAATTATTCTTGAGATATTGGCACTGTGTTCAATTGAATTATCGGCAACAAAGCGAAGCTCGGGAACCTTGCGGAGCTTTAAGCTGGCGCCGAGTTCACGGCGGATATAACCCGCCGCACCCTTTAACGCTTTAACCGATTCGATTGTTTTTTCATTTCCTTCGATGGCGCTAACATAAACAGTTGCATAGGAAAGGTCACCCGAAACATCAACCTTGACAATGCTTAAAAGCTTGCTTATTCTCGGGTCCTTAACATCACGAAGTATCGATGATAGCGCTATTTTAACATACGAAGTTATACGGTTAATTTTAAATCCTGCCATTAATCTCTGTATTCCTCCATAATAAAGGCCTCAAATACATCTCCAACCTTAATATCGGAGAATTTCTCAAGTCCTATACCACATTCATAGCCTTGCGCTACTTCCTTAACATCATCCTTGAATCTGCGCAAGGAATCAATCTTATCCTCGGCGATAACAATGCCATCACGAACAATTCTTATCTGACAAGCTCTTGTTACCTTACCATCGGTTATATAACAACCTGCGATGGTGCCAACATTAGAAATCTTATAGGTATCTCTAACCTCAACTGTTCCAAGAACATTTTCTCTATATTTCGGAGCGAGCATACCCTTCATAGCAGCCTCTACTTCCTCAATACAGTCATAGATAACTCTATACATACGCATATCAACGCCATCCTTATCGGCAGCAGCCTTTGCAACCGCATCGGGACGAACGTTAAAGCCAACGATGATAGCGCCCGAAGTTTTTGCAAGCATTTCATCCGATTCATTGATAGCGCCAACGCCGCCGTGAATAACCTTAACTCTAACTTCTTCGTTAGAGAGCTTTTCAAGGCTTTGCTTAACTGCCTCAACACTACCCTGAACATCGGCTTTAACTATAATTTTAAGCTCTTTAAGCTCACCCTCGCTGAGCTGAGAGAAGAGGTTATCAAGTGTAACCTTCTGAGAAGCATTAAAGATTTCTTCCTTAGCCTTTTGCTTTCTTTGTTCAACAAGCTGGCGAGCAAGTCTTTCATCAGAAACTGCATCGAAGGTATCGCCTGCATCAGGTGTTTCAGCAAGACCGGTTATCTCAACAGGAACACTCGGTCCCGCAACCTTTAATGTCTTTCCGTTTTCGTTGGTCATAACACGAACACGACCAACCGAGGTTCCTGCAACAACTATATCGCCCGAATTAAGAGTACCATTCTGAACGAGAAGTGTTGCAACAGGGCCTCTACCCTTATCAAGACGAGCCTCGATAACAACACCCTTTGCGCGCCTATCGGGGTTAGCCTTTAATTCCATCATTTCGGCAACGAGAAGAACATTCTCAAGAAGGTTATCAATACCATCGTGTGTTTTAGCCGAAACGGGAACACATATAACATCGCCGCCCCACTGCTCAGGAACAACCGAATGCTCGGTTAACTGCTGAAGCACTCTATCGGGGTTGGCGTCGGGTTTATCCATCTTATTTATTGCAACAATGATTTGAACCTCTGCCGCTCTTGCATGGTTAATAGCCTCAATAGTTTGCGGCATTATACCATCATCGGCAGCAACAACGAGAATTGCAATATCGGTTGCCATAGCACCACGCTGGCGCATAGAGGTAAATGCGGCGTGACCCGGGGTATCAAGGAAGGTTATATCCTGACCCTTACAATTTACTCTGTAAGCACCGATATGCTGTGTAATTCCTCCTGCCTCAGTATCGGTTACAGCGGTATTGCGGATAGCATCAAGAAGCGAAGTCTTACCGTGGTCAACGTGACCCATAACAACTACAACCGGGTCTCTCGGCTTCAAGTTCTCATCGGTATCCTCGGTATCATCCATAATTTGCTCTTCAATGGTAACAACAACCGCTCTCTCGATTTTTGCGCCCATTTCAGTTACAACGATTTCGGCGGTATCATAATCTATTACCTGATTAACAGTTGTCATCATTCCGAGTTTGAGAAGCTCCTTAATTACCTCAGCCGCAGTCTTCTTTAATGCGGCGGCAAGCTCACCAACTGTAATCTCATCGCCAACAGTAACAGTGATAGGAGTTTTCTTGATTTTCTCAAGCTGAAGTCTCCTCATCTTATCCGCCTCGGTTTCGCGTTTAGCACCTTGCGGGCGGCGATAGTCCTGAGATTTTTGCTTAATCTTCTGCTTTCTTGTATAGTTATCCTTCATAGCATTAGCAGGAGCAATATTCTCATACTTCTCGTTATACTTATCGATATTTACATTTGATGTTCTTGTATCAATATGGCGAATCTGCGCCGGTCCTCTGTTAGGAGCCTCTCCACGAACTTTTTCCTTCTTAGGAGGAGCAATGATAATTTCAGGCTCCTTCTTAGTTTCAGGTTTCTTTTCCTCTTTCTTTGGCTCGGCTTTTTTAGTTTCCTTCTTGGGCTCCTGCTTTTTAGGAGCTTCCTTCTTAGGCTCTTCTTTCTTAACCTCTGCCTTTTTGGGTTCTTCCTTCTTAGGCTCTTCCTTCGGCTGCGCCGCTGCATTTTGAGCTGCCGCTGCCGCCTTTAACTGTTCAAGAATAGCCATTTGTTCAGCGAGCATCTTATTCTTATCATCCTCGCGCTTTTTGGCGGCTTCCTGCCTCTTGGCATCACCCATAGCAAAATATTCTTTAAAGCTCTTAACAGTGTTTGCCTTAGTAATCGCATCAAACACTATTCCGATTTCTTCCTCATTTAAGGATGCGCTCGATTTCTTTTCAACTCCCAAAGCATTAGAAACAAGTGCTGCAAGCTCCTTTGATACCATAGAAAAATCTTTGGCAAGGTCACTTATTTTATATTTATTTGTCATTAGCATTTCCTCCATATAAAGTTTTCAAAACTGCCGAAGCAAACTGATTATCGTTTATCGACAGTATTCCGCACTTGCGGCCGATTGCCGCCGATACGGTGTTTATATCAAACTCTTCGAGAACAACACATTTCACTGCGCTTTTATCGCATACAAAAGCCATCTCTTTGCGGCTCTTTTCGGATATTTCATAGGAAACCAAAACCAACTTTGCTTTTTTCCCTAACACGGAATATTTTGTTGCTTGCATTCCATAGGAAAGGTTTCCGCTCTTTGCAGCAAATCCTAAAAGTGTTAATATCTTTTCATTCAATGCTACCTATCTCCGTTTCAAGCTGACTATAAACCTCGGGGGACACTGATGTTTCGAAAGCTCGGCTTAACGCATTTGTTTTTTGTGCTTTTTTCAAGCACTCCACATTTTTACAAATATATGCGCCTCTTCCGTTAAGCTTTCCCGTTGCATCAACCTTGATTTCGCCCTCGGCAGTCTTAACTATTCTGATAAGCTCTTTTTTGGGTTGCATTTCTCTGCAACCTGTGCACATTCTCATAGGTGTTTTTTTACTACCCATTATTATTCACCAAAGAAGCCGCTCTCGGGATGGATATCTATCTTCCAACCTGTGAGTCTGGCAGCGAGACGAACGTTCTGACCCTTGTTACCGATAGCGAGTGACAACTGAGCTTCGGGAACACTTGCTTTGCAAACCTTAGGCTCCTCGCTGATTATCTCAACCGAAGCAACCCTTGCAGGTGAAAGCGCTTCACTTACATAGAGAGTTGGATCATCGCTGTACTTAACGATATCGATTTTCTCGCCTGCGAGTTCTTCAACAATTTTGTTAACACGAGCGCCCTTAGGACCTATACAAGCGCCAACAGCATCGATTTCCTCATTTGCCGACCAAACCGCAATCTTGGTTCTTGAACCTGCCTGGCGGGAAATTGACTTGATTTCGATAGTTCCATCAAATATTTCGGGAACCTCCATCTCGAACAAGCGCTTGACAAGACCGGGAT
>JAFSIJ010000042.1 GCA_017439845.1 Clostridia bacterium | reverse complement strand
GCTCCTATGAGTTTAACTCATCGGAGCTTTTTCATTTTCTTTTCTAATCCCGAAAGGGATTTATATCGCTGCCAAGCCAAAGGGCTTGGCAATGAGCCGACCTATAAGCCGAGTTCTGTCGAGAACGGTTATCTATCTAGGCGGCATATTGCTACACCGCTCAAGCCGCTTTTCGTAGCACATCGGGCAAATGTATCGCTACACTCAGCGTTGCTCCAAATAGGGTTTACAGGACCTTGCCGTCTCCGTAAGGTCGGTGAGCTCTTACCTCGCCTTTCCACCCTTACCACGCAAAAGCGTGGCGGTATATCTCTGTTGCACTCTCCCTAAGGTCACCCTCGGCGGCCGTTAGCCGCTATTCTGCCCTGCGGGGCTCGGACTTTCCTCGGATATAAAAATATCCGCAACCGTTCAGTCGGCTCGCATAGTATTTTAACACAAAATATCAATAGTGTCAAAAAATATTTTTTCGAATAAAATATAATGAATTAAACCTTTTTGGAGGCATTTATGAAAGATTATAATAAAAAATATTTTTTAGCGGCTAATTCTTGCGAAGGATTTTACTCAAGCTTCACCGACAATTATAGCGCAGAGGAT
The DNA here is from genome assembly GCA_017439845.1 of Clostridia bacterium. Taxonomy (GTDB): domain Bacteria; phylum Bacillota; class Clostridia; order Oscillospirales; family Acutalibacteraceae; genus UBA737. The sequence continues at coordinate 3,938 of JAFSIJ010000042.1, read as the reverse complement.
GGCTGGCGCGCATACTTAATAAAGGGCGGCCCCGGAACAGGCAAATCTTCATTTATGAAATATATTGCCGCCTGCGCTCAAAAAAGAAATATCCCTTTTGAGCTTTGCATTTGCTCATCCGACCCAAATTCTCTTGATGGAATAATTCTACCAAGCAAAAAGACAATAATTTTAGATGCAACCCCTCCCCATGCGATTGAACCTACCTTCCCTGCTATTTGCGAAGAGATAATCAATTTAGGTTCCTTTTGGGATAGCGAAAAAATAACAAAGCATAGAAAAGAGGTTATTGAGGTTACCCGAAAGAACAAGCTTCTTCATAAAAAGGCAAGTAACTTTCTTAAAGCGGCGGGCGAGTTAATTTTAGATAATTATAAAACCGCACTTGCTTGTACTGACAAAGAGAAAACAGCCCGCTTTGCCGAAAAGCTTTGCATAAAATATTTAAAAAGAAGAGATAATATCGGCAGCGAGCAGGTGCGCTTTATTGAGGGAATTTCACCGCTTGGAATTATTTCATACAGTAAAACCGTTACCGAAAACTATAGAAATATAGTTGTTATATCAGATAATTTTGGCAGCGCATCAAATATAATAATGCAAACCGTTAGAAAAAATGCTCTTGGACTTGGGCACAAGATAATAACCCTTAGAAATCCTTTCCTCCCCTCTACCATTATCGACCATATTTTAATTCCTGAACTCTCTCTTGCCTTTGTGAGCGAAAACGAATATATGCATTTTGATTGCGATGCAAGGCGAATTCATGCTCGGCGATTTGTTAATAATGGAAAACTTCATAATAGCATTTCCCGCATAAAATTTTCTAAAAAGGTGAGCCGTGAATTATTGCTTTCGGCCGCCGAAACTCTACACTTTGCAAAGGCTACTCACGACCAACTCGAAAAATACTATATCGATGCTATGGACTTTTCCGCTCTTACTGATTTTGCCCAAAAAACGACAGAAAAGATGTTTTCTTGACAATAAACTTCGCTTATGATAAAATTTTCATATAACTTTTTTAAAGGGGAAGTAAAAATGAAAAAATTTATCACAGAATTTAAAGAGTTTATTGCAAAGGGCAATGTACTCGATATGGCAGTCGGCGTTATCATAGGCGGAGCTTTCAACAAAATTGTTACAAGTCTTGTTAACGATGTTATTATGCCGCTTATCAGCATAATCGTTGGCGGTGCTAATGTTACCGATTGGAAATGGGTTATTAAAGAGGCAGTTATCGAAAATGGTGTTGAGGTTGCTGCTGAAACCGCTTTCGCTTACGGTAACTTCATTCAGGCAATTATCGATTTCCTTATCATCGCACTCACCATCTTCGTTGCATTAAAGGTTATTTTAGGTTTCCAAAATGCCTTTAAGAAAAAGGAAGAAGAAATCATTGAGGAAACCCCTGCCGAGCCCGAGGATACCGAGCTTTCATTACTTAAGGAAATCAGAGATAGCCTTAAAAAATAATAAGCAAAACGAAAACGGAAGATGCCAAAGCATCTTCCGTTTTTTTAGTTTTCATTGAGTTTTTTATAAAGCTCTATTATTGCATCGCGAAGCGGTTTATTTTCTTCCGCCTTTAGTCTTGGGTCGTTCTTAAGAAGAACCTTAACCTGCTCGCCTGCAAGTCTCAAGGTTTCCATATCGTTAGCAAAGTCGGCAATTTTAAGGTCGGGTAAACCGTGTTGGCGGTTGCCAAGGAAATCACCGGGACCGCGAAGCCGCAAATCTTCATCGGCAATTTTAAAGCCATCACAGGTTTCGGTTATAACCTTGAGTCTTTCCTTTGTTTCTTTACTTTTATTATCTGAAACAAGCACGCAGCTTGATTTATATTCTCCTCTTCCTATTCTGCCTCTGAGCTGATGCAGCTGCGAAAGTCCGAACCTATCGGCATTTTCGATAACCATTACAACTGCATTAGGAACATCCACTCCAACCTCAATTACGGTGGTTGATATGAGCAAATCGGTTTTGCCATCCTTAAAATCACGCATAACGGCATCTTTTTGCTTGCCGCTCATCTTTCCGTGCAACAAAGCAACACGATAGCCCTTGAATTCATTCTCTATTAACTCTTCATAAACCTGCGTTGCGCTCTTGATATCAAGCTCCTCGTTTTCTTCAACGAGTGGACAAACGATATAGCCTTGTCTTCCCTCGGCGATATGCTTCTTTATAAAATTATAGAGCCTTGTATGATACGAGGAATTGACTAAATAGGTATCTATTGCCTGTCTTCCCTTGGGATACTCATCGATTATACTGATATCAAGGTCTCCGTGGAGTATCAAAGCGAGTGTTCTTGGAATGGGGGTTGCGCTCATAACGAGTGTATGCGGATTATTGCCCTTTGCCGCAAGCTTTGCTCTTTGGGCAACGCCGAAACGATGTTGCTCATCGGTTACTGCAAGACCGAGCCTTGCAAACTCAACATTATCGGTTAGAAGTGCATGTGTTCCAACGATTATATCAATTTCGCCACTTGCAAGCTTTTCCTTAACTTCCCTTTTTTGCTTCGCGGTTAAAGAGCCTGTTAAAAGTCCACAACGAACACCACTATCGCCTAATATATTAGAAAGGGTTGCAAAATGCTGCTCGGCTAAAATTTCGGTTGGAGCCATAAAGGCAGATTGGAAACCGTTTCTTGCCATTATATAACAAACTGCCGCCGCAACCGCAGTTTTACCACTACCAACATCGCCCTGAACGAGCCTGTTCATAACCCTGCCCGATGACATATCGTTAAAGCATTCATCGATAACTCGGCTTTGAGCGGCTGTTAATTCAAAAGCTAATTTTTCTTCAAACTCAGCCTTAAAATTTTGGCTCACAACCGAACCCGCAAGACTCCTCTTTTTGTTTTTTAAGAGCGCAAGTCCTGTTTGAAGGATAAAAAGCTCCTCAAAAACAAGCCTTCTTTTAGCGCGTATTAGTGACTCATTAGTTTTTGGGAAATGGATATTTGAAAGGGCAAACGAAAGGTCCGAAAGGTTATTGTTTTCTCTAATGCTTTCGGGCAATGGGTCATCGCCTATATTTGTTGAAAGCGCAGTTTTAACAATTCTTTCAATGTTCTTTGAGGACATATTTGCGCTTGCTCTATATATTGGATGAATGCCCGAAAATCCCGACTCGAATATATCGGGCGAGGTCATGCTCCGCATAACAAAATTGCCTCGCACCTTACCATAAAACAAGTATTCACTGCCGAAATTTATCCTTTTTGCAAGGTAGGTTTGATTAAAGAGTGTTACCTGCATCGCTCCGCTTTCATCCTCAGCGATAAAGCGATAAAGTTTCATATTAGGGCCTTTTTTTGACTCTTCGACATACGAGGTCACCTTGGCTTTGATGCAAACATTTTCATCAAAAGGCGCTCGCATTATGGGGGTTACATTGGAATAATCTATGTAGTCACGCGGATAAAAACGCAAAAGGGTACCGATAGTATCGATACCCTTCTTTTTTAATATTTCAGCTCTTTTTTCGCCAACACCCTTTAAAAAACGGATGTCAGTATTATTTGATGCCATAGCTGACACCCTTTCTTACTCTACTGAAATTATATAATAGTAAATCGGTTGACCGCCTGCGATAAAGGTGATTTCGGTTTTAGCGCCGAACTTTTCCTGTAACTGCATTTCAAGAGAAGCTGCCTGTTGTTCGGTTACATCCTCACCATAAATAACGGTTACAAACTCGCTATCCTTCTTTATCATTTGTTTGCAGAGCTTAACTGCGGCTTTTTCAAGATCGGTCTCGGTGAATGAAACCTTACCTCCGAGAAGCGCTAAAAGCTCACCCTTTTTGATGTTATGGCCATCATAATCGGAATCTCTTGCCGCAAATGTGATTTGACCTGTTGCGATGCGTTTAATTGCATTTTGCATTTCAATTGCATTTTCTTCAACATCCGCATCGGGATT
>JAFSIJ010000041.1 GCA_017439845.1 Clostridia bacterium | reverse complement strand
ATCATAAGGCACTTCATACTCATTATCATAGCAGGAAATACCCTCGGGGCACATAAGCTTTTCGGTCCAATGCTCAACCCACGAAGCATACTGATTTATAAGGTCGGGGCGGTCGTATTTATTTACAAGTCTTGTATAGAACTCACTCATAACTGTCCACCAGCAATGAAGCTGATTTGCATCAGCATCATAGACCTCGCTCCATTCAGGAACAGGGCGGATTCCCGAGGGAGAAACAAGGTTTTCCTCATAGAATTTGAGATACTGCTCGCCGCGCTTGCTGACAAGCTCGCCGCAATAATTATTCTCCCACTTAACCGCATTGTTTGTTGGAACATTACGCTTTTCGTATGTTGTGGCATCAACCGAGGAATCTATGAAACCGATTTCTTCGTTATACATAATATCCTCGAAGTTTTCAAGCATTCTATCGGCAAATGCCTTGCTTTTTTGCTCGGTTTCGGCATCACCTGCCGCTTTTGCCAATTTTTCCATACTTCTTATAGCGCAATAGCTAACGGTGTTATTAAAGGTGCTTATATCGTTGCCTGTTTCGTTAACTAAGGCTCTATGGTCTGGATAGAGAGAAGTTCCGATACAAAAGCCTGTGTTATTAACTTCACTATCAAATATAGTTTTAGTAAGCTTTTTAGCAAAGGCATAATGCTTTTTAAAGTCTCCTCCCGCAATGCGATAAAGGTCAAGAAGGGTTATATACATTCCTTGCGCAGGTGGAGGAGCAGCCGAATCACTTACCGACATATCAAAACCAAAGGCATGGGCTATTCCAAGCTCGGGATGAGAATATTTTTCAAAGCATTCGAGCATTTCGGCGATAGCTGCCATATCTCCCCAATAGAATGCACAGTTATTTGAGGTCATGGTATCCCAGCCCCAAACCCAATAGCAAGTTGACTGAGCTCGGAGCGCGCCCTTAACATCTGTAGTTTTAAGAGATTCGTGGTACATCGGAGCAAGCTCAAAGAACTGATTAAGCAAGGGATGGCTTGATTTTAGAACAGGCTTTCTTTTTGCTACCTTTTCATACCTTGCATACTGATTTTCAATTAACTCCTCATAGCCTTCATAATCTCTAAAGCTATAGTTAGAAAGGGCTAAACAAACAACAGATTCTTCACCCTTTTTAAGTCCGTTAAGGGTGAGAACATATTTTTTATTTTTAGGAGTTTGGCGGAAGGATAATTCTTTATTGGAAGAAAATGAAACAAAGGTTTCCGAACCATTTTCGGTGTATTTCGCAACAAGGCAGTTATCCTCAATTCTAAACTTCTCCCAAACACGCTCTCCGCCGCCCATACCTGTGTTTTTATGCTCATGGGTTTCGGGATAAAAGAGTGTGTTATCATCAATTTCAACATCCAAATTGCAGTCAAAATCAGGTGTTACCACGAGAAAAATGCGGTCATCCGCAACATATATTCCATACTCAAAGGTTTCGCTTTTTGATTTAAAACCAAAGGGCAAAATTTCGCATTTTTTAGGCTTTAAAACAGTTCTTTTGCTATTATCATTAAGGAAAAATCTAATACCATGCCAAAAGCGTTTTTTAAACACTCGATAGTTTCCGCGAAGCTTTGGACCGAAGAAATCTACCTCGCTTATAGCCTCGTTTGATACCTCAATGGCTGTTCTTCCATCGCAGAACCAACGGGGTGAATGCGGAAGACCGTTATCACTATAAATTTTTCCGTTTTTAACACTATAATTTTCCATAGGAACACTCCTCAATTTGAGTTTAAAATTTCACTGTCATTATATCATTTATGATATTATTGTCAAGGGTAAAAAGTTATTCCCGACTGTAAAAAGTTACAATCGGGAATTCTTCTTAAATGCTTTTAACTATTTCCTTAAGTAAACCAATACCCGATGCATTATCATAAAGCTTCATTGTTGTTACTGCAACACGCTCGTTTATCTTGAGGAGATAACCTTGCTGACGCGCGTTAAATGTTTTAACTGCAACATTTTTTTGCTCTTTTATTGCATTGGGGTCTTGAACAATGCTTTCAGCCTTTTGCTCAACAGGCATTTTTGAGAATGACTCTACAACCGCCTTTGCCTTAACGCCAAACACTTCATTTATAACTTCAGGCTTCATAATTCGAGAAGACTGCATTAAATCATAGAAATGCAAATCGCAGAAGTTTTTATGCGGAAAATCGCCTAAAATCTTATCATCATTGATATTGGTAACAAGGTTACCCTTATCCCAACCTGCACGGAAAGAACAGAAGAATCTGCCTGTATCTCGCTCGCCGAGTTCCTCTCTTATTGGAGGAAGCATCCAGGAAGCAGGTAAATATCCGCCATCAACAAACAATACCTTACAGCCCTTTGCTATGCAATCCTTTGTAACCTCATCATATTGGTCGGAAATTATAAGCGTATCGGGAGTTTTAGCAGCAGTTTCGGCAAGTCTTGGGTCGCGCCAGCTGCGGCAACCGATAATAATAGAATCAACCGAGGATAGTCTTTGAGCATAGGGGAATACCTTTTTAATTCCTCTAAAGGTTGCCATATCCTCGATATGTAAATAGATTTTAACATCGTTATCGGGCGCGGTGTTAAAGCACCAGAAATCCCACTCATTGAGCGCTGTTTTACCACATTCACATTCAAACTGTGCCTTTAAACAAAGCTTTTTTCCGCCAAAGTGAGCCGGAACCTTGAAATTAAAGTCTAAAACCTTTTTAGTTATACCGATTTCAGCATCGCACGGGGTTGACTGTTCGGCTATAATGGTATCGCCTGACATAAGCTTAACACTCATAACACCTTTAGCATCGCAAACGCCGAAGTTTGAAAGGGCGATAGCAATATTTTGCTCAATTTCGCAGGGGAACGAACGGTTAAGGAAGCCTCTATCCATAAGAACAGCAACATCTGCATTTGTTCCGTTTTTAAATATATCGGGGTTGCAGTTATAGTTGCCGCCAATATCATCACAAAGACCGGCATTACAAGCACTTCTACGATAGAAGGTCCAAAGGGCATAGCCGCTTACATAGGGCATAAAGCGAGCCTGCTCCAAAAGAATTCGGTTATAATCTGAAGCGGAGCGCCTTGAATTTCTAAGGAGCGCCTCTTCCCTATCCTCGAATCCGTTTTCCTTAAGCCACTCATAGCTTTGCGTTCCGTGGTCAGATTTAATACCATAAGGCACAGTAGCATCCTTTTCCTCCTTGCGAGAGGGCCAAACACCGAATTTTCCGTATTCGTGGATAACGCAAGGCTTTCCGAGTGTTGTTCGAGCCAAGTCATCCCACGGAATATCGGTAAGACCATCATAAGCCCAAAGGAAGTTATCACTCCAAAGGTGAGGAGTTTCAAAATCGTTAGGTAATTCGGGTAGTTCGCCCTGCATACCAAAGGCAATAATACCAAGCTGATTCTTGGTGTTTTCCTTTATGATTTTATAGCCCATTTTAGCGCGGTTGCACTCGATGATGCTATCAACCATAAGCTGTGAGCCCTCGTTACCTATACAGTAAACTGTAACAGACGGGTGCTTTCTGCTTTGGCGGATAAACTGCTCCCACATTTCCATACCCTTTTCGATAGGTGTGGTTTTATTAAAATTCGAAACAAGGCCGAACTCAACATCGAGCATTACACCCATTTCATCGGCAATGCACATCTCCTCTTCGGTTGGAACATGGGTGTGGCAACGGAAGAAGTTGAAGCCAAAATCAGCCAAAGCCTTATAACGCTTTCTTATAATTTCGCCATCGGTCAAGGGGGCGATTGTTGGTGAATAATATTCGGAGCCCGTTCCCTTAAAGAAGGTTGGATTTCCGTCAATAAGAATCTTTTCGCCTTCTGCTTTAATTTCACGAAGACCTGTTTTGAACTCATTGGTTATAACAACTCCGTTATTATCGGTAACTGTCGCCTTAACCTCAACGAGATTAGGCTCGCGATAAGACCAACGGGGTAAGCCTTCAACATTAACGGGGATAGAAACTTCCGCTTTCTCACCTGCTTTAACTGATATTTTATCCTTTACGATATTGCCGCCAACATTTATCTCAATTTCTCCATTATAATCGGCAGTATCCTCGCTTATAACGGTTGCTTCATAGAAGGATTTGCCATCAGCAAGGGATATATATGCATCACAAAAATCTATACCTCCGCCGATTTCTATTACGGGTTTGCTATAAATACCCGACCATTCCATACCTGCAAAAAACATACCTGTTATAAGAGAAGCATATTGGTCGGTTATAGCAACTGTTAATCTGTTATCACCCGTTTTTACAAAGCTTGTTATATCAAGGTTTACTTCGTTGAGGCCATATATATTTTTAGCAACATATTCACCATCAATATAGATATGACAAGCAGGACCAACACCGCCGATTTTAAGGCGGCAGTGTTCACCCTTTTTTAGTTCATCAATAGAAAATACCGTTTCGAGGAAATAGGTGCCTTTATAGCTGTTACGCATTGTTTGGCGTTGCGGATATTCTTCAACCAATTCATCAAGCTGTTGGATACAACCCGGCACCTTAACCTTATATTCCGATTTTATCGGTTCTTTAAACCAGCCCTGCGCAAACCCGTTTTCTTCGGGGTCAATTCTTGCATCCCAAAAGCCGTTTAATAAAATTGTTTTCATTTGATTACTTCCTCTCACAGTCAATAACTATATGAATTGTTCCCTCGGGGCTGTTATTACGAAGGGCAAAAGCCTCATCAATTTGCTCAAGCGGGAACTTATGGGTTATCATTTCGCTTGTGTTAACCATTCCGTCCATAACCATCTGAACGCCCTCTTCAAAGAATCTTCTCATATCGATATCTCGGCGAGGCTCGGTGAGGTAATACTCAAGGCGTTTTCTATGAGCCTTGAAGAAATCAATGGGCTTACGACATACACCGATACAACCATACATAACGATTTTACCGCACATAGCGGCACATTCCATAGCATCAATAACACCATCACCCTCTAAAAGACAAGGGATAACGACATCGAAGCCATCGGGGAAATCCTTACCCGCATAGTCCATCGTAGCGGCATCCTTATCGGGTAATAAATATGTATGAGTAGCACCGTATTTTTTACCGAGCTCAAGCTTTCTTGGACTTAAATCGGTGACAGCAAGGTTTTTAGGGCTGAACTGCGATACAACCTGAGTCATAATAAGTCCGCTAACGCCCTGACCCATAATAAGAACATTCTTTGTTTGGTCTATTTTACCAAGCTCTGCGGCATGGATAATACCCGGAAGAACTTCAATAGGGCTTATTTCGAGCATTGGGAAATCGGGTGGTAAAACCTTAACGTTAAAGGGTTTGCAAACTATATATTCAGCAAAAGCTCCCCAAACATAGCGGCAGGTTACCTTATCGCCAACCTTAACGCCAACTACATTCTCGCCAACCATATCTATAATACCCGAAACCTCGTGGCCAAGGCGAGCAGGGATAGATACGAATTCGGGGGCACGAGTGCCTCTATATGCTTCAAGGTCAGAGCCGCAAATACCAACCCATTTAATCTTAACCCTTACCTCGTTATCGGCAGGTGCGGGAATTTTAGCATTTTGAATGCTCATTTTATAGGGCTCATCAAGCACTGCAACCTTTTGAGTATCTTCACCCTCATAATCTACAAGCTGTAAATCAGCCATTGACATTTTAGTAGCCATTTTTATTCTCCTAACTTTGCAAGACCCTTAAAGTCTTCTTTAAGATGATTATAAAGTGTTTTATAAATATTGTAAACCGCTAAATACTTTTCGGTATTTTCGGCATTGGCTGCTTGTGTTTCCTTTAATTTAACGATTTTCGCACAAGCGGTTTTAACATCACTGTAAACCCCTGCACCTACAAGTGCAAGAATAGCAACACCGAGAGCGGGGCCCTCACTTGACTCGATTATGGAAACGGGCATACCGTAAATATCAGCGAGCATACCTCTCCAAAGTTCGCTCTTGGCACCGCCGCCGCAAGCGAGCATCTTCTTAGGTCTGACTCCCATTTCATCAAGCACCGAAAGACAATCCTTAAGTGAATAACTAACGCCCTCCATAACCGCTCTTATCATATCATAGCGATTATGAATTGCCGAAAGGCCGATAAATCCGCCACGGGCATCGGGGTCAAGGTGGGGCGTTCTCTCGCCCATAAGATACGGCATAAAGAGAAGCTTGCGAGCGCCAATACCCGACTTCTCGGCTTCCATATCCATAAGAGCATAGGGGTTTCCGCCATTCGCAAGGGTTTTATCGATTATATCCTGACAAAACTGTTCTTTAAACCATTTAAGCGAAAGGCCTGCGCCTTGAGTTACACCCATAACGTGCCATTCATTAGGAACTGCGCAACAAAATGTATGCACTCTTCCCGACATATCGATGCTCATTTCCTTTGTATGAGCAAAGACAACGCCCGAGGTTCCGATAGTGGTAAATGCATCTCCATCATTAACGGTGCCTGTTCCAACTGCGGCGGCGGCATTATCACCTGCGCCTGCAACAACCGGTGTTCCAACCTTTAAACCTGTAAGTTCAGCTGCTTTTTCGGTTATATAGCCTGCAACCTCGGGTGACTCGTGAACAGTGCCGAGCATAGATTTATCAATATCCAACTTTTCGAGCACCTCATCCGACCAGCAGCGATTTTTAATATCTAACAGCTGCATACCCGAAGCATCCGAAACATCGGTTGCATATTCTCCCGTTAGCATAAAGCCAACATAATCTTTTGGGAGCATAATATGGGCACATTTCGCATAATTTTCAGGTTCATTCTTTCTAACCCAAAGAATTTTAGAAGCAGTGAAGCCTGTGAGCGCGGGGTTTGCAGTGATTTCGATAAGTCTTTTCTTACCAACTGCGTTTTCAATATCCTCACACTCGGCGGCAGTCCTTTGGTCACACCAGATAATCGAGTTTCTTATAACCTCGTTACATTCATCCAACATAACAAGGCCATGCATTTGACCCGAAATACCAACGCCAACGATATTCTCATTTGAAACACCGCTCTCATCGATAACCGCCTTGGTTGTTTTAACTGCGGCATTCCACCAATCCTTCGGGTCCTGCTCCGCCCAACCGTTTTTTGGTTGATACATATGATATTCAACCGTATTGGAAGCTATAACCTTTCCATTTTCATCGAAAAGCACGGTTTTTGTTCCCGAGGTGCCGAGATCAATTCCTATTACATATTTCATCTTTTCCACCAATTAAAACATAAGTTGATTCATTACATTTTCAAGGTATTCCTGTTTACCGCTGATATTGGTTGTAACATCACCCATCTCTAATGCATAAGCCTCAAGCTCAGCCATTGTTACATCGCCATCAACGATTTTCTTACCGATACCTGAATTGAAGCTTGCATATCTTTCGGCAACAAAGCCATCAATTCTGCCGTCATTTATCATCTTATCAGCAATACGAAGGCCTAATGCAAAGGCATCCATACCTGCGATATACGAAAGGAAGATATCCTCGCTTGTGTTAGAGCCGCGGCGGGTTTTAGCATCAAAGTTAAGACCACCATTTACGAAGCCGCCAGCCTTGATAACCTCATACATACAAAGAGCAGTTTCATAAACATTGGTTGGGAACTGGTCAGTATCCCAGCCAAGATTCATATCACCCTGGTTTGCATCAATAGAGCCGAATACATTGTTATCTCTTGCAACGCGGAGCTCATGCTGGAAGGTGTGAGCCGCGAGTGTTGCATGGTTAGCCTCTATGTTCATCTTGAAATCCTTATCAAGACCATACTTTCTAAGGAAAGCAAGAACGGTTGCAGTATCAAAATCATACTGATGCTTTGTTGGCTCCTTTGGCTTGGGCTCTATGAAGAAATCACCATCAAATCCAATTGAGCGAGCATAGTCAACAGTAAGTCGCATAAGGCGAGCCATATTATCCTGCTCTAATGCCATATTGGTATTGAGAAGAGTTTCATAGCCTTCTCTTCCGCCCCAGAAAACATAGCCCTTACCACCGAGCTTAACGGTGATTTCAACTGCCTTTTTAATCTGAGCAGCGGCAAACGCAAAAACATCGGCATTGGGCGAAGTTCCTGCGCCGTGCATATATCTCTTATTGCCAAAGCAGTTGGCAGTTCCCCATAAAACCTTCTTGTTATATTTGTTTTGAAGCTCTAAAAGCAAATCCGAAATAACATCAAGTCTTGCATTGCTTTCAGCAAGAGTTTCGCCCTCGGGAGCAATATCTCTATCGTGGAAGCAATAATAGTCTATACTAAGCTTATCCATAAGCTCGAAAGCGGCATAAGCCTTTTTCTTTGCGCTCTCCATTGGGTCGGTTTCACCATAATCCTTAACGATGGTGCCAACACCGAACATATCTGTTCCCTCGGCGCACATTGTATGCCAATAGGACATAGCGAACTTCAAATGCTCGCGCATGGTTTTGCCTGCGATTACCTCATCAGGATTGTAGAACTTAAAGGAAAGAGGGTTCTTGCTATCTTTTCCTTCATATTTAATTTTGCCTATACCTTTGTAAAATTCCATAGTGAAAAACCTCCAAATATATTTATTTATTATATTATACTTCTTGACAGTAAGCATTTCTCGACATATAATAGTAAAAAATAGACATTTCTTGCAAAGGATTGGTATTTTTGAACCCTTTTTTCGAACATAGAACAACTATTTTGCAATCTCGCCGAGAAAATATAGACTTTTCCTTCCCACTTCATACCCATCTTTCTCCCGAATTTCTTTACATAAATGAGGGTGAGCTTTCACTCAATTTCCACGATAATATTTTCACGCTTAAAACGGGTGATTTGGCGGTTATTTTCCCAAACTCAATTCATGGATATTCCGCCGTTTCAAAAACGGTTGATTATTCCCTCGCGATATTCCGCCAAGAAGCAACGGGGGACTTTTTGAACACACTTTTTGAGATGCATCCCGCCTCCCCTGTTATCCCCGCGAGCAAGCTTCCTCCCGATATAAAGGGGCTTATGAACGAGCTTGTTTCTCTTAATGAAAGTGATGATAAGGCTTCACTTATAAAGGCAATTATATTGCTTATTCTCGCACGAACAATGCCGCTTTTAGAGCTAAAACCGAACACAAGCAAGTTTAAAAGGAACTTAACCGTTAGAGCAGTGAGCTTCGTTTACGAGCATTATAAGGAGCCGATTTCACTTGATAGCGTTGCCGAAGAGCTCGGAATTAGCCGATTTGCTGTTTCAAAGCTTTTCAATTCCTCGGTTAAAGTGAACTTTGTAAAGTATGTTCGCTTTCTTCGCATAAACTATGCAAAGGAATTGCTTGAAACCACCGATAAGAGCATAGTTGATATTTCCCTTGAATCAGGGTTTGACTGCCTTAGAAGTTTTAACCGAGTTTTCAAGGAGGAAACAGGAACAACACCGCTTAAATATAAGAAAGAAATAATGCTTAATGCGTAAAAAAATCAGCAAGTTTTCACTTGCTGATTTTTATTTTTTATTTCTTGGATATGGCTTCTTTTCGTCCGTAAGACCTGCAAGATAATCCATACTTGTATCAAGAGCCTGTGCAATTTTTACACATTGCTCAAAAGTATAATATCTTTTACCTAACTCTATTTTTGAATAATCACTTTGGTCAATACCCGTTAGCATTTGCATCTTAATTTGGGTATATCCCTTCTCTTTTCGCAATTCTTTCAACCTACTCACAATAATCACCCTCTATAATTATTATGGCAAATTGACCTATTGACATTAGGGTGATTTTGACCTATAATTTACAAAAAAACACTTTGGGGTAAATATGAAAGCTTGTACTTTTTTTGGAAGCAGTAATACTTCCTATAAAATCCGCGAAGATTTAAGAGCTAAAATAATAGAATTGATAAAAGAGGAAGCAGTTACACGCTTTTATGTGGGAACTCATGGTCAGTTTGATTTTTATACAAGTGAAATATTATTCGAATTGAAAGAAGAATTTCCACAAATCAAATATTTTATAGTCCTTTCAAGGATTGATTATACCAATAGCATAATAGAAAAAATCGATTTTTCACATATTCTTTTCCCTGAGGGTATCGAAAAAATTCCACCAAGATTTAGAATTGTATGGCGAAACCGTTGGATGATTAAAAATTGTGATTTTGTAATATACCATATAGAAGACCCGTTTTCAAAAGCAGTTGATTTCGTTAATGAAGCGAGAAAAAAAGGAAAAACAACAATAAAAATTTAACTCCCGATGAAATTTCATCGGGAGTTTTGCGTTTATTTTATTACTTAAGATTTGCCTTAAGGGTTTCGAGCTGTTCGCGGAGTTCTGCAGGGAGTCTGTCACCAAACTTCTTGTAGTGCTCTTCGATTTCAGCAGCTTCCTTGGTCCAAACATCCTTATCAACCTCTAAGATGCTCTTTAAGGTTTCGATATCCATATCCAAATCGGTAAGGTCGATATCTTCAGGCTTTGGAACATAACCGATAGCGGTTTCGGTTGCATCTGCCTTGCCTTCGCAACGGTCAATAATCCAGTTAAGAACGCGCATATT
>JAFSIJ010000040.1 GCA_017439845.1 Clostridia bacterium | reverse complement strand
TATGCAATGCATACAGGTATTCAGAATGGCCCCGGCGATAACATCTACTTCAAGAATGTTAAGGTTACGGGTGACCGCAACGCAGGTCAGCTTTCAGGTGCGGCAACAATGAGCCCGTTATCAGGCTACTATACCAATGCCGAGCTTACTGCTATTCTTGCTTCTGAGGATGGTTCTTACAAGACAAGAATCGGCTCTACAACTGGCGCTAACACCAATATTCGTATAGATAATCTCGATTTGCAAAGCGCATCAGGTTCGGCTGCAAAGGTTGTTCACGGTCACTATGTATATATCAATAAGTTTAAATCAACAGGTTGGACTCCTATCGGCGGCGCTTATCAGATGATAGAGCAGTATGATGTTCGTGGCGGTGCTGCCGCAGTTTCAGCTTCACATGCTTATATAACAAACTGTGACTGGGGTAAGAACTACACCAACAACCGTGAAATCTTCACAACTGACGGTGGACCAAGAGCAAGTAACGTTAAGATGCAGTTTATCGGTAATGATCCTGACTTGATGGAGAAACACACCGGTGTTCGTGAAACCGATGAGGTTACATTCCTTCTCCTAACCGCAACTGCGGCGAATAACGCTTGGGAAGAGAACCAAATTCTCGTAACAGGCGGCCAAGGTATGGGTCAGGGAAGAAGAATTAAAGAAAACTTCCGTTATAGGAAGGGAAGCAAGGATACTTGGAGTTATATCCTAAGGGTTGATGAACCGTTCCTTGTAACACCTAACCGAAATTCAACATCTTTCGTTGTTGATAGAAGAGATAACTCAATTCTCACCAACAATAAGCTAACCGAAGGTTCGGCAGGTGCTATCTACGGCGCAGGTATCAACTGGATATTTGAAGATTATGAATATAGTAAGGCAGACGGTATGGACCTTACAAACCGTTCATCTATTATATGGTATATAACCTTCAATAAGCTGCATTACTTCGATTCAATGTCCTATGTTCACTCCGACCACGGTGGTAACACCTCGGGTGACCAAACAGGTAACTGCTATATTGCTATTAAGTCATCAACCGCACCTTGTTCGTATGGTATGATGGGCGTTACCTTGAGAGATAGCTTGTTCGAGGGCTATTATGTCGGCGTAGCGGCAGGTTCAACAACCAACTCTCTATGCGACTTTATCGTTGAGGGAATGACGATTCGCGATGCTGATAAGGCAGTTGCCGGTATCACAGCCGGTCAGGCAGGTATGCTCATCCGTAATAATGACTTCGATGTTAATGGCGAAGCGTTTGACGGTGGATATGACTATTTGGCTGCCTGTGCAAAAGGAAACTACACATATAATAAGATAGGCTCACCGCTCGCTATCGTTTATCTTAAGGAGGATGGAAACTTAGCTCCTTACGGTAAGGGCGATGTTAACGGCGACGGTAAGATTAACATTAAGGATGTTACCTTAACTAAATACCACTATCTTGGAATTGTTGTTGCTGCGGACATCACTAAGAACAGAATGGATGTTAACAACGATGGTAAGATAACCCTCCGTGATGCAAACCAGATAAGAAGATTTATTTTAGGCGAAATCGACTTTACTGATTTTGATCCATCTATGGATGGTTCTTCGAGTGCTCCAAGCTCATCGAGCAGCTCAAGCTCAAGTTCTTCAAGTAGCTCAAGTTCATCGAGCAGCTCAAGCTCATCGAGTTCTTCGAGCAGCTCAAGTTCTTCGAGTGCATCATCAGGCATCACAACCGATGAAGAGAACTTCGATATTTATGTATAATTGGTAAACAACCAATAAAAATTGATAAATTATTGTATCGGGAGAGGTTCCATCCTCTCCCGATACGGAACGAAAAAATTAACGGGAGGGCACAGAGACCCTCCCCTACGCACAAAACACAAAAATGTGTTAAAAAATTTGCGAAAACAGGTGAAAATTTTACCTATTTTCGCAAAATGACATCTTTTTGCCCCAAAATCAAAAGATTTTGCCCTTTTTATTCAAAGGACAAAAATATATATTTAAAATGTAAAATAATCAAAAGGAGGCAATTCACAATTATGAAAAACAAAATTTTCAGAAAGACGATGTCGCTTGTTTTAGCTTTGGCGGTTATCTTATCCGCAATGAGCTGCCTTATGTTCGTTTCAGTTTCGGCAGCACAGGATTATGCTAATCTCTCAAAGACATTCGACTTCGAGAATGCAACCGATGTTAATGCATTCATTCAGGTCGGTGGAAAAACAGGCAACGAAACAGCAGAGGGTTATACCACTTGGAACTATGACCCGGAAGTAGCAAATGTTACCGGCTTAAACAAGAAAACTATTGCTCAAGCTGAAGTAACAGCAGATTATGCGGCAGCAATTGATGTTGTATCAAGCAACGCCTTACTTGCAAAGCCATATCTTAACAATTCGGAAACTTCTTATGCTAAGGCAAACACGGCGGCTTCTGCTGATGCAACAACATACGTACCACATATGGGCAACACTTCAATGTATGTTTTAAAGGATTCCGTTGATGAAAACGGTGTTGCTTTTGATAGCATCACAAAGGATAAGATAAGCGGTAAATTCTCGCTTGACTATTTTGAGTTAGATGCTTCGACTTCCCAAAACTATAAAGCGCTTAGATCCATGCCCATTATAATTTATTATTATAAGGATGCTAACAATTGGCGCGGTTTGAGATTCTTGCCGTTCTATTGGAATGTATCTAGCGTGTTTATGCCTATCACATGGCAGCACATAGTTTGTGAAGATGGATATACCTTCCAAAACACCGTAGGAAGATTAGGTTCTCTTGATACCTCAAAATCATATTCAAATGCACGTACTGATATTGACCTTGTAAACCAACGCACCTTCAATGGCGATTATGCAACTCAGGATAGTGCTGTTTGGAACAGCAAAGGCTTATATGGTTATTCACCTGTTTTGCACGGACCGAAGAATGCTAATTTGCCGGCTAATATGAGATACGGCGAATGGATGAATTTCTCGGTTGAATATCTTGAAAACGCAGTTGCTATTGATTTTTCTGATGCAACAGGATATAAAACACAGTATTTTATAGCAGAAGAGTCCACATATACTCTTTATGACTCAACAGGTGATTCTAAACAAAGCAGCGTGATTGATTTATCAACGGGCTCATTTGCTTTGGGAGTTTCGCACTCTATCGGAACAAACTCATACAGAGGCACCGATAATTCAACCGACCAACCAAGAGGAATTGCATTCGATGATATCAAGGTTGAAATGTCCGATTCTTCCGAAACAAGCGTTGCTTCGGTTATATCGTCTATTGATGCTATTGCCGATGAAGCAACATATAACACAGCAAAGGCTGCTTTTGATAGTCTCACCGATTCGCAAAAGCTCAGAGTTAAGAACTCCTCAGACCTTAAGAGATGGGAAAACTATTTCGTTAAAAAGAGAATAACCTATGATTTCTCTGAAGAATGGCATGGCGATGCTTTAACCCACGGTCTAACATATAAATTGTACAATTACACGGCAGCGGGAAACTCCGACACGTATACTTATCAAAACGAAATTATTAAGGATAGCTCAAATCCTGAAAATAACGTTCTCCGTGTGAACCACGGTAGTTATCAAACTCTTTGGAACAGAGGATATATATACCTTGATATGCCCGATGCATTAGCTGCCGATGTTGAAGAAATCACTATCAATGTTAAGAATGGTTTGCAGGTTGGTAAAGGTGATACTATGGCAACAAACACAGGAAACAGCGGCCCTGCGTTTGTAAAGCTTGATGCAAACAACAAACCGATATTTGACGGCAATTCCACCTCGGGAACTTCAAGAGGCTCCTTGTTGCGTTTTTATAGGAATGCAACCTTGAAATACGGTTTGACATCTTCGAGTGTTGGCGGTTACGGTAGCGCTATTGCCGCTGATATCGCTTTTGAGGGTAATGATTTCGCCTTCAAAATGGTTCCTCAAAGCGCAACAAGCTTTAAGCTTTCCTTTGTAGGAAATGTTTTAGCCGATAGTGATTCTGATGGAACCTTTGAAACTGTAACAGCCGATGTTGCTGAAACAAGTGCCTATACGGTTAACGTTGCGGTTAACAAATTCGGTATAACCTTGAGTGAACATATTTCAATGGAAATTGATAGCATTGATATTAAGTTCAAGGGTTGGGATAGCATTGTTAACCTAACTGCCGAAGAAGAAGCTTTAGCTGCAAGAATTGAAGATATTCCCGAAATTACAATAAATAACTATAAGGATGTTAACACTGAGGTTTTGGCTATCCGTGCAGCAGTTGATGCTCTTGCAACAACCGGTCTTGCAGATAAGAAGCCGGATGGAAGCGAACTCTCATATTTAGAGCTCCTCGCAGCTGCCGAGGCTGAGATTGCAACCTTCACAGGTGATGTTGCAACAGCGCAGGCCTTTGCAAACACCAACAATGCAATTCTTAACACAATTGCAGCAAATGTTGATACAACCAATGCTCAAACCATTATCGATGTTCACACAGCTTATGAAGCATTAACCGATGCAGTTAAGTCTGTTCTTGTAAATAACTATGCATTGCTTGATAACGCTGCAACAGGCGAAAAGTTCGGCTTTGATGTTATTGCAAATCTTAAAGAAATTTATGCCCTTGCAATTCCGCTTTGCCCAACTGCCGCTCAGATTGCTTTCTTAGAGCATTATGAGCAGAACGGAATCGGCGAGCTCACCGCTATCGGTGATAAGATGGCAACTCTTGAAGAATCCATCGTTCTTTATAAGGCTGTTGAAGAAACACATAAGCCTAACGTTCAGGCTAAATATGATTATATCTTCACCTTGCTTGATAAGCACTTTGTAGATGGTAATGAGTTTACCTATAATGCCGCTGAGGTTAAGCCATACGAAAACATCTATGCTTACTTCACAGGCACTGTCTTCACCGAAAGCACAGCAGGTATCGATGAAAACAGAACCAAGAACAATAAGGTTATAAATTCCGATAAGTTCGATGCAACCGCAGCAACAAGCGTGAAGCTCGTTCAGGATTATGCTATTCCTGATGGACCGACCTACTTCATAAAGGGCGTTGGTTTCGACCTGTTCCCGAAGGTTGCAGATTTGGGCGTAATAACCCCTGAGGTAGATAGCAAGGGAAATCAGCTTAAGAAATACAGAACCGCTGAATATTTATATGAAAGCGGCGTTGCTGTTAGGAAGAATCCTTTGTATGTTAACGGTGTAAACGAAGCTTCCTCGGAAGACACAAAGGGACTCTATCAGATTTACTTTGCTAACCAGTTCACTAACGGCAGTGGAAGCAGGTATCAGAGCTACTCTTACTCGAGCAACGCATCAGGTCCCTTCAACACAGGTGAATTTAACACAAGCTTCCAACAGGAAAGCTCAAGATACGTTCACTATTATGGTGATTACTATATGCTCCCTGGTGATCGCATCGTTTATGATTTTGATTATTACTTCACCTATTCACCTGCAATGACCGCAGAAAACGGCAAGGCCTACAGAGAGGTAACAGTTCACTTCACCAAGTTTGATATTTGGGTTGAGAATTCAGCAAACGATACCGCCGAGGGCTACACCGCATATACCTACGATGCACCCGTTGAGGGCGGAATCGAAGGCGATATCCTGATGGGCAGAATGACAAAAAATAAAGACACGGGCAGCTACAATATAGGTTACGTTTACGGTGAGGATGAAGTTCTCTTACCACAGCTTTATATTGATGATAAGTCACTCGGATATACTCAGCTTATCGAAATCTCCCGTGAAGATACCTTCACCGAGAAGTATGAAGAAGAGCTTGAGAAGGATTACACCGAGGCTGATGCAGCAGAGGTTGTTGAACTTGCAAAGGCAGCTCAGGACTTAACAGCCAGTGAAAAGGCTCTTAATGCCGATGCAGTTGCTAAGGTTGAGAAGGCTATCACCGATGCAGGTCTTAGACCTACTTCTAAGGGCTCAACCCTTTCTGTTGGTGCTAACACCTCAATCGGCTTCAGAGCAGTTAAACCTGCAGTTTCGAACTATGATAAGTTTGGTATAATTGTTACCACATTTAACAGGATGAACACTAAGGGCGATAAGGAATTAACCCTTGCTGATGCAGATGTTAAGAACTATGCAAAGGCTTATGCTATGGATTACACTGAGGGTGCTAACCGTTCAGAAGAGCTCACCTTTAATGTATACGGTCTCTTTGATGCTGATGTTGCTGAGAATGTTGACCCATGGGGCATTTGGCTCGTAGCTCGTTACTACACTGTTTACAAAGCAGCCGATGGCACCGAGGTTACCATTTACAGCACAAATGACTTTGGTAACACTCCAACCGGCAAGGATGCCGATGAGACTGCAACATTGAACGCTATCGCTGCTAACGGTCAGCTTATCCGTTCCATAAACGGTATTATCAGATCGATGGCAGATACCCTTTATGCTGCAAAGGCAACCTATGCAAATGAGGTTGGTGCTGATTATGTTGATGGTTATGGCAATCCTATGAATAACTATACAGGAATAACTCTTGCCGCTGCATACGGTGATGATACCGATGGCTTGCTTTCAACAGCAGCAGAAACCCTTTACTTTATGAAGGCATTCAAGGGCGTATTCACAAAAATTTTAGCACAAAATTCGTAATTCAGGGGAGGATATGAGTAATGATTAAAAAATATCGTAAGCCTCAAATTCGAATTAAAGAGCAAAAACTTTTAGAAGAAATCGCTCTGGTTGATGTTTTAAGCACACTCCTTGGTGATATCGTTGATGAAGATGATACAACCAATGAAGAGTGGGTTGGATAAAATAACAAAAATCAGGTGGGGAAACCCACCTGATTTTTTTAGATAAGAGATAATAGAGAAAGGATAAGAGAAAGGTGTTTTGCCTTCGCAAAACGAAAAAATGTGATTATGTGCCGCAACCACGCAATAAAACAATATTGTATGGGAAAATCATTCAAACACCATAACTATTTGCCCTAAAATACAAATATTTTGCATTTTTTTCTGTTTTTTGAAGTGTTAAACTGTAATAGTGATATAGTATAACTATAAAAAGCATTTTCAGAAAGGATGGGTTTTATGACCAAACCACCAAAAAACGCACTAAGAACAAGGATAGTAAATAACATTCCGCTGGCCATTATGTGCCTTCCGGCTGCTATTTATATGTTCTGCTTTTGCTATATGCCGATGTTCGGTGTTGTAATTGCATTTAAGGATTATAACTATGTTGATGGAATTTTAGGCAGCCCCTGGGTTGGATTTGAGCACTTTAAGTTCTTCTTCGAGTCTAACGAGGCGGCGCTCTTGCTTAGAAACACCATTCTTTATAATGTTTTGTTCATTCTTCTCGGAACATTCCTTAAGGTTTTGGTTGCAATTCTTCTTTATGAAATCACTTCAAGGGTTGCCCTTAAAGCATATCAAACTTCAATTATTCTCCCGAACTTCATTTCGTGGGTTCTTGTGGCTTACATAGGCTATGCTCTTTTCTCGAGCGAAACAGGTATGCTCAACGCTATTCTTAATAATTTAGGCAAGCAGGATATTCAGTGGTATAGCGAGCCAAAATACTGGCCATATATCCTCACCATATTTGAAATGTGGAAGGGTGTTGGTATGGGTTGTATTATTTACTATGCCGCACTTATGGCTGTTGATAAGAGTCTTTACGAGGCCGCTGAAATTGATGGCGCAAACCGCTTCAAGCAAATCACTAGCATTTCAATTCCCACTATTCTCCCAACCATTTGTATCTTGCTCATTATGAGTGTTGGCGGAATCTTGGGCGGTGACTTTGGTCTATTCTTCCAGTTGCCGAGAAACTCGGGCGCTCTATATCCTGTTACCGACGTTATTTCGACCTACGTTTACCGTGGTTTGACATCGGGTGAAATGAGTAGCACAGCGGCTATTGGTTTGTTCCAAAACGCTGTTGGTCTTGTGTTAACCTTGGGAACTAACCTCTTCGTTAAAAAGGTTAATCCTGAAAATGCTATGTTCTAAGGAAGGGGGAAGAAAAAATGAAAAAATCAAGATTCATTAATTATAAAACGTTTATACATTTGTTTTTTATTCTTTATGCATTGCTTTGTATAGTTCCCTTCCTATTGGTTGTAAGCATTTCGTTCTCAAGCGAGTATGATGTTGTGAACTATGGTTTTAGTCTTATTCCAAAGCATTTCGATTTATCGGCATATAAGCAGATTTTCAAGGCTCCGGACACGCTTGTTAACGGTTATCTTGTAACCCTTTTCTCAGCGTTCGGCGGAACTACTTTGAATATTCTCTCTGTTTCGATGGCGGGTTATGCAATTTCTCGCGATACCTGTGCCTTCAAAAAGCCGTTTACTATTTATATGCTTATAACAATGTTTGTTCACGGTGGTCTTATCCCCGGATATATTATCGATACAACGGTTTTCCACTTAGGCGACAACATTCTTTACTATCTAATAAACGGTATGGCGGGCGCATATCAAATCTTCGTATTCCGCACCTTCTTTTCGGGTATTCCGAAATCGCTTATTGAGTCGGCTCAGCTTGACGGTGCAACCGAACTGCAGATGCTCTTTAAAATCACCATTCCTCTATCAAAGCCGGTTATTGCAACCTTCACCTTCACGGGAATTCTCGGTAGATGGAATGACTATTCACTTTGTATGTACTATATGACCGACCCAAAGAATTACAATCTTCAGTATATGCTTCAGCAAATTCTTAATGAGGCACAGTTCCTTAAAATGCTTAAGGATACCATGCCCGCGCTTGAGGATGTTGTTGTGCCAAGTGAAACCTTAAAGTTTGCAATGTGCGTGCTTGCAGCAGGTCCTATGGTTGCGCTCTTCCCATTCTTCCAGAAGTATTTCGCAAAAGGTATGGTTGTTGGCGCTGTTAAGGGATAAAATTTCCTGTTTGAAAAAGCAAAATAGAATGATATAATTGATATGGTTAGTCGAAGCAAAGATGTTTTGGCTAACCACATTAAAGAAAGGGCGGTGAGTGCTTTGCGTGAATATACAGTAATCGTTGCCGATGATGAGCAGATGATTAGCAATGGTATCAGCCGAATGATATCGCAGGAATGTGAGAACACAAGGGTTGTTGCAACCTGTTATGATGGCACCGAGGTTATCAAAACTCTCGAAGAGGAACCTGTTGATTTGGTTATAACCGATATTTGTATGCCGGAAACCGATGGACTTCAAATTGCTGAATATATTCACAAAAATAAATTGCCGACCAAGGTAATTATCGTAACCGCTTATCGCAATTTCGAATATGCGCAGTCGGCCCTTAAATATGGGGTTAGCCGCATTATATCAAAGCCGCTTGATTCGGATGAGCTATATGAGCTTATCTGCTCTCATAGAGATGAAAAAGAGAGCCGAGAATATGTTGCTTCGCAAATAAGCGAAACCAAAAAGATATTAAACGAGCATCTCTTCTTCTGCAAGCAATTAGGGCTTTACATATCGGGCGAGCTTAATTATAGCGAGCTTAAAGGCTTTTTTGAGAAGACAAATCGAGGATTTGCGGAAAAGCCTTGCGCTCTTATAAAATTATCAGTGCCGCCACAAAAGAGTTTTTCTAATGAACACAATAATTGGCGCAATATGTGTGAAACCGATAATGAAAAATCGGTGGCATTTTGTATTAACGATAACATTTCAACCGCAACGGTGCTTCTTTTTGTTATGCAGACAGAAATCGATATTGTTACAAAGCAATATATTGATGAAATAAAAACCCTTTTTAAAAAGGCTTTTGGTGTTGAGGTTAAGGCAACCTATAAGCTATATGAAAATCTTATGAGCATAATCGTTGAGGGAACTCGTTCGGTTGTAATGATGTATGTTGATTATCTGATGAGCAATAATTATGGCGCTATTGCTGACTTGACACACACCTTTGATACCGCTTACGATTATGAGTGGGTAAGAAACTTTTGCTATGCCCTTGTTAATTATTTAAACGATTGTATCGAGTTGGATGTAACATACTATCTTAATCGTCTTAAATTTATCGAAAACAAAAAAGACCTTTTGTCTTTTCTTTCCGAGCTTACCAAGAACACAAGCTTTGATTCCGATAAGCGTGTTGTTCAGGTGAAATATTATATCAGCCAGCATTATGCCGAGGGTATAAGCCTTCGTTCTATTGCCGATATTTTCAATATTTCGCATACCTATTTGAGTAAAATTTTCCACGATGAAACAGGCGAAAGCTTTGGAAATTATATTATAAAATTCAGAATGAAAAAGGCAAAGGAATTCCTTATTCGCGGAAAGCATTCCATCGAAGAGGTTTCCGAGCTGCTTGGATATAATTCGGTGCATTATTTTCTTAAGGTGTTTAAAAAGGAAACCGGGATGACCCCGAAGCAATATATAACAGCGGTGGTGCAGGGTGAAAGAAAATAGACGTTTCAGAAAATTATTCCTTAAAAATATTATTCTAATAGCGGTTATGCTCCTTATTTTTTCCTTGGTTGCAATAACCTTTTTTGCTGTGTTCAGAGGCATTGTAAAAAAGGAAAAAATCGAGATTCTTGAAACTGAGGAAACGCTGAAAATAGGCGTTGTAACCGAAAACGTTTTATATCACATAGCTTCATCGGCTATGTATTTTTCCGCGCGCAACTTTTTCGTTGATGTAACTAATCCGCAAAAGGATTATTTGCAAACCTATTCAATTAAAAATGAAATGCAAACCGTTTGCTCAACCTTTGGCGCAATTGAGAGCATCGGTATTAAAAACATAGCCGCCGATTACCTTATTCATACCGAGCGATATAGCAAAAATGAGTTCGAAAAGGGTAAAGAATATGGTAATTTTGGCGGTGTTATGCTTTATGAAAACCTGAACAAAGAGGGCCCCGCGCTATTTATGGTTGTTGATGATGTTGAGAGTGAGACCTATCTAAATGAGGTTTATATCGGTATCAACACCGAGTATCTTGCCGAAAACATATTGCTCAATAATTCCGAGAAGAGAACGGAATATATAATCGATTCCGAGGGGAATATCATCATTTCGGAAAAGCTTGCCCATATAAACAAAAAAATCGAAGAAATATATAATTATAAACCAAGGCTTGATACTAAAAAAAGCATTATAGAAAGCATTAATGGAAGCAAAAAAATCATAACCTCTTCAAGAATTGAAAATCTTGATTTTTATGTTATAACCTTTGCTGATGCTTCAATTTATGATAATCTTGACAGCGCGAACACCCTTATGACAACGCTTATGATGTGCGGATTCATTATTGCCGGCTGCATAATCTCCTATTTTATTTTCAAAATAACCTATAAGCCGATTGAGGAAATTCTCTCAACCACGGGTGATATGGCGATAATGGATCCCAAGAGCTTGGATGAGGTGCAGTATATAAACCAAAAAATAAGAAAGCTCACCGTTTCAAACAACGAGCTGTCAAATATGGTGGATGAAAAGGTTGAAGAGCTAACGATTCAGCATATAGCCGCTCTTCAATCGCAAATTTGCCCACACTTTGTTTATAACACGCTTGAGGCAATAAATTGGATAGCCTATGAGACTCTAAATGTTCGAAAGAATAGAATTTCAAATGCGATAAACAACCTTTCGGTGCTTTATAAATCGGCAATGAATATAAACGAGATTTTCCGCTCAATTGAGGATGAGTGTATGTTCACCGAGACTTACCTTGAAATTCTTGATATAAGAAAGCCCGATACCTTCAAGGTTGAATGGCAGGTTGATGAGAGCGTTAAGAAGTATAATATTCTAAAGCTCAGCATTCAGCCATTTATTGAAAATATAGCTAACCACGCTCTTGGAAAGGGGCGCAAAAAGGTTAATATCCGCATCATGATTCAGGATTTGGGCGAGAATATTCGTGTAACCGTTCAGGATGATGGTGTTGGTATTTCGCCCGAAAGACTTTCTGAAATAAGAAACGCTATAACCGATTTTGATAGCGGCGAGCATCACCTCGGTCTTAGAAACACAAACGAAAGATTGCAGTTGCTTTATGGCGAGGAATATGGTATAGTTATCACAAGCTCTGAGGGTAACGGAACGGTTATTTCTTTCCTCTATCCCAAGAGTTTCCAAAACTGATATAAAGAGGTATTGCTATGAGTGACCGGAAATTAAAAGATTTAAGGTTCTATCCAACCGTTTTTGCAGTTAAAAATGATTATCAAATTTTCGTAACAACCCACGGAGAAACTATCGTTTCCGTTAAGGTGAACGGAAAACTTTATCACGATGAAATAGCCGGTGTTATGCGTTCAAAGGTGCCTGTGCATATCGTTAGCGTTCCACAGTGCGAGCTTAATAAAGCAAAGGAATACACCGTTATTTACCGCCGCGTTTTAAAGAGAAATTATTATGGTGTTGATTTGGATGAACCCGTTGAGATTTCTTTTAACTTTAAGCCGATTGAGAGTGATAAAATAAATGTTTATCATATCGCTGATTCTCATAGACTCAGAAAATCGGTTATCGAGGCAGGCAAATACTTTGGCGAGGATTTAGACCTTCTTATATTTAATGGCGATGTTTATGAATGCGAGCTGGAAGATTTCTATTGCCAATTGATGTTTGCTTCTGAAATAACAAAGGGCGAAAAGTGTGTTGTGGCATCAAGAGGAAACCACGATGTTCGCGGTGCCTTCGGCGAGGATTATGCAAAGTATAATCCAACCGATAATGGAATGCCATATTTCACATTCCGCGTCGGCTCTGTTTGGGGCATCGTGCTTGACTGCGGCGAGGATGCCGCTGATGACTATCCCAAGGGCTCGTGCATCCCTGCTTTCAGGCCCTTTAAGGAAAAGCAAACCGAGTTTATAAGAGAGGTCGCAAAGGCTAAGGAATATGAGGAGGATGGCATAAAGCATCGGCTTTTAATCAGCCATCATCCCATTGGCATGAAGCTCCCTGCTCCTTATGATATTGATGAGGACCTTTACGAAGAATGGTCAAAAATTGTGTATAATGAGATGAGACCTGAGCTTTCGCTCTTTGGCCACACCCACGAAGCAGTAATTTGTGAAGAGGGCGGCAAGTGTGATGCCTATGGCTATCAGAAGGGTCTCGCTGTTATCGGCTCAAAGCCTGATTTCAGTGAAAAGGCAGGCTTTATCGGTTGCGGAATCGTTCTTAGCGATAAAGAGCCGGAAATATTCTTCAGTGATGAAAATAGAAATAAAGTATAAAGAGAAAGCACCCGTTTGATAATGGGTGCTTTTTATGGTATAATCGTTAGAAGAGGTGATAATTTATGGATTTTAATAAACTTATTGATGAACGCTATTCGGTTAGAAGCTTTAAGAACGAACATTTAAAGCAAGAGGTAATAGATAAAATTCTCGAGGCAGGGCATAAGGCTCCAACGGGCTGCAACTATCAGCCGCAACGAATTTTAGTGCTCAATACCGATGAAGCGATAGAGAAGTTAAAAAACTGTACCAAGTGTCACTTTAATGCGCCAACCGCCATGCTTGTTTGTCACAACAAGGAGGAAAGCTGGAAAAGGGTTTACGATGGCGCGCTTTCCTCACCTGTGGATGCGGTTATCGTAACAACATATATGATGTTAGCTGCTCAAAATGAGGGGGTCGGCAGTTGTTGGGTGATGCATTTCGACCCGGCAAAAATGCGTGAAAGCTTCAATATTCCCGAAAATATTGAGCCTGCCGCTTTGCTCGTTATGGGATACCCATCGGAAGATGCAAAGCCTATAGATATGCATTATCAGTTCCGCCCAATGAGCGAGACCGTAACGTATGATGGCTTTTAAAAAGGAAGGAAAAGAAAATGGCTAAAGATAAAAGATTTGAAAAAATTTATTCCCAAGGCTGCGGCTCTATGGAAATTTGGGTTGATAAGGAAACGGGAGTTAACTATGTTTATCACAGCTCAGGATATGGCGGCGGAATGACCGTTCTCTTGGGCAAGGATGGCAAGCCCGTTATCTCCCCGCAACAGTTTTGATATAAAGCTAAAAGCACCCATATTGTATGGGTGCTTTAAAATATGGTCGAGATGACAGGTGACGTTGCGAGTGCTGCCAGTGGCAGAGGAAACGAGCAAAAGGAAGCGCCGCGGTCGGCAAGCTAGATGCAGCAGCATCGAGTCGCCGGGCACCGCAAGAGGAAACGAACCGCAGGTTCGAATCCAAACCTTTTCAAAAAACAACACCCAACTAAAAGTTAGGTGTTGAAAATTTGGTCGAGATGACAGGATTCGAACCTGCGGCCTCTGCGTCCCGAACGCAGCGCTCTACCAAACTGAGCCACATCTCGATATTAAATTGTCATAATATTTTAAAATTGTTTTGCCTATATATCCGCGCTGCTACTCCGCTTACTCTTGAAATATCATCTGCATATCAAGATAAACTAAACAGCTTAATAATTATATATAATGTAGCACAAAAAGTCAATGGTTTTTTGTTGATTAAACGACTCAAAGTGCCTTTTTGTCAATTATAAATAAAATTTTTTCAAAAAGACAAGTTTCGACAAATTACGATAGACTATATATAGTATAATTTGAAAAAGGGGTGATTAAATGAAATACAAAAAAATTATCAAACAAATTGCAATTAAGGAAAAGACAACAGTCAGTGAGGTGGAAGCTGAAATGCTAAAAGCATTAAAAGCCGCAGGAATTAACTGTACGCCGAAAGAGTTTATTATGATGACAACAAAGGGCATAAAAGACTATATATAGTAATATGGTATAATATTTAGTCTAAACATTTCTTACGGAAAAAGTAAAATGTTTCTCGTAGGGAGTGAAGACAATGAATATTACTGAGGCTGTTAAGAGAAGATTTGAAGAACTATGTTATAAGAGGGGAATTAACTTTTGCAAGCTTGCAAGCCTTTCGGGTGTTCCTTATACAACTGTGAAGTCTATTCTTTACAACCAAAGTAAAAATCCCGGAATATCAACCATAAAGAAGCTTTGCGACGGATTGGATATTACAATTACCGAATTTTTCGATACCGAATATTTCAAGAATTTAGAACAAGAAATTAAATAGTTCTAAAAACTCTTGACTACTTAAAAATTTGGTAGTATAATTGTCTTGCAATAAGGGAGCTTGATGAAACTCAGGCTGAGAGGGAGTCCGAATTTTTCTATGACTTCGACCTATAACCTGATGCGGATAATGCCGCCGTAGGAGAATACAAGAAAAGTATTGCCGCAGGTTTATTGCCTGCGGCTTCTTTTATTTGCACAGGGTATTATATATTGCAGATACTAAAAATAAAGGAGAAATGTGAAATGAAAAACAAACAACTCTACACTATTTGCGAATGCGCTGTGCTTGTTGCATTGTCTGTTGCTTTATGTTGGGTAGAAATTCAGGTAGGGGCGCAGGGCGGCTCTATCGATTTTGTTATGATTCCGCTTTTCATTCTCGCATACCGAAACGGCGCGGTATACGGAATTTTGAGCGGTGCGGTATTTGGTCTTGTCAAGTGTATAGTGGCAGGAAGTCTTGGATGGGGATTACCCTCGATTCTTTTTGACTATGTTCTTGCCTACGGTGCAGTTGGTGTTGCCGGTTTCTTTAAGGAAAAATCTTGGGCTATCGAGCTTTCAACCCTGCTCGGTTGCCTTGCAAGATTCTTTATCCACTTCTTAAGCGGTATCACAATTTATATGATAACAGCGCCAACCGAGATAGCGGGTATGACAATTGCAAGTCCGTTCTTATATTCAATAGTTTATAACGGACTTTATATGTTGCCGAACACGGTTATTGCGGTTGTTTTGATGTCGCTGCTTCGTTTTCCGATTAAAAGGCTTGAAAAAATAAAGAAATAAAAACACTATGAGTCCTTTCGTGATTTTGAAAGGACTTGTTTTTATTATACGGGTGTGTTAAAATGTATACGATAAAATGTTTGGAGGTTTGTAATGGAAAAATCAAAGCTTTTGCCGAGAGATAGCTTTTTTGATAATTATAGAGCCATTCTTATCTTTATGGTTGTTATTTGCCATTTGATTTCACCGTTGGCTCGATTCTTTTCTATAAAGTTCATATATAGATATTGCTACATATTTCATATGCCTGCAATGCTTTTTGTTTCAGGTTACTTTTTCAAGAGCAGTGTTAAGGATGGAAAGCTTGTTAAGGATAAAATTTTTAATTTCACGCTGCTTTATGTTGTTTTTCAAATCATATTTACCTTTATTAATGAAGGTAAATTCAGTCTTTATCAGTCGCAGTCCGGACTTTGGTATATACAGGTGCTCATCATCTACTCTTTAATAGTGCCGATACTTGATAGATTGAATCCAAAGTTTTGCATTCCGCTTACCTTTGCTCTCGGTTTAGTTATAGGCGAGGATAATACAGCGGGACACGTTGCAAGTCTCTCGAGAGCGGTTGTTTTCCTACCGTTCTTTATGGTGGGATATTATCTTAGCTCTGATTGGGTTGAAAATTTCAAGGAAAAGAAAAACATTCTTATCGGCATTATCGCAACAGCTGCCACCGGCGCTTTGTATTACTTCGCTTTTGATATAACACCGTGGATGCTTAATATGTCCTCGGGAAAGGCATCTTATGCTTCTATGAGGATGAGCTTCTTAGAGGGTGTTGCCTATCGTTCGATATGGTATGTGGCGGCGTTCCTTTTAATTCTTGTCTTTGCCCTTGTTTCTCCAAAACGAAACACAATCTTTTCGGGTGTTGGAAAGAGAACACTTTCTGTTTTTCTTCTCCACTTACCGCTTTGCGTATTACTCCGCAAAATAGAGTTCTATCAGTATTTTAAAAATATGAATGAGGTCCTTGTGGTTTGCGCATTCATCGCAATAACAGCTGCGGTTTGCTTTATTGCGGGCTCAAAATGGATTTATTGGCCGTTTGAGAAGCTGATGGGTATAAAATTCAAGGGAATTATTAAAGAAAAAAATTAAAAATTGTGCTTGAAATCAGGGGTGACCACTATATATTGGTGGTCACCTTTAATGTTTAAAAATTAAGCGAAAAAACTTTAAAAAAATTGAAAAAAACACTTGATTTTTGAGTTTCAATGTGGTAGTATTCTAAGGTACGCTATAGTATTATGCGATATTGTGGCGTAGAGTGTGACAGTTCTCGAAGCTGTCACGTCTGCTAAACAAAAATTTTCCCGATACTTTGTCTCGAAACTAGGAATACGTTTTGTATGCCTGCGTTTCATCGACTGCGTCTCGAATAAATTTTTAGTTTAACAGATGCTAAGTTTCTGCCGGCGGATTTTTTATTCGGCGCAGAAGAAGGCTTTCAGCAAGGTTTAACCTTGCGAAAAATGAAGCAAAGCCGTATGAAAAATGCGGCGAGCGAAACCGTGACATTTTCGAGAACTGTCACACTACATGCTTTGATGCAGGAGGTGGCCCACCTCGAGTGGGGAAATTTCTGCGGAGTATGTCCGATTTTAAACCGGGCGAAAGAACATGGAGGCACACATTGAACTTGCGACCTTGTGTGCAACGGCGACTTTAGTCGCTGTCCGGAATTGTCTGTGACCCCAGCAATTGCCGGTTTTATATTGCGCCGAAAAGAAAAACACGGCGCGGTGTAAGTTTTGCCCGCCAACTATCAAAAGGAGGCGAATTTCACATGGCAGTGAAAGAAAAAATCCGAATTCGAATCAAGGGTTACGATCATGCACTTGTAGACCAGTCCGCAGAAAAGATTGTGGAAACCGCTAAACGTACAGGCGCTAGGGTATCAGGTCCCGTACCGCTACCCACCGAAAAGGAAATCGTAACAATCCTTCGTGCTGTTCATAAGTATAAGGACAGCCGCGAGCAGTTCGAAATGAGGACACACAAAAGGCTCATCGATATTATCAGACCTTCAAACAAAACTGTTGAATCTTTGACAAATCTTGAGCTTCCCGCCGGTGTAGAAATCGAGATTAAGCTTTAATATATTAAGATATATATTTAAGTTACCGATTATACACGCAGTGGTCATGTTGGTGAAAACCAACCAATAACCTAAGGAGGAAAAACAAAATGAAAAAAGGAATCGTTGGCAAGAAGCTCGGTATGACCCAGCTTTTTGATGCAAACGGAAATGTCGTTCCCGTAACTGTTATTGAAGCAGGTCCCTGTGTTATCGCACAGAAGAAGACAAAAGAGAACGATGGTTATGAAGCAGTTCAAATCGGCTACGGCGAGATGAAGGCTTCTAAGGTAAACAGCCCAATGAAGGGTCACTTCGCAAAGGGTGACGTTGCTCCCAAAAAGGTACTCAGAGAGTTCCGTTTTGAAGATGTAAGCGCCATGAATGTTGGCGATATCATCAAGGCTGACATCTTTGCAGAGGGTGAAGCAGTAGACGTGCGCGGTACTTCCAAAGGTAAGGGTTATGCAGGCGTTATCAAGCGCTGGAACTTCAGCCGTCTTAAGGAGACTC
>JAFSIJ010000039.1 GCA_017439845.1 Clostridia bacterium | reverse complement strand
GCCCGTTGGACAAAGTATATCGCAATTCTTTTCTTTGTTTTGGCTATCGTTGCAAATATAATCGCTTTAAGAGGTTAAGCAGGTTAAAAATCGCTTGACTAAAAATTGAAATTCGCGTATAATGGTCTTTGTAAATTAGTAAGACCCTTGCTATTTTGCTTAAGGGAGGGAATATAATGAGTCAGGTTAGAATTAAAGAGAATGAATCACTTGATAACGCTCTTCGCCGTTTTAAGAGACAAACTGCGAAAGACGGTGTTATTCAAGAAGTTCGCAAAAGAGAGCACTATGAGAAGCCCTCTGTAAAGCGTAAGAAGAAGTCGGAAGCTGCTCGTAAAAGAAAGTTCCGCTAATATTTGCATTCTAAAAAGCGGTTGTGATTTCAACCGCTTTTTTCTTTGGAGAAAAGAAAATGATTTTAAAACCTAAAATAAAATTAGAAAGAGTGACCGATATCTCGGTTGAGCTTTTAAAAAAATATAATATCAAAGCGCTGATTCTTGATGTTGATAACACGCTTTCAACCCATCATGGTCAGGTTTTGACCGATGGGCTTCCGGAGTGGCTTTCTTATATGAAGGAAAACGAAATAAAACTTATGGTTCTTTCAAATTCCAAGAAAAAGAGAGTTGAGCCATTTGCAAATAAAATTGATTTAGATTTTATAAGCCTTGGCTTAAAACCGCTTCCTTTCGGCTATCTTCGTGCTATTAGGGCGCTTTCGGTTAAAAAGAAAAACGCCGCCATAGTTGGCGACCAGATTTTCACTGATGTTTTGGGTGGTAATGCGCTCGGCATTAAAACCATTCTTTTAACACCGATTAAGGAAGAAAAAATGTGGAGCT
Source organism: Clostridia bacterium (assembly GCA_017439845.1). Taxonomy (GTDB): domain Bacteria; phylum Bacillota; class Clostridia; order Oscillospirales; family Acutalibacteraceae; genus UBA737. The sequence goes on along the minus strand of JAFSIJ010000039.1, from coordinate 9,400 downwards.
TTAGGGTTCGCAGAAGCATCGAGAAAAAGCTCTTTAAAAAGTGGCAGCTTAAAAACACGGAGGTGTGAGTATGGCGGCAAAATTTGGACCCGCAGGTAATTCTATAAGCTTTACTGCTATGGGATATAAAGGCAGTCTTCAAGTGCCTGAATATATTGAGAAAATGGGGCTTGATGCGTTCGAGTATCAATGCGGAAGAGGTGTCAATATCGGCACTGAAAAGGCTAAAGAACTCGGCATTTTAGCAAAAGATAAGGGTATAACTCTTTCACTTCACGCGCCATATTATATCTCAATGTCCTCAGTTGAAGAGGAAAAAAGATTAAACTCTATAAACTATATCCTCGCAAGCGCGAGAGCGGTTAATGCTATGGGTGGCGATAGAATCGTTGTTCACACAGGCTCTTGCGGAAAAATAAGCCGCGAATATGCCTTGGAGTTAGCAATTGATACAATGAAGCTCGCCCTTAAAGCTCTTGATGATGAAAATTTGGGTCATATCCATATATGCCCCGAAACAATGGGTAAGGTTAATCAACTTGGCACCTTGGATGAGGTTTTAAGTCTTTGTGAGCTTGATGAGAGGCTCATTCCTTGTATTGACTTCGGGCATCTTAACGCAAGAGATTTAGGCTCACTTAAAGAATATTCTGATTTCGATAACATTTTTATCGCGATAAAGAATAGATTAGGCGAAGAGCGAATGAAGAGTTTCCATTCGCATTTCTCAAAAATTGAGTATACAACGGGCGGAGAGAAAAAGCATCTCACCTTTGAAGATAAGGTTTTCGGCCCCGATTTTGAGCCTGTTCTTGAAATATGTGCGAAAAGGGATTGCTCACCCGTGTTCATTTGCGAGTCGGATGGAACGCAGGCGGAGGATGCAAAACAGATGAAGGATTATTATTCTAAACTAATGGAGAGTGTTTTATGATTTGGCATAGCACCGAAATTTCTTCGGTTTTAGAAAAATTTGAGGTTGATGCGGAAAGGGGACTCCATAAGGGAGTTGTTGAGCTTCGCCGAGAGAAATACGGAAAGAATATCGTAACCGAAAAAAAGGAAAAGAAATTCACCGATTATCTGTCTGCTCAATTTAAGAATAAAACTGTTATTGCGCTTTTTATTATTTCTCTAATTTCCTTTGCGTTATCGCTTTTTTATTCGGATAAGGATTTTTATACTCCGCTTTTAATCATTGGTATTATAGTTGTTAATTTGTTCATAAGCGCATATCAGCTTATGCATTGCGAAAAAACGCTTAACAATATAAAGAAATATTCAAACCCATCTTCAAGGGTAATCAGAGATGGAATAGTGAGTATAATACCATCCGAGGATTTGGTTCCGGGTGATATTTTAATTCTCGAAGAGGGCGATTTTATATCTGCCGATGCGAGAATTATTGAAAGCAATGAGCTGCGCCTTAATGAAATGAATTTAACAGGCAGCGAAATCCCAACCGAAAAGGATGCCTTTGCGCTTTTTGAGGATATAACCCCCGTAAATGAACGAAAGAATATGGTTTATTCGGGCTCAAGTGTTGCGCATGGTACTGCTAAGGCAGTGGTTGTTGCAATAGGATTTGGTACCGAGGCAGGAAGAACAACCGAGATAATGCGCGAAGCAGGGCAGGATAGCAAGCTCCCGCTTCAAAATAAGCTTGATAATATAAGCAATGTTATCAACACCGTTATATTTATAGGTTGCTTGATAGTTTTCTTTATAGGAATGGCGCAAAACTTCGATTATAAGCCTTTTGCTAATATGACACTTAAAATGCTTGTTAATTCGGTGGCATTAGCGGTTGCGGCAATTCCCGAGAGCTTGCCCGCTATCGCAACAACAGTTGTTGCGGTTGGTATTCAGAGAATTATGTGCGAAAACATAATTGTTAAGGATACCGAATCGCTTGAAACCTTGGGCGAAACAACTGTTATTTGCTGTGATAAAACAGGAACGCTAACAAGAAATAAAATGGAGCTCGGCTATATTTTTGATGGCAACAGAATGATAGATATCAAGAATGATGCGCTTGATGAGGGAGTTGGAGCGATTCTTAAGCTCGCAACCGCTTGCGCAACACTCGATAACGATTCAACCGAGTTTGCTATTGAGAATGCCTGCCTTGAGCTTAACGGTATTTCAAAGGATGAAATCGAGGCGCTTTATCCTCGTTTCACCGAAATTCCCTTTGATTCTGAAAGAAAAACAATGACCACAATAAATATGATAGACCAAAAACCTTTCGCTATCATAAAGGGAGCTCCCGAAGTGGTTGTTCCAAAGTGCATTAACTGTGATACCGAAAAGGTATTAAAGGTTAATGAAGCTATGGCTAATATGGCGCTTCGAATTGTGTGTATAGCAGTAAAACCGCTTGATGAGGTGCCGGCAAACCCCCATCCTGATGATATCGAAACCGACCTTAAATTTGTTGGTCTCTTAGGCCTTGCCGACCCGCCACGAAAGGATGCGATGGGCGATATTGCAGACTGTAAGGATGCAGGTATTAAAACCGTTATGATAACGGGTGATAACCTGATAACTGCAAATGAAATAGCAAAGCAAATCGGAATACTCGGCGAAAACGATTTATCAATAACAGGCGAAGAGCTTAATAATTTAAGCGATGAAGAGCTTGCCGAAAATATAGATAAATATGCTGTTTTTGCGAGAGTTTCACCAAGCGATAAAAACCGTATCGTTAAGGCTTGGCAAAGCAAAGGTGCTATTGTAACCGTAACGGGTGACAGTGTTGCCGATGCTGATGCGCTTTCTCTTGCCGACGTTGGTTGCTCAATGAGTAAGTTCGGCAACGATGTTGCAAGAGGAAACGCCGATGTTATTATAACTAATAATCACTTTGGCTCTCTTGTTTGCGCTATCAGAGAGAGTAGAGGACTTGTGAATAATATAAAGAAGTCCTTCCATTATCTGATAAGCTGTAATTTCGCCGAGCTTATATCGGTTGTTTTGGGTATGATTATATTCGGTGGCTTGCCGATAAGCGCAGTTCAAATTTTATGGATAAATCTTCTAACCGATTCCGCCCCCGCGCTTGCAATCAGTATGGAGCAGGCGGATAACTATGTTATGAATAAGAAGAATGCATCGTTTATCAGTAGACTGTTCGATCCAAGAGCAATTATTAACCTTATAGTTATGACTCTGGTTATGACTGCTTCAACCCTCATTTCTTATGGAATAGGTCTTGCAGGCGGAAAAGCAGTTGCTATGACAATGGCCTTCTTGACACTTGGACTCACACAAATATTTAATTCATTTAACTATAAGCGAAACGCAAGTATAGTAAGCAAAACGATATTCTCTAATAAGTTTATGAACTTGTCCTCATTGCTTTCTGCGTTTATCATTTTGTTCCTTGTGTTCACACCGGCAGGATTTGTTTTCGGGCTCACTATAATATCTTTCTCCAAGTTTATTGTAGCATTAGCCCTCGCTTTCTTAATCGTTCCTATCGGCGAGCTTTCAAAATATTTGTGCAATAAATATTTCTAAAAAGGATATCCCGAACGCAAAACAGCGTTCGGGATGTTTAAAAGTATAATATAGATATTTATGAGCAAAATATTTTTTACAATATTTTGAAAATTTCTATTGACAAAATTCGCATATTAAGATATAATACACTAGTCGCTGTGAAAACAGTGTATAGCATTTGGCTGTATAGCTCAGTTGGCTAGAGCATGCGGTTCATACCCGCAGTGTCATTGGTTCAAATCCAATTACAGCCACCATAATGGCCCGGTGGTCAAGAGGCCTAAGACACCGCCCTTTCACGGCGGTAACACGGGTTCGAATCCCGTCCGGGTCACCAAATAAAACAACCCCCACAAAGTTGGGGGTTGTTTTATTTTATAATCAGGGATGAGAACCCGTTATTTAATTTTATCAAGCATATTGACAAATTCATAAAATATGGTATAATATAGAAAAAGTGTTCCAAATGGAACACATTTTAGGAGTGGCTATGAAGGACTATAAAGATTTCTTTCTTCTAAAAGGATTAAGCGAGGATGAAATTTCTTCGGTTATAAACTGTTTTGAAGAGCCTAAACACTTTTCAAAGGGTGAAATTATATATTCCGAAAAGAATTTTTATAATGCCATAGGCTATATTATCAAGGGCAAGGTTAGGGCGATTACCAATAATAAAAATGGTATAGTTATAAAAACCTTCAGTGATGGTATGAGTTTTGGCGTTGCGGCTCTTTTTGGAGAAGAAAAGTCTTATGTCAGCACCTTGGCGGCTGAAAGTGACTGCGTTATTCAGTTTGTCAGTGAGCAAACGCTTAAAAGCATCTTTGAGCGTTTCCCAAAAACTGCTATTAACTATATCACTTTTTTGTCCGAACGAGTGCGCTTCCTAAATAAAAAACTTGGCATAATTTCTTGCTCGAGCGCGAGGGATAAGGTTTTAAAATATCTTATTGAAACTGCGGATGAGGGCGGACAGCTTTCTCTTCCTGAAAACATCTCTTTTCTTGCAAAGAGCTTAGGGATAGGGAGAACAAGTTTTTATCGCAGCATCGAGGAACTCGAAAGCAAAGGAATTATTGCCAAAGAAAATAATATCATAAGGGTGAATGATTATGAAAAAATTTGTTAGTTTAATATTGTGCTTAATGTTAGTTCTTGGTCTTGCCGCTTGCGGCGAGCCTGAAAGCGTTGATTTGAGTCAGGTTAAGGCAAATGTGTATGCCCTTAACGGACCTACCGGTATGGGTCTTGTTCCACTTATGAAGGATGCAAAGGAAGGCAAGGGAACACTTGATTATAATATTTCAACCGTTGCCGCAAATGATGAGATAGTGGCAAAGGTTGTTAAGGGTGAAGCCGATATCGCCGCAGTTGCAACCAACTTGGCCTCTACTCTTTATGCTAAAACCAATGGCGGAATTAAGGTGCTTGCGGTTAATACTTTGGGAACCCTCTCGGTTGTTACCAAGGGCGAGGAAATTACAAAAATTTCCGACCTTAAGGGCAAAACTGTTTATACAACAGGTCAAGGCGCAAACCCCGAATATATAACCAACTATATCTTGGAGAAAAACGGACTCAAAGCAGGCGAGGATGTAACTATTAACTTTGTTTCGCAGCCCGCCGAGCTTGTTCAGGTTGTTGCAAAGAATGAAAAGGCTATCGTTATAGCTCCTCAGTCTGTTGCAACCACTATAACCGTTAAGAATGCGGATGCTAAGGTAGTTATCGACCTTAATAAAGAGTGGGAAGCAGTATCTGATACCAAGCTTGTTATGGGATGTATAATTGCAAGAAATGAATATATCGAGCAAAACCCGCAAGCAGTTGAGGCTTTCTTGAAGGATTATGAGGCTTCGGTTAAGACCGTGAACGAAGCGAGTGATGAAATAGCAGGACTTTGCGCTGAATATGGTATTGTTGCCGCAGCTCCTATCGCTAAAAAAGCAATTCCTTTCTGCAATATTGTTTTTGAGACAGGAAAGGAAATGAAGACCGACCTTTCGGCATATCTCGATTTCCTTTATAAAGCAAATCCAAAGAGCGTTGGCGGAGCAGTTCCTGCTGATGATTTCTATTATGAAAAATAAGCTTATTAAATATATCCTCACGGCAGCCTTCTGGGTTGCCGTTTGGCAACTTATCTCGATGGCGGTAGGTCTTGAAATTTTAATACCGTCACCCATAAAGACATTAACAACGCTTTTCTCACTTTTAGGGCAGGGCAAGTTTTATCTTGCGGTAGTAAGCTCACTTGCTCGTATAATTTCGGGATTTATATTAGGCGTTATTTTTGGCGTTATCGGAGCGGTGCTTTCGGTTAGATTTGCAGTCTTTGAGTCGCTCGCTTCACCTATTTTGCGACTCGCTCGTGCAGTGCCCGTGGCATCATTTATCATCCTCGCGTTTGTTTGGATAAAAACCGATTTAGTGCCCGTTTTTATAAGCTTTTTAATGGTTCTACCAATAGTTTGGGATAATGCCCAGAGCGGTATTTTAAATGCCGATAAGAAGCTGATTGAAATGGGAAAGGTTTATGGACTCGGTGAAAAGGAAATAACTGCGAGAATAAGAATTCCGCTCATAGTGCCTTCCTTTATTTCAGCTTGTATGACTGCGCTCGGCCTTGCCTGGAAAGCAGGTGTGGCGGCGGAGGTTATCTGTAAGCCGATAAATTCACTCGGCGGCAACCTTGCCGATGCAAAGGTCTATCTCGAAACACCAACTGTTTTTGCAGTAACTGCGGTTGTTGTTATCCTTTCGTTGCTACTCGAAACCTTGATAAAGAAAACAGTAAGGAGGTTTACTTATGATAAATATGAGTAATGTAAGCTTTTCTTACGGAGAAAAAAAGGTGCTCGATAACTTTAATCTCTCATTGCAAAAAGGGGAGAGGGCTTGTCTTTTCGGCGAGAGCGGAAGCGGAAAAACAACTATACTTCGCTTAATTTGTGAGCTTGAGAAAGCGCAAAGCGGCCAAATAATTATAGGCGGAAAGCTTTCGGTTGTTTTTCAAGAGGACCGATTATTGCCCTTTAAAACTGTTATTGAAAATATTTCGGCAGTGAATGGTGATGAAAAAAAGTGCGAGGAGCTGCTGAAAGCCTTTTCACTATATGAATATAAGGATAAATATCCAAGAAGTCTCTCGGGCGGAATGAAACGAAGAATAGCGATTATAAGAGCGCTGAGCCGAGATTTTGATATTCTAATTCTCGATGAAGCATTTAACGGTATTGATAGAGAAAACATAGAAAAAATTGCGCAAATAATTAACGAAAACACAAAGGATAAAACCTTGGTGATGGTCAGCCATTCGGAATGGGAAGCCGAGATTCTCCGCGCAAAGATAGTAAAAATATAAGCGAGGTCATATGACCTCGCTTGCATTTTATTTGCAAAAGTTTTTCCATTTTTTTATCATTAGGAAGCAAATCAAAGCGGCTACAAAGCATATTGCTACCCAACTCATAGTTGTTATTCTCCAACCGAAGTTATCGGCGAGAGCGGCAAAACCATATGCCGAAATTGCCGAGCCAACATAGGTGAAGGAATTTAGAATTCCCGAAACGGTTGAAACATTGCCAAATTTAGTAAAGCGCATCGGCGTTTGACCAATTAGCATCAGGTTGCATCCATGCATACAGCCCGATACAATTGCCATCATAACCATACAAACAGGAAAGCTCTTTGAGAATAGCGCCGAGATTACAATACAAGCAAAGAATGATATCGAGAAGAAAATAGCGCTCGTTTTGATTTCGCTTTTAATTTTACTGTAAAGTGCGTTGGAAATAGCAAACGTGGATATGGCGAAAATCGGAAGAATAACAGCCGAGAGAATTGAGGAGGAAACGCCGATATTAAACACTTCGTTAATATAGGTTGGAAGCCAGGTGTGAATTCCATCTCGAAGGATGCCCTGAAGAACTATAACAAACATAATAGGTGCTAATAATAAAAGCAGTTCTTTTCCAAGCCCTCCCGATTTTTCTTCGGTCACAGTAGCTTTGGAAGTCCCTTCCTTTACATTTAAGGTGCCGACTATCCATAAAAGCGCAACTAATAAACCAATTGCGGCTGAAATTATGAATGAAAGGCGCCAACCTGAAATGTTTATTGCAAACGGAACCATAATATAAACTAAAATAGTTGCAATCGAGGAAGCGGAAGAAACCCACAGAACATAACGGGAATATTCCTTATCGTTCATATTTTCGCTCATAAGTCTAACAAGGGGAGGCCAAAGCAGTGATTGGAAAAATCCGTTGAAGCACCATAGAACATTTATCCAGGTGATACTCGGGAGAAATGCCACCGCGAGATTTATAAGCGCTGTGAGGATAAGCCCAAAGGTGATAAGCTTTCGCGGCTTGAATTTATCACCGAGAAAACCGCTTATGATTTGGCCGATTCCATAGGTGATAAAGCTACCCGTAACAGCAATACTTGCAATCTGCTTTGAAATATTCAGGTCATTAACTATTTCGGCGAGAGCCGCCGCATAGTTAATTCGAGTAACATAACTCGAAAAATATACAAGGCTGCATAAAAGACCTAAAATAAGAGTTTTGTTCGATTTCATACTGACAACACTTCCAATAATTACAAATCAACATAATATTAGCACAAGCGAATATATTAGTCAATTAAAAGTGTTTACTTTTTTGCGATTATATAGTAAAATAAGTAATTGAATTGGGGTGAAAAAATGCGAAGGGTTGTTATAATCGGCGGGGGCGCCGCAGGGCTTATGGCGGCGGCACAGCTTGAAGCTTCAAATGCTATAATTATTGAAAAAAATAACCGAGTTGCAAGAAAGGTTATGATAACGGGTAAGGGTAGATGTAATGTCACCAATAACTGTGATGAAAACAGCCTTATTGCTAATGTGCCCGGTAACGGAAAATTCCTATATTCTGCCTTTTCAGCCTTCAATTCCAAGGATACAATGCATTTTTTCGAGCAAAACGGAGTTCCCCTTAAAACCGAGCGTGGCAACAGAGTTTTTCCTGTTTCAGATAAAGCGGTGGACATTGTTGATGCTTTACATCGCGCGGCGAAAAGAAACGCTAAAATTATAGAGGGAACCGCCAAAGAAATTCTTATAGAGAATGGTGCGGTTTCGGGCGTTTTGTTATCGAGCGGGGATGTAATCGGTTGCGATGCGGTTATTCTCGCAACGGGTGGAAAATCTTATCCTCTAACAGGCTCAACGGGTGATGGATATGCTATGGCTGAAAAGCTTGGGCATACGATAACCGATATAAAGCCTGCTCTCGTTCCGCTAACCATTCACGAAGGCTTTTGTGAAAAGCTCTCGGGCTTATCGCTTAAAAATGTGACTTTTTCGGTTTTTGAAAAAGATAAAAAGAAACCTGTTTTTTCGGAAATGGGCGAAATGCTTTTCACCCACTTTGGCATATCGGGACCGTTGGTGCTAAGCGCATCGGCGCATCTTCGCCATATCGGTAAAAAAGAATATATCGCCAAAATTGATTTAAAGCCTGCGCTGAGCGTTGAACAGCTTGAAAAAAGAGTGCTTTCGGATTTTAGTGAGCGGCTTAATTGCGATTTTATAAATTCGCTTGATGCGTTGCTGCCTAAGAACTTGATACCTGTTGTCGTTAAGCTTTCGGGCATTGAGCCGAGAGCAAAGGTTAACAGTATAACCAAAGAGCAAAGGCAAAATCTCGTTGGAGTTTTAAAGGGTTTAACACTTCATATAGTAGGCACAAGACCTATCGAGGAAGCAATAATAACCCGAGGTGGAATTTCAGTTAAGGAAATAAATCCATCAACGATGGAATCAAAGCTTATTAAAAATTTATATTTTGCAGGAGAGGTAATCGATGCCGATGCCTATACAGGCGGATTCAATTTGCAAATAGCATTT
>JAFSIJ010000038.1 GCA_017439845.1 Clostridia bacterium | reverse complement strand
TTTGGCAAAATTGATATCTTAATAAATAATGCGGCACTTTGGCGTCAATTTTCTTCATTCGTTGAAACCGATATTGATATCTGGAAGAAATTCATCAATATAAATATTATGGGTACCGTATATTTTACTAAAGCAGTAATAAACAAAATGATAGAAAATAACTACGGTAGAATAATTAATGTTGCATCAGTTGCAGGAGTATACGGAAATGCTACCATGACTCCATACTCAGCAACTAAAGGTGCGGTCATATCTTTTACAAAAGCTCTTGCAAAAGAGGTTGCACAGTTTGGAATTACCGTTAACGCAGTTTCTCCCGGTAGTGTTAGTCCTGCCGATAACCGAGATATAGATTTTTCAGAACCGAGTGGCCTTTCATTTATGGGAAGAACAGGAACAGGAAGAGAAAACGCAGACCTTATTTGCTTTTTAGCAAGTGAAGAAGCAGGATATATCTCAGGACAAAATATACAGATAGATGGTTGTCGTAAAAAGCAATAAGAGAGAAGGGCGTTTATGAAAGCAATACTTGTAAATGATGACAAATCTTTAAGATGGGATGATGTTCCAAACCCAATTTTAGGCAATGACGATTGTCTTGTGAAAATTGAGGCGGCGGCTTTAAACAGAGCCGATTTAATGCAAAGGGAAGGAGATTATCCACCACCTCCCGGGGCACCTTCATGGATGGGCCTTGAAATTGCAGGAACAATAGTAGAAATTGCCAATGGAGCAAAGGAAAAATCAAACTTTAAAATTGGCGATAAGGTTTGTGCTTTGCTCGGCGGTGGCGGTTATGCCGAATATGCAAATGTTAAGTATGATATGCTTATGCCCATCCCAAAAAATTGTTCTATGGTAGAGGCGGCAGCTATTCCCGAAGCATTCGCTACTGCATATCTTAATCTTTTTATTGAGGGTAATATTAAATCGGGTGATACACTTCTTATGAACGCAGGAGCATCTGGTCTTGCAAGTGTAATTATACCTATGGCTAAAGCGTTTGGTATCAGAGTAATTACCACCGTTTTAACCGAAGAAATTGCTAATAATATCAAGCATTTGAAGGCCGATAGAGTGGTTGTAACAACAAAAGAGGATATTGCCGAAGTGCTAAAAGAAGAGCTTGAAAAAGGTCATCCTGTTGATGTTGCTATTGATTGCTTGGGTGGTGAAATAATGGGCAAATGTATCCATTATTTAAAGCATGGCGCTCGTTGGATAATGATAGCCGCCCTTGCAGGACAAAAAACTGAAATAGACCTAAAGAATATTTATGTTCGTAATGTTCGTATCATCGGTTCAACACTTCGTTCAAGAACACCCGAAGTAAAAGCGCAAATTTTAGCCGAACTTGTAAAAAATGTATGGCCTAAGGTAGAAAGCGGCGAGGTTAAGCCTACAATTTATAAGGTTTTACCGATTACCGAAGCCGAAGCAGCTCACGATATTCTTTATAAAGGACAAAATGTGGGTAAGGTTGTTTTAACAGTTGAATAATATAAGCAAACAAGGCTTGACCGATTAGGTCAAGCCTTTTCTTTACAATTCTGCTTCAAAACAATAAATATTTCCGTAGCTCCAATTATAAGAGCTTCCGTTATGGCGGTCAAAGGTCAGCCAGAAGTAGCGCCTGCGGCTTCCCATATTTACGGGGATTATTGTGCCCCAACCGCGAAAACCGCCATCATCAAAATCAAATTTTGCTTCGTGCATACCATCTTTTGTATAAATTCGATAGTTGGCTCTTTTTTCAAAGCTGTTTCCGCAAACGAAAACCGTTTCGCCCTCTATATTCACAAAGGAGCCACCCGTTTCGGCACCCTCGTATCCTTGACCAATGTATTTATAATCACTAAACGGCTTGTCAGACTCAAAAAACATATAGCGATATTTTCCGGTTAGCGGGGGAATACGGCAAATTGCCATATTCCATTTTTTAGTTTCTTCGTTATAATAAAAGTCAGGGTCTTCGTCGCCCTTAAATCCGACAAATGCAGTAGCATCCTCGTTGTCGGCAGGCTCCATCATTGTAACATCAATAACATTCACGCCAAAGCGCGGCTCACCTTTGAAAGAAGCGTGGCACAAAATATGCTTGTGTTCAAACGAGGAGGTCCAAAGATACCATTCTTTTGTCTTGCGATTATATAATAGGGAACTTGCCAAATAATTGCGCCAAAAACCATCACCGCAATCAAAAAACAGAGCACCCGTGAATTCAATATTGCTCAACGAAGGGGTTAAGGAAAACACTCCTTGGAAGCCGCCCTCTTGTATGCGAACGGAGGCGGTGAAATATATTTTTCCGTTTTCAAATATGGGTTCACCGTTTTCATAGCATATTGCTCGAATATCGGCTTGAGAAATGCCGCAATCTATGTAGGATGATACCGAATTGATTACCGCTTTTCCTTTAATGATTAAAGAAACATAACCTTGGTCAAACAGTTTCTTCTCGTTGGAATTTGCAAATGCTTTTGATTTGAATGTGCAAAAATATTTTGGAGTATCATTTTTTGTTAAATATACATCAAAAGCACCGGGGCGGCAGGAAACAATAAGGTTTTGGCAGGTGAGGGGCTTGCTAAGAACTTCTTTTTGCTCACTTTCCCCATCAAAAAACGAAAGAGAATCTTCGCCATATATCAGTTCTGCCTTTTGGTCGGCTAAATGAAAAACAAAACCGCATCTGCCGTTCAGTTCACAAAAGGAAATTTCATAGGTGGCGTATGGGAAAAAACGGGTAAACATTCGTTCAACCATTCCGTTTTGGACGCTATATCTATTGTTTTCAAGCCTTTCAATGCACTCATTATCTTTTGCAATTACGGGGTATAAATCTCCGCGATTATCATTTATAAAATCCTTTAAGAAGGTCATTTCGCCCATAGGTAATTTTAATGTTTTATACATAGATTTTGAAAAAAAGCGTTGAAACTTAATTGTATCAAAATTCATTTATATCACATTCTTTCGGTTAATTATTATAAATATAAAATCGGTACGGCACTCCAGCCGTGGCAAAGGCTGCCGGAGTTGCAAAAGGCGGCTGCCCCTTCAAGCACTTCCCAGGTTGAAGTGGCACCGTTATCAAGCATCATTCCATAGTTCTTATGTATTTCCTCTATGATGTCTTTGCGATATTTTTCATCAACCGATAAAAGCGCATCATATTCAAAGCATTTCATACTTAAACTGCATTCTTCAAGGGTGCCGCTTAAAAGCTTTTCGGCAATAACCCGGCTTTCTTCTTTGGTTGGAATGCCGCAAAGAATGGCGAGGGAGTTTGCGAGAACAGTGAAAATATCCTCATCGGCAACGTGAGAGAACAAACCGATTTCTTTGCGGAAAAAGGCGGACCTTATATTATCCTTCAATTTTTCGAGTGTTTCTTCGAAATCAAACGGTTTTTCAAGCCTTTCGGATATAAATTTGAAGCTTTCAAGAGCCCTCACGAAAAGACAGTTTATCATAAGGTCGGCTCGTGTGTTTTCTATGCCGATATTCTCGGTCATAGAGTCGGTCCAATCATAAAAATTCCAATACTTCTTTTCCTTGAAGGAATATAGCAAACCACCGTTAATGCGTTTTATAAACACCTCTAAAATGGAGAGAAGCTTATAATAAACCTCAAAGCCTAATGTTAAATCATTCGTGTGTTCGATATATTCTTTAACTTCAACAAAATAATATAAAGAAAAGCAGGGAATAGCGAGGTCAGTGCCGCAAGGATAGGTTATAGCGAGCAAATTATCCTCTCGCATATCCTTGCTGATGAGCAATAGATTTGCTCTGGCATATTCCTTGTTCATTCCTTCAAAGGCTTTATAACCGCAAAGCATTTGATTCCTCGAATCAAAGGTATATAAGCCTTGCTCTCGCCAAGGGGTATCAACATAATGCTCCATCATACATAAATTAAGCGATCTAACGCATAAATCATATATTTTTTGGGTCTTTTCATCGGCGAATTTTTTAGGTAGCGTAGTGGTCGGATAAATTTGCGGTATAAGTCCCGCAAACTCGAGCTCTATCGGGCTTTCGCAAAAGATTTCGAGATATCGGCAACCAAGGCGAAGCATATAATTTGTGAAATTATTTTCGCCCTTTTTTGCGATATATTCAAGGCTGAAATCTCGGTTTTGAATTTTTCTGCGAACACAACCATCGACTATATGTTCACCCCAAGCGACAGTGATTTTTTGCTCGGCAGAGCTATTAAATCTAAAGGTGAAGAGGCCAACGGTTTCTTCGCCAAGGTCTAAAAGAAAACGCGTGGGCTCGCTTTTTATCACAACACCGGGCTTTTCATCAAGTAGCACCTGTTTCCTGATGGGGCGGGGGAACATTTGGCAGTTTTTATCCACAACAACGCTATTTTTAAAGGGAACGTTGCTATCCTTGGTTGAATCAAACAAAAAGCTCTGACCAATTTGCGAGGTAATCATCTTTTTATAACCCGATTTGTAGTTAGGGTTTTCGCGCGAAAGGGTTTCAGCACTGCTTTTCGCAAGCGTATCATATTCGCAATCAATCTGATATAGCAAGCCCGCTTTAGCAGTTTTATATTTTTGAGAAGCAATACCCAAATGCCAAACAGTAATAAGAATAGAATTTTCACCGAGGTTGAGAAAATTCGTTATATCAATGCTATCGTAAATTTTATAATGCTCAAAATCTCCATATTGATTTGAAGCCACAAAATTTCCGTTAATAAACAAGGTGTAATCGCCATCGCATGAAATGTGGCAAACAGCTTTTCCGCCCTTATAGTAAAAATTATCCGTGAAATCACCATAAGAATCGGGACTGACTGCTTCTGTGTACCAAATCCAAGAAGCGTCTGAAAACATTTTTTTCATACTATAAACACCACGCATTAAGTTATTGATTTATTATATCATACCACCGATTTAATGTAAATGTTTTTTGGAATTCATCGGTTTAACTTGAAAAAGTGCATCATAAATATTAAAATAAATTTGTTGGGTGGTGAAGATATGTATAAAAGTGCGAACGATTATTATAAGGAAAAGTTTGGAAGTAAGGTCTATAAGTTATCCCTTGATGGCGGCTTCACCTGTCCTAACAGGGATGGGAGGATAGACACTCGCGGCTGCATCTTTTGTTCAGGGCTTGGCTCGGGCGAGTTTGCCGAGAGCGGAAACAATATAAAAGAACAACTCGAAAGAGCAAAAGAAAAAGTTGAAAGCAAAATTAAGAGCGGAAAATATATCGCATATTTTCAGTCCTTCACCAACACCTATGCTCCGATAGAAAGACTTAAAAAGCTTTACTATGAAGCGATAGAACCCGACTATATAGTCGGGCTTTCCATTGGAACAAGGCCCGATTGTTTGAGTGATGAAACGATAGAGCTGCTTTGTGAGATGAATAAAATAAAGCCTGTTAGCATTGAGCTCGGTTTTCAAACCTCCAACGAGCAAAGCGCAAAATATATCCGCCGCGGCTATGAAAACGATGTCTATTTAGATGCAGTTCGGCGGTTAAGAGAAGCAGGGTTAGAGGTTGTAACCCACATAATAATAGGTTTGCCGAATGAAATGCTTTCAGATGCAGTTAACACAACGAAATTTGCTCTATCGGCAGGAACGAACGGAGTGAAATTCCACCTATTGCATATCCTTCGCGGCACCGACCTCGAAAAAGAATATATTGATGGAAAATTCGATTGCTTAAAATTAGAAGAATATGCAAAAATATTAAAGGCTTGCCTTGAAGTCTTGCCTAAGGATATAGTCGTTCACCGAATAACAGGCGATGGAGCAAAGAGGGATTTAGTGGCACCCTTATGGTCGGCAGATAAAAAGAAAGTGTTAAACTTTTTAAACGAATATTTGAAATAGAAAAAGAGCCGTTTTCACGGCTCTTTTATCATTCCATTTAACTCTTCCATCTTTTCTTTGCTCGGGGTATCAATATGGGCAAAGGGGAAGGGGATTCCCATATTTCCATATTTGCTCTCACAAATTTTGCGGAAGGGCAAAAGCTCAATTTTTTCTATGCAAGAGTTTGTTCGTTTTAGCTCGATTAACCGCTTAATATTTTCGGCATTATCGTTAAGCGTGGGGATAATAACCTGCCTTATAACAGTTGGTATTTTTTGCTCGTTTAAATATGAGAGAAAGGCATCAACCTTTTGCCTTTCGCAACCAACATTTTCTATATATTGCTCATCGCTTGTGTATTTATAATCAAGCAAAACAATATCGGTTAATTTAAGCAATTTTTTAACACTGTCATTTAGTATGCTGCCCGAAGTATCAAGGCAGGTGTTTATATTGTTTTCTTTTGCAAGCCGGAAAATTTCGCAGGCAAAATCACTTTGCATTAGCGGCTCGCCGCCCGAAAGGGTCATACCACCCTTATTGCCAAAATATTCGCGGAAGCGTAAGGCCTTTTCTATAACCTCGCTTGCCGAATATTCATTTCCCTCGGTCATATCCCAGGTATCAGGGTTATGACAGCATTTGCAACGAAGATTACACCCCTGAAAGAATGCCACAAATCGAACGCCCGGTCCATCAAGCGTGCCAAGGCTTTGAAACGAATGAATTCTACCCTTTATCATAGCGCTTCGTGGAAGGTGCGGCTTATAACCTCGCGCTGTTGCTCGCGGGAAAGCTTGTTGAAGTTCACTGCATATCCCGAAACTCTTATTGTGAGATTTGGATAGTCCTCGGGGTTTTCATAAGCCTTTATCAGTGTTTCTCGGTTAAGAACATTAACATTTATGTGATGAGCCTTTTTAGCAAAATATCCATCAAGAATTGAAACAAGGTTATTTGTTCTCTCATCCTCGGTTTTGCCGAGTGCATCAGGGGTTATGGAGAAGGTGTTTGAAATACCGTCTCGGCAGTCCTCATAGCTGATTTTTGCAACCGAGTTAAGCGAAGCCAATGCACCGTTTTCCTCTCGGTTATGCATCGGGTTAGCGCCGGGGGCAAAGGGGGTTCCTGCCGCTCTGCCATCAGGGGTTGCACCGGTATGCTTTCCATACATAACATTTGAAGTTATGGTGAGCACCGAAAGGGTGTGAATAGCGTTTCTATATGTTGGAGTCTTGCGAAGCTCGGTGATTACTTTATGAGCAAGGTCGCGAGCGATAAAATCAACGCGGTCATCATCATTTCCGTATTTTGGGAAATTCCCTTCTGTTTTAAACTCGGTTATATATCCAAGCTCATCTTTAACAGGCTTAACGTTCGCATATTTAATGGCGCTTAAAGAATCGGCAACAACCGAGAAGCCTGCAACACCGAATGCCATAAGGCGCTCAACCTCGGTATCGTGAAGAGCCATCTGTGTTTTTTCGTATGCATATTTATCGTGCATATAGTGGATAACATTCATTGTATTAACGTATAGCTTTGCGAGCCACTCGATATAGATGTTGTATCTTTCCATAACAGTATTAAAATCGAGCTTATCACCATCTAAAATTGGCATTTGGGGGCCTATATGGATGCCGCTTGTGGTATCAAAGCCACCGTTAATTGCTATAAGTAGGAGCTTTGCTAAATTGCAACGGGCGCCGAAGAACTGCATCTGCTTGCCAACCGACATAGCCGAAACACAGCAGGCGATAGCATAGTCATCCCCGTGGTGCGGGCGCATAATATCATCATTCTCATATTGTATGGAATCGGTATCAGCCGAAACCTTTGCGCAAAACTTTTTAAAGTTTTCGGGCAATGAAGCTGACCATAAAACAGTAAGGTTCGGCTCGGAGGATTCGCCTAAGGTATACAGGGTATTGAGCATACGGAAGCTGTTTTTAGTAACGAGAGTTCTTCCATCCTCACCCATACCGCCAACTGCTTCGGTTATCCACATCGGGTCACCGCCGAAAAGCTCGTTATATTCGGGGGTGCGAAGATGGCGAGCGATACGGAGCTTCATAACAAAGTCATCCATAAGCTCTTGCGCGCCCTCTTCGGTGAGGAGTCCGTTTTCTATATCGCGCTCGATATAAATATCGAGGAAGGTGCTAACTCTGCCGAGCGACATAGCAGCTCCATTTTGCTCCTTGATTGCGGCAAGGTATGCAAAATAGGTCCACTGGATAGCCTCTTTAGCATTAGCGGCAGGCTCACTTATATCAAAGCCATACATAGCAGCCATTTCTTTAAGAAAACCGAGAAAGGTTATTTGCTGGAATAATTCTTCCGAAAGGCGAACATTATCAGCAGTGAAGGCTTTTTCGGCAAGAGCCGCCTTATCCTTTTTCTTTTCGCTGATTAAGTGGTCAATTCCATAGAGGGCAACTCGGCGATAGTCTCCGATAATTCTTCCTCGGCCATAGGCATCGGGAAGACCGGTTATAACGTGGCTCTTTCTTGCAAGGCGCATTTCCTCGGTGTATGCTCTGAAAACGCCATCGTTATGTGTTGTGCGGAAGCGGAATTCATCCTCAACAGTATCGCTTAAGCGATAACCATAAGCGGCGCAGGCCTGCCTTGCCATTCGGATACCGCCAAAGGGGTTAACGCCACGCTTCAAGGGTGCATCGGTTTGCATGCCGAAAATGAGTTCATTTTCCTTATCTATATATCCGGGGGCATAGCTTGTCAACGAAGAAACGGTTTCGGTATCAACATCTAAAACTCCACCCTTTTTGCGTTCGAGCGCAAAAAGAGAGTTCACTTTATCCATAAGGGCGGTAGTTCTTGAGGTAGCGCCCGAAAGAAAGGCGGCATCTCCCTTATATTCCTTATAGTTTTGCTGAATAAAATCACGCACATTTATTTCATCCTGCCAGGTGCCTGATTTAAAGCCTTTCCAATTGTTGTGTTCCATAATATAAACCCCCTAAAAATAAAAAAAGGACAAAATCAGAAAAACTGATTTTGCCCAGACGGTCGGCTAAAAGAACTTTGCACTCCCCCGTGGTGAATCCCACGAAATCCGTCAGTTATGCAAAGCACATTTGTATTATATACTTTAAAATCAAAAAAGTCAAGCCATCAAATTGAATAAAAAGGGGTTTAAATATCAACGGATAAAAATTAAAAAACTTTCATTTTTTCTATTGACAAAATGTTTATTTATGGTATAATAATTTTTGCTTATTTGGACCAGTAGCTCAGTTGGTTAGAGCAACCGGCTCATAACCGGTTGGTCCGGGGTTCGAGTCCCTGCTGGTCCACCAAATAAGTATATTTTTTTCTTTATAGTAAAAAAGAAGAAAAACGGAGCAGCATAAAACCCACGCACTGAGCATTGCAAATTAAATATAGGGGTATGGTGTCAATGGTAGCACACCGGTCTCCAAAACCGTTTGTGAGGGTTCGAGTCCTTCTACCCCTGCCAAAAAGAAAAGTCGCTGTAAGGCGGCTTTTTCTTTTTGTGCTTTTATCTATTATCTCTTCTCTCTTATCTATTCTCTAAAAAATATAAACGACTTTTCCAGATAAAAGATAATAGATAAGAGATAAAAGTTTCGGTGTCGGCTTTGCCGACGAAATATAAATAATATGTAGGGGTTTGAACACATAGGCAAAAAAGTAAAAGGTTACCAACTTTGCCCTCAAAATTATATTTATACTAACCATTTTTTTTATTGCAACATCTTCGCATATATGATAAAATCGGTATAAAGGAGCTGATTTTAGTGGCTTTTGAGAAGGTGAAGAAAAATTTAGGCTTCGGCTGTATGCGTCTTAAAATGATTGATGATAAGGTTGATTATGCCGAATTTAACCGAATGATAGATGAATTTATTGCGGCAGGGTTTAATTACTTCGATACCGCACACGGATATATTGACGGAAAAAGTGAAACTGCCATTAGGGATTGCCTTGTTGCACGATATAACCGTGAAGATTATGTTCTTGCCAATAAGCTATCCGACTGGTATTTTGAGAAAGAAGAGGATATTGTTCCGCTTTTTGAAAGTCAGTTAAAACTTTGCGGAGTTGAGTATTTCGATTTCTATTTATTCCATTGTATGACAAGGACTGCATATCCAAAGCACAAAGAGTGCAATACCTTTGAAATTATCAAAGGCTTAAAGGAGCAGGGCAAGATAAAGCATATCGCAATGTCGTTCCACGATACCGCTGATATTCTTGATATGATACTTACGGAGCAACCCTTTATTGAGGCTGTTCAGCTGCAAATAAATTATCTCGATTTTGATGACCCGGGTGTGCAAAGCAAGGCTTGTTATGATGTTGCCGTGAAGCACGGAAAAAAGGTAATTGTTATGGAGCCCGTTAAGGGCGGAGCACTTGTTAATTTGCCCGATAAGGCGGCAAAACTTTTTGATGAACTCGGCGGCAGTTATGCCTCTTATGCACTTCGCTATGCCGCAAGCTATCCAGAGGTTTTTATGGTGCTTTCGGGAATGGGAAATATCGATATGATAAGGGATAATATAAACACCTTCGATAGTTTTGTTCCTTTAAAAAAGGAAGAACTCGAAGCGACCGACCAAGCACGAGAAATAATTCGATTATCAAGGCAAATTCCCTGCACTAAATGTAATTACTGCGCCGAGGTTTGCCCGAAAAATATTCCTATCAGCGAACTTTTTGCGTGTTATAATAATTATCTGTTAGCGAGGGCAACCGCTGAAGAAGCGAAGGCTTCTTTCCCGAATGGTAGAGCAGCGGCAACCGATTGCATAAAATGCGGCAAATGCGAGAAAATTTGCCCTCAAAATATTGAAATAAAAGCACAACTCGAAAAAATAGGTAAGCTATAAGAAATGAAACAAACCCTCGGCAAGTTTTTTGCTTGTCGAGGGTTACTTTTCGCCTTTTGACAAAGGCTTTATATAGTGGTATAATATAATTGGTAATATGCATTATGTGGCAAGTTTTATCTTTTCAGAAAAGGGGAAACGCTATGAATAAAAGATTTTTAAAGGTCTTGGCAGTTGTATTATGCATTGCAACCATTTTTACTAATGCAAGCGTTGTATTTGCACAAGGCACAGGAGTTTACCGTGTTAACACCTACAGCGTTGAAGAGGTTGAGAATCCCGTATATTATGGGGAGGGTGTCGGTGAACCTGTAAGTGTTGATTTTGAGGTTTCGCCGATAGAGGCAAACACATATTTATCGGGCGGAATAGATGAAAGCTTATACACAAACTCGATAGATACTGCGGCGCAGTCGATAAGAGATAATATGGAGCTGCGCTCTTCGAGGTTTGAGGTTTACTATACCCTCACAACCGATTCGTTTACGGATGGGCTTTTGGATAATATCTTAACAGGTCTTTTCGAAGAGGCATTAGCCGAAACCGATAATGCCACCGAGGGTGACTATTTGCGCTATGCTTGGACAGGGCTTTGGTATGGAGAAAATGAGGAAACGCCGAGCGTTGACGTGGGGCAGCAAAACAATGGAAGCAGTATAGATTTCTATTTCCATATTGTGTATAATTTCTCCTACTATACAACCCTTGAGCAAGAGCAAGAACTCACAAGCGAGGTTGAGGAAGTGCTCGATAGCTTTGCCTTCGATTCTTCAACAACCGAAAGGCAAAAGGTTGATAAAATTTATAACTACATAACAACAAACATTTGCTATGATTATGCCAACCTTGAGGATGATAGCTATAAGCTTAAATTCTCAGCCTATGCGGCTCTTATAAATAAAACCGCAGTTTGTGAGGGCTATGCGGTGCTATTCTACCGAATGGCAGAAATGAGTGGCATCGATAGCCGAGTTATAACAGGCTGGGGAGATGCAAATTCGCACCCAAGCGATGAAAACGATAAGCCGAACCACGCTTGGAATATAGCGAAAATTGGCGATTACTATTATTATCTTGATTCCACCTGGGATGAAAGCGTAACGCAAGGAGTTTCTGCAAAAACCGACTATTATTTAAAGGGTAGCAAGGACTTTTTGAACCATACAAACGAGGCAAAGTTTGAAACCGAGGAGTTTAAAAATACATATCCCATTTCAGATTATTATATTGATAGAATGGAATATAACGGAACTGTTACCGAAGGCGATTTCACTTATAGTATAGTTGATGGTATTGCCGCACTAACCAAGTATAGCGGCACATCCGCTCATGTAACAGTGCCTGCGCAAACAAGCGAGGGATATCCTGTAACACTTATTGACAGCAAGGCTTTCTATGAGGTTGAAACCCTTGAAACACTTACCATAAGCGAAGGTATTACTACTATGTGGTGGACCTCGGTTTATTTGTGCCGAAATCTTACCACCATAAATCTGCCTTCAACAATAAAATTTGATTATGAGCATTTAGGAACAGCCGGTAGCGGTGCAACTCAGCTTCCTGATTTTTGCTATAATCTTAAAACCATAAATGTTGCCGAAAATAACCCTTATATTAAGGTGGTTGACGGGGTTTTATACACCGCCGATATGAAAGCGCTCTTATTATGCCCTGCAACGAAAGAATCGCCAACCTTTACCATTCCTGATGGTGTTGAAACTATAATAAACAAAGCCTTTGCCGACTGTGAAAGCATTGAAAAGATTATTATGCCCAACACAGTAAATTATATCGGCTATTGGGCTTTTGCAAGAGCGAGAAACCTTAAAGAGTTTAACATTTCCACCTCTTGCGAGTTTATGGGTCAGTTCGTTTGTTCGGGAACAAAGGTAACCGAAATTCATATTCCAAAATCGGTTAAGCAAATATTGAGCGGTCCGTTTGGAGATATAGTTTTAGAGAAGATAACTGCCGAAGAAGGCGGAACATACTATGTTGAAAACGGTGCTTTGAGAAATAAGAACGAAATCGTGAAGGTTTTAACCGATGCGACAAGCTATACCGTTCCCGAAGGCATAGAGTACATTGATCAATATGCCTTTTCAAATCTTGAAAATTTGGAGAAGATAACACTCCCCGAAAGTTTGATATTCCTTGAAGGAAATGCTTTTGAGAACTGCGTGAAGCTTACCCATGTAACAATCCCCGAAGGCACCGAAAGAATAGGTGGTAATGCTTTTATCGGTTGCGATTTACTCGCAAGTGTTATAATTCCAAGCAGCGTAACACAAATCGGAGTCATCAGCAACCAAGAGACAATCGAACATATATTCCAAATGCTCGCTTGGCCAAATGAGAACTATAGTATTTATTGCGATGAAGGAAGCTATATTTATAATAAGGCTATCGAGGCAGGAATAGCCAAAGAGCGCATAAAGGCTATTGAGGAATTTGTTTGCCAAGATGGTCACGATTTCGAGCAAATATATGATGAGGATTTACTCTGTTATGCTTTCACATGTAAAACATGCGGAGATAAATCAAGAAGGTTTGAGCCCCATAATATTTTGAACACTGATGTTGAGATTGAATATTTTAATACCGAATACACAGGCAAGGAGATTAAGCCTAAGGTAGAAAAGGTTATGTTTGGTGACACCGAGCTTACCGAGGGTGTTGATTATGTTGTTTTAGGCTATGAAAACAATGTTGAAATCGGAAGTGCGGCTGTTATAATCAGAGGTATTGGCAAATGGGGCGGTATTAAAAAGGTTGCATTTTCTATAACTCAAATAAATGTTGCGAATATTGATTTTTCTCTTGAATATGAAACCACCCAGTATGATGGAACACCTAAAGAGCCAAAGGTTACTGCCGAGGGACTAACTGAAGGCGTTGACTTTACCGTTAGCTATGGTGCTAATACCTTACTCGGTGAAGTGAGAGTTGAGGTTACCGGAATAGGAAAATATTGGGGTTACAAGACCTTATACTTTATCATTGAACAGTGCGACATTTCCAATATGGAATGCAAACTGCCCTATGAAACGATAGAGTATGAACCAGGCGGCCACTATCCAATGGTGGAGCTTGATGGCTTAACCTATTTTGATGATTATAGAATAACCTGGGAAAACAATATAAATGTTGGAACAGCAACTGTCACAGTAAATGGTATAGGCAACTATAAGGGCACCATTGTCAGAACCTTTGAAATAACACAGACGGATATAGCGCAGTTTGAGGCTTATATAATACAAGACATAGCTGTGTATACCGGAGAACCGATTGAACCTGTTGTTTATTGGATGACCGGCAGCGCAACATTCGGTGAAGATTATACCGTTGAATATGCAAATAACATAAATCAAGGAACTGCAACCATTACGATTAAAGGTATTGGCAATTACAAAGGAAGCATTATAAAAACCTTCTATATAACCGGAGCCAATATTGAGGCCTTGAGAGGTAACCTTATAATTGGCGAATGTAATATCTGCGGCGATGGTCCTTGTGTATATTCAGGCGAACAGCATAAGCCGAGTGTTCGACTTGAGGGACTCACCGAGGGTAAGGATTATGTTGTGTCATACGGGCCTAATATCAGTTCAGGCTATGGATGGGTTCAGGTCAGCGGAATCGGAAATTATGTGGGCAGCATATCCGAAACAATTATGATCGCTAAACGGGATATTTCCACCCTGCCTATTGAACTTGAATATTATGAAGTAGAGTATGATGGAAATACCAAATTGCCTAATGTTATAATCGATGGCTTGGTTATGTATCAGGATTATTTGGTTGACTATTACGGAGATACCAGCTTAGTAGGCAAGGTTCGTGTGGAAATCACAGGTGTTGATAACTATAGCGGAACTGTTGTTAAGGAATATGAAATAACACCTATCGATATTGCCAACTGTGATATAACGGTTGAAGGCACCGAGTATGAATATACAGGCGGCGAAATAACCCCTTATGTTACTGTCCATGGTGTTAACCAATATCAATACGATATTATATATTCGAACAATGTTGAAATAGGCGAGGCAACCATCACTATCAGGGGTAAGAATAGCGCTGTTGGTGAGGTTGTTAAGAAGTTTAATATCACTCCAAGGAATATGAATAAATTGAGGCAGTATGCATCCCTTGCATACGAACAAATTATTTATTGGGGTCAGGAAAACAAGCCTGAAGTGACATTTGTTGGTCATAATCTTATAGAGGGTGTTGACTTTACTGTCGAGTATAAAAACAACCTTAATGTCGGCTCAGCCGAGGTTTTGATAACCGGTATCGGTGTTTATAGCGGAAGTATCACAAAGCAGTTCACAATTATGTATGCTAATGTGAATTCGTTTAACATCGCTCTCGAAAAAGATGAGTATGTGCACACAGGAAATGAAATTAAACCTTCAGTTAGAATAGAAAACTTCACCGAGGGCAAGGATTATGAGCTTAAATATTCAAATAACATAAATGTCGGTCAAGGCTTTGTTGATATTATCGGTATTGGAAATTGCCGAGGAACTGTAAGGAAATTCTTTATAATTAAAAGAGCTCCTGCTCCTGCACCTTCAAAGCTTACACTGTCACTTTACGGTCATAATGATATAAGTGCAAGTTGGAGCAAAGTATCGGGTGTCAGCGGATATTATATCAGCTATAAGAAGGCGGCCGATGCGGCTTACAGCAGAGAAATCTCAACAACAAGCAATTCTTACAGCCTTCCAAATCTTGCAGCAAACACAACTTATAACATAAGAGTATGCGCATACTATAAAGTGGGCAATACAATTCAAAAATCAACCAATTATAAGTATGCAAGTATAACTACTCTCAGAGATTTAAAGGCGCCATCAAAGGTAACAGCATCGCTTTATGGGCATAACGATGTAAAGGTGAGCTGGTCGAAGGTTTCCTATGCAAAGGGATATTATGTCTATTATAAGGCATCATCGAGCAAGACTTATACCCTCGCAAGCAAAACCACTAAAACCACTTATAAAAAAGCAAATTTATCCGATGGCAAGAAGTATACCTTCAAGGTTGTGCCTTATGGAGTTTCGGGCTCTAAAATCATACTTGATACAAGCTATAAGAGTGCCACGATATACACCTTGAAGAAGCTTGGAACACCGAGCATTGCGAAGGCGAGCTCTAAAAAGGTTAAGGTTAAATGGTCTAATATAAACGGAGAGAGCGGATATCAAATTTCGCAATCAACAAGCAAATCTAAAATTAAGATTGTTTCAACCTATTCAACCACCTCGGGCAAGAGCAAAACCATAACCGCCAAAAAGGGCAAAACCTATTATTATAAGGTGCGAGCCTTCAAAACTGTCGGTGGCAAAAAGATTTATGGCCCGTGGTCAAACGCCAAGGCTTATAAGTTGAAATAATAAAAAATAATGTTTTTAGAGGACTTTCAAAAAGTCCTCTTTTTTTATGCCAAAAAGTCAAAAATGTAACGCAAAGAAGTAAAATTTTGCTCATTGTTTCGACTTTTAAAAAATTATATAATTATTATGTGAAAATTTATTGTGGAGGTTTACACTCAAATGAAGAAAAAAGAAACTTTAAAACGCAGTATTTTTCGTATTCTAACCATAGTCTGCGCAGCTTGCTTGCTGCTTTCTATGGTGGCTTTGAATACAAGCGCCGTTTCTTATAGCGGAAGCGGAACTAAAGCCGACCCGTATATCGTTGAAACTCCCGAACAGCTAAACGGTATGCGCGATAATCTTTCGGCACACTATAAGCTTGGAAACACAATCGATATGAGCAAATTTGGCAAGTTTATTCCGATTGGTTGGCAGGGAACTGCTTTCACAGGTAGCTTCGTTTGTGATGCCAACAGTGATGGGGCGCCAAAGTATGCCATCAAGAACTTAACCGTTTATAATGATGCGGGCGAGAAATATGGTCATAAAACAGGAAGCAACGCAGGCTACGTTGATTTTAAGCAGGGCGCTTGCAAATGGCAGGCAGGTCTCTTTGGTTGGACCAAGGGTGCAACGATAACAAATATAGCAATTTTGAATGCTGATGTTACTAACACCGTTGTAGGTCAAAACAATATGAATAAGGACTGGTCCCTTAATCCCGGTCAGGGAGATGAACAGGGAACAGGTGCTTTAATAGGTGTTGCTGAAAGCACAACCATAAGCGGCTGTATGTCCTCAGGTAAGATAAACTCAAAATCAAATGCAACCGGTGGACTTATCGGTCGTCTTGATGAAGCAAGTTCAATTGCATATAGCTATTCGAAAACCACCGTAACAAGCTCAGGCTATTGGAATACAGGTGGACTTGTGGGTACCTGTCAGGGTAGTATGTCCTGCTGCTTTGCAACCGGTGATGTAAAGGGCGGTGCCACAGAGCCTACAACGGGTAGCTTATGCGGAGGCAAGGGAGAAACAAGCACGGTTTCTTCTTGTTATGCAACAGGTAAGGTTCTTTCTGATTCAAACGGTCATAATTTTATTGGCTTTGATAACGGCAAGGATGTGCCGGATGGAATGTATTATTGCTATTTCACGGGCAGTGTTAAAGGCTATTCCTCCTTTGATAATGCAGGTGTTGAGGCGGCAGAGCAAAATTTATATGCCCTAAAAGGCGCAAGCGGAAGACAGTCAGGCTTTACGGTTGCCGCAGCCGATAAAATCAAGAAGACATTTTCTTCTTCGGCGGACTGGGATACAAGAGGAAAGCTCCCCACGCTTAAGAAGATACATATAATTGAGGATGAAGCCAAGTATGTTCCTGGTGCTGTTAGCAATCCTGCGCCGGATAATACAAGCAGCGCAACCCCCTCACAAGAAGCAACCTCCTCGCAAACCACCTCACAAACCACTTCGCAAGGCGCAACAAGCTCTAATGCAGGAAATGCCACCCAGTCGGAAGCAACCTCGAGTGTTGTATCGGGAACCGCAAGTCAGAGCGGCCCTACCGATGTGGCGGCATTAGTCGAGAAAATGAATGCTTTGCCGATAGAGGATGATGTAAAGCTTGAGCATTATGAAACAATTCGTGAAATCAGGCAGCAGTATGAAGCATTAAATGCAGACCAGGTCGCAAGCATCCCCGTTGATGCAGTCAAGAAGTATAATGCGGCGCTTGCAAAGATAATTCCTATTGTTATGGCTGATATAACAAAGCAGGTAAATGAATTGCCCGATGTGAAAAAGCTATCCTCCAAAGACTATGAAACCATTATGGCTTTAAAGGAAAAATTAGCCTTCATTGGTGATAATGTTGAGTTTATGGAGGAAACGGTTACTGAAAAGCTTAATGCGGCTATAGCCAAGGCAGAAGAATTAGGAGCGGACTCTAAGGAAACCTCCTCAGGCAAAATTACCTTAATCGAGTGGGCTTTAATAGGCGTTATATGCTTATTTATAGTTTGCGCTCTCACAGTTGAGGTTATTTGGACATATTCGGTTTGTAAAAGAACAAAGAGTCTCAAATCAGAATTAGAAACAGAAGAATAAGGTGCAAAAATGAACAATAAATTAACCAGACAGCGACATATAAGAGAAAATTTCCCGTTGCTATTGATTGCGTTCCCAGGTATTTTGTGTGTTTTCTTATTCAGTTATGTGCCGATGTTCGGCGTTATAATTGCATTTAAGGATTTCAAATATCCGTTAGGAATTTTCGGCAGTCAATGGGTGGGAATAGATAATTTTAAATTTTTGTTCTCTTCCGATTATATATATGGAGTTATCGGAAGAACTGTTGGATATCATATGCTGTTTGAAATATTCAGCATTGTATGCTCGGTTTTAGTTGCGGTGCTTTTATATGAGGTAAACAGTAAGCTTCTCATAAAAACCTATCAAACTGCAATACTCCTGCCATCGTTTATTTCCTTCGTATTGATTTCCTATATAGTATTCACACTTTTGAGTCATGAATATGGAATCTTAAACAATGTTATCGAAGGCTTCGGCGGTGAAGCGGTTAAATGGTATAACGAGCCGAAATACTGGCCTGCAATTTTGCTAATAACAAACCTATGGAAAGGCCTCGGTTATAGCTCACTTCTTTATTATGCAACCATCATCGGTATAGATACCTCGCTCTTTGAAGCGGCAGAAATTGATGGAGCTAATAAAATGCAGCTTATAAGACATATAACAATTCCATCGCTTGTACCTATTGTATGCTTAATGCTTATTATGTCGATGGGAAATGTTATGTCGGGTAACTTCGATTTGTTCTATCAGGTGCCTCGCCAGTCGGCAGCGCTATATGGAACAACCGATATTATAAACACCTATGTTTATCGTATGCTCTCCTCGGGTAATATCACAACGAGTAGTGCTGTAGGCTTCTTCCAGTCATTCGTGGGAACGATAATGCTATTGCTCACTAACACAATAGTTCGCAAAATCAGTCCCGAGAATTCGATGTTTTAAGAGGGGAGGAGCAGATTATGAAAAAATCATTAAAAAGAAAGCATTTTGGCTTCAAAGCGTTTTCACATATTTTCTTCGTTATATTTTCGCTTTGCTGCGTAATTCCTTTTTTACTACTAATTTCAATATCCTTCTCCAATGAAAAGGATATATTGGATGGCGGATTTTCACTTATCCCCAAAAACTTCTCGCTTGATGCATATAAATATGTTCTTTCCGAACCGAGCGCACTTGTTGATGCTTATATGGTAACAGGATTCTATACGATTTTTGGAACGATAATAAGCATATTGCTTATGGCAGGTGTTGCCTATGCTTTGGCACGGAGCACCTTCAGGTATAAAAAAGCATTAACTGTCTATCTTCTTATAACAATGCTTTTCAATGGCGGTCTTACTTCATCCTACATAATTAACACACAAGTTTATAATTTAGGTGATAATCTTTTAATATTCCTATTCAACGGTGCAACGGTTACAGCTTATCAGATTTTTGTTTTCAGAACCTTCTTTAAGCAAATTCCCGAAAGCCTTATTGAATCGGCAAACCTTGAGGGAGCTAACGAATGGCAGCTGATGAGCAAAATTGTATTCCCGCTTTCAACTCCGGTTCTTGCAACCTTCGGATTTATGGGAGCGGTTGCACGTTGGAACAATGTTCAATTAGCGCTTTACTATATTACGGATAGTAAATACTTTACCTTGCAGCTACTTCTTCAGAAAATTTTAAATCAGGCGGAATATCTTAATCAGCTTAAAAAGATGATGGATATTTCGGTAATGACAACTGAAATAATTCCAACTGAAACAATGAAGTTTGCAATGTGTATACTCGCTTGCGGACCGATGATTCTTGTTTTCCCGTTCTTCCAAAAATACCTCACCAAAGGTATGGTTGTCGGAGCGGTTAAGGGATAAAATCCGTAGGGTGCGGAGTTTAAGACACAACGCATTGTAACAAAAAATTAACGGGATGTCGAAGGCGCCATCCCCTACAACACAACCTTTAATATGCTTCATGCATTTAATATTTTTATAAAGGAGAAAAATTATGAAAAAACTATTGTGCTTACTTATGGCGGTTATGATGCTTGCAGGTATCTTTGCAGGCTGCGGCGGTGGCAATTCAGCCAACCCCGATGACAAGATAACTCTTACATGGGTTATGAGCGAAGCCGAGCCCACCGAGGTTAAGAAGATAACCGATAAGGCAAATGAAATGCTTGAAACTCTATTGCCCAACACAAAAATTGAGCTTGTTCTTGATAACTCAATGGCTTCAAAATGGTCACTTTGGATGGCAGGCGGTAAGATTTTTGATATCGCACACTCAGGCTTTTCAACCGATATTCAAACCGAAATCAATAATGGTGCGTATATGGAGCTTGATGATTTGATTGAAAAGTATGCTCCAACCATTAAGGAACTCAAAAACGGAGTGTTTAAAGATTTATTTGATTATGGTGTTTATGCAGGAAAAACCTATGCAATTCCTTGTATTCAGACCTATTGCAAGGAAACAATGTCAATTTCAATCCCTACTGCGCTTAGAAAATATATTGATGTTGATCTTTTAGTTAAAAAAGGCTATGAGTCTTCAACAACAACCGATGAGATCTGGCAGATACTTGATGATTATCTCCAGAGTGCAAAAAAAGCAGGAGCCATAGGAAATGATAAAATTTCTTCCTATATAAATCCTGAGTTAACTTATAAAATTGCAAAGCGCGGATATGATTTTATCGGCGGCGAATTTTCCTCAGTTGCATATAAGCTTGATGAAAAAGAAATAAAGATTGTTGATTTCCATGAAACAGAGGAATTCAAGAACTATATCAAATGGGTTAGCAAGTGGAACTCTGAAGGCTTTGTTTCTCCCGATGTATTAACAGGCGGCGGCAGCAGCAAGATGTATTTAATTGAAACCCACACGACAGATAGAAGCGAAGAACAGCCTGACCACACAAGAACAGTTTATGCAGGCGATTATCAGCAGGATAGAACACAAATTTTCGTAACCAATCCCGAGAAGGACTATAAGGGAGCTCCTGTTCTTGGCAAGCTCCAAACCTTCCTTTCAATTCCAACAACCTCAAAGGCACCCGAGCGAGCAATGCAGTTTATTGATTTAATCTATTCCGAAAAGGGTAAAGATTTAATAAACCTTTTAACCTTCGGTATCGAGGGTGAACATTATGAGAAGGTAAGCGAAAATGCAATTGATGCTTTCGAATATGATTCTCAGCCCACAGGCGCTAATATTTCTTATGGTATCGCTGCTTGGAGAATGGGCAATATGTTTAATATGTATGCTATATCTCCTTATACTGAGAAAACTATTGAATATGCAAAGAACTATTGGGAGGTAACCAACAAGAACCGTCCCCTCTCGGCAGCATACGGACTCTTCTTTGATGCTATGGAATACACCAAGACCTTATCTGATATGTCTGTAGTAAACCAGGAATATGAAATCCAGCTTATATGCGGTGTTTATGCCGATTATAAGGATACCTACGATACAATGAACAAGCAGAATGCTAATGCAGGAATTAAAGATTTAATAGCAGCATTACAGGCTCAGGCAGATAAGCATCTCGCTTCAAAATAATTTTTGGAGGTAAAATATGAAAAGGATATGGTGCAGAACACTCAGTGTGTTTATTATAGTGCTAATGTTGTTTTCAACAGCATTTGTGTGCACAGCGCTTGACACTGCACAATTTTCATTTTCACCTGTAAACTACGATAAGGCGAGCGGAAAATATGTTCAAACCGATATATTCGGCACCGAGGATACGATTATCCTCGAGGTGTCGGTATCGGGCATAGAAAACACTTATGTTCGAGGAAACGCTTTCACCATTGATTATGATGAAACGGTTTTGACTTTTTTAAGTGATAGCAGCGTTTGTACTGTTTCGGATGAAAACGCGATATTTTCCGCCGTTAATAATAACGGAAAGGTGTTAATGAATTGGGATACAACCTCCAAGAAAACCACATTTAACGGCGCTGTTTACTACTTTAAATTTAAAGCAAAAGAAGAGATAGAAGATAGCAAAAATGTGGCATTCAATTTGGAGGTAACCGAATTATATGCTTCGCTTAACGGTTTCCCCGATATTCCGTTCTCGGTTTCAGGAGCAACCAAGAATGTAACTATCGCTTCAGTGCAAATAAGCGATAATATTCTCGCCCTTTTTGATAAGCTCGAGAATATAACAACCAACTCACTGAATGATATCGTTGCAGCGCTTAA
Source organism: Clostridia bacterium (assembly GCA_017439845.1). Taxonomy (GTDB): domain Bacteria; phylum Bacillota; class Clostridia; order Oscillospirales; family Acutalibacteraceae; genus UBA737. Next base: position 9,000 of record JAFSIJ010000038.1, on the reverse strand, counting down.
TGCATATAACAACGAATTAAATGCTATTCAAAAAAAGCATTTAAAAGCAAAGTATCCCGAAAAATATAACTGGCTTAGCACCGCTTATGACAGATACTATAAGGCGGTTGATAAGGCCGAAGAGGATAAGGTGAACTCAATCGTTAAAGATTTTAACGATACCTATGGTGCTCTTCTTAAAAAGGGCATAAGCAAGGTCACCTTAAAGGATGCCGAAAAAATCGCGGCGCTTGATACAGCATTTAAGGTTTTACCCTCGGTTGTTGTGTCAAGACTTCCTAAGGATACAAGCAAAAAAATCAATGCCCTGCTCGATAGAATCGAAACTCTAACCGAGGCGCAGGCGGAGGCAAAATATTTTAGAGAAACTTATTCTCAGTATTATAACCTAACCGATGCGGAAATCGAGAGCGGATATACTAATTTTTCGACTATGGTAGCCGAAGGGTTAATGATTTATGATTCCTATAATGATACAACAAAATCACTCTTATCAAAGGAATATAAGCTCTTATCACAAGTTAATAAGAAGATGCAGGCGCTTATTGAAAACGATGCTAAAACTGCTGCTCTTAACGAAAAGGTTAATGCTTTTCAGCAAAAGTGGCTTCGTTGCTTCACCTTAAATCCCTTCAATGTTTCGGTGGGTGATAAGGCGGCTATTCAAATGGCGATGGCTGACTATGAAACTCTTGATAAGGATGTTAAAGAAAAGCTTGCGGCGAAAATTTCCGTTTTCAAAAATCTTTTGAGCGTTATCGAAAAACTCGAAGAGGAAGCAGGTAAGACCGAAACTATTGAAATTCCGGGTGAGACAGTAACGGTTGAAAAAGAGGTTATAAAAACCGAAACTATTGAGCTTCCCGGCGAGCAAACCATTGTAAATGTTCCGGGTGAGACCGTAACAGTTGAAAAAGAGGTTATAAAAACTGAAACGGTTGAGGTTTCGGGCGCAAAGCAGGGCTTCACAAGGTCAATATATATATTATTTATCTTGCTGGCTATAACATTACTTATGGCGCTTCTCCCTGCAATCTTAGAAATGAGATATAGGAAGATGCTCCGTTTAACACAGGAAAACATCTTAAGTGAAGATTATGAGGAGGAAAGCAATGAATAAGAAGATTATTAAAATATTCGGTCTTATAGCGCTTATTGCAATTGTTGCAGTTTGTGTGCTTTCGCCTATTATGTCGAGCGCAAAGATGGTTGAAATAGAGTCAGGCAAGGATATCGACCTTATTTATCATTCAATTGATGGTAGGCGTTCTGAGGATATTTGGAAACACGAGGGCTCACTCACAACCTCTAAGGATACAAAATATATCCTTAAATCAAATGGTTGGGCTCAGTGGTTTTCAGCAGACCATATGGCTTTTGGCTATAAGAAGCTTGCTTTTAATTATAGTGAAAAGGCAAAAATCACTTGTGAGACCACAATGACCTCTTTTGATGGATTAGCCAGCAATGCCGGTGCAGGACTTATGATAAGATCAGGTCTTAATCCGGATGCTGCGTGTATTATGCTGCATTTTAGACCGGAGCAGGTAATGGTTACATACCGCAGTAAAGATGGAAATGAATCAAGCCAGGGTAAAACTCTTACTGCAAACACCTCGACAATGTATCCCGCAAGCTTCAAAATGGAGCTCATAAAGGGACAAAATAAAGTGAAATGTTACTATAAGGTGGGCAAGGCTAAGGAATATGCCGAATATGCAACAGTTCCTTTCTTTTATGGAAACGAAATTTATGTTGGCATAAGCGCATACTCTAATGATGGGAAATATATGTCAACAGCTAAGTTCACTTCCTTCTCTTATTTGGTTGAAGCTCCGGAGGGCTACACGGTAATTAACCCCGATGATGATGAGGGAACTTCTTCCGAGCCTGAGGAAGAGGAAAAAATCGAGCTTCCCGAGGATTTGCCTGTTCAAGAAAATGTTTTGCTTCGTGAAACCTTCACCGATGGCGAACTTAACAACAATAATGGCGAAAAACAAAACGATATAACCAATCCTATTTGGTCGGGTACACTTGATGTAGCTCAGATTGAGATGGATGAAGAACAAACAAACCGCTGGATGTATGAATATATGAAGGGTGAGTCGCATTATCTTGCGGGCGACCGCAACTGGACCGACTATAAGGCGAAATATGAGCTCGAATTCACCAAGGAATATTCAGAGGGCGAAACAAATGAATTTTATGCCTTTGTAAGAGCAACCGATATGGATATTTATGGATATGAATATTATTATATCCGCTTTAAAAAGGCAAAGCCCACAAGCTTGGATTTAGTGCTTGAATTTGGTCATTCACCTGCAAATAATCTGCTTCAGGTGGATAACACCTATGCGATTGCTTTGGACAGCAAGGAGCTCGGCAAAACTCTTGAAGATTTTGTTGGCAAGCATATTCTCGAGGTTGAAGCCTTTGATAATAATATCAAGGTTTTCCTTGATGGAGAAATGATGTTTGATTATACCGATGAATCCGAATATATAAAGGCAAACGGATGCATAGGCTTCGGCTCTAACGGAGCGGCAGTTAAGGTTGATAACATTCTCGTTACCGATATGCCCGACCTTTTAGGCGGCGATTATGATAACCGCATTTGCGGAAGATGGAACGATGAAGAACCCGCTTATCTTGACCGCTTTAAGCAAGAAAATGCTATTTATTAAGAAAGGAGAGACTAAGGAATGAAAAACTGTTCAAAAAGAATAGTTGCAATATTGCTTTCGGCTATTATGGCTTTTTCCTGCTTGTTTACAGGACTTTCCGTTTCGGCGGCAGTTGAGCCTCTAATCGAAGATACCTTTGAAAATTATAATTCTGCGGTTTCCCTTTCGGATAGATGGGAAACAATACCTTTGGTTTCAACCGCCAATGTTGACAGCATAACAGCAGGACTAAAATTAGCGGAAAACAAGGGTGTGAACAGTTCAACCGCCATGCAGAATGCTTATATTGCAAACTATAATGACGGTATTAGAAAATTTCTTAACACAGTAAAGAAGGAGTATACACCCGAAGGCGTTTTGCATGAATATTCTTTCCATGCTAAAACAGCAAGCTATACTTATGATAACCATTTTGCTATAGTTCCGTATTTTAATGCGCAGGATGATTATCTTCTCTTTGATTTTAAGCTCTCGAACGGTGTGCTTTCTTTCAGAAATATGTCACCCGACAATGTAAGCTTCACTGCAAGCGCGGTTTCAAAAAACACCGAAAAAACCATAAATCCTAACGATTCTGCTGCGGCGAATTATGACCCTTGGATTAAGTTCACCTATCGCTATGAATATAAATTTAGTGATAGCGGCTGCGTGATTACTTTCCATCTTGATGTATCAAACAGCAAAACCGAGATTAAAGATTATCTTGTATATACCATTTCAGATGCGAAAGAAAGTTTCCGAGTAGGTTTTACTGCTGATGTAAACAGCGCAAAGGAAAACTATTTTGATAACGTAAGCTATATTGCAAAAACCTATGAGGAATATGCAAATGAGTTTAAAGTAACCTATGTAGATTTTCTTTCAAAGCAAAGCTATACAAAAGCCGATGCAACTGAGTATGACACAGTAATTTCCACCTATAATGAGTTGCCGAGTAACGCAAAAACCCTACTTGCAAGCGAAAAAGCAAAGCTTGATTATGCAGAGAATTTAATTATCGAATCGCTTACCGATGATGAAAAGCTTGGCTTTAGTGAGAACGCTCATAAGCTTTCTTGGGATACGATTCGTGTTAACTCGGTTGAGGGAAATATCGATAGAGCCAAAAATGCTACTATCACAAAGAACGCTGAGTATTCGGTAGTGGGAGAAGAAAAAATATATACTCCCGCCTTTGCCAACACCTACAAATCTCCGATAGTTTCAGTTCCAAGTGAGGCTGCCTGGAAATATAAGAGACTCAATTCCTATGAGTTTGATATGCTCTATCAAAGCGGCAGTTATGACACAGCTCCGACTTTTTATCCGTTTATTATGAACAATAAGGATAGTGAACTTTTCGCTCATATCGGCGTTCAGTATCAAAAGGATGTTACAGGGCAGGGTAGTGGCCTCTTCATGAGAAATGCTATCGATTCTGCAACGGTTTCACTTGCTGCCAGCAATTTATTCCGCGGAGATAAAACCATAAATTATAGCGATTGGATGCATATAAAGATAGAGTATGATTATTCTGAATATCCTTCAAAGCTTGGCATCACATATACTGTGACCGATAAGAATGATTATTCAAGAACAGCAACCAAAACCTATGGTATAAATCTAACTGATATTTCTTTAGAGGATAGATATTTCCGTGTTGGCTTCGGCACAAATAATGGCGGCGGACTTACCTCGTTTAAAAACCTTAAGTTCACCTTCGGAAGTTCCGATACTGATGCGGTAGTAGCCTTCCTTATAGAATATAAGGATTTGTTTGAGCAAACCACCTATGATTCCTCTCTTGATAGTAAATTTTCAGCAATGAGTGAGGATTTCTGGGGCTTTGGCGCAACTGCTAAGCAGGAGATTATATCAACAGGAAAACTAAATAACATAATTTCTCTTGCAAAGACTTCGTCTATCGCAGATACAGCGAAGGATTTTCTTGAGGATAATAAGGATTTATTATCAAAAACAAAGATAACAACAGCTGATAAGAAGGCAGTTGAGGATGCTTATGCTGCATTCGAACAGCTCGATGCCGCTTCTATGATGCTTTTATATGATGAGTATCTAAAGCTTAAAACCTGGCTTAGCGAGCTTACAATTATTCGTGATGATAATGATTATAGCAATTTCCAAATACCTTTTGATGATGATATAAATCCGTTCGTTCAGGCAAATAAGCCTACGGAGTATTCGGAAAACAAAATTGTTACTGACCCCACCGATAGCAACAATAAGGTGTTAAGGATTGGCGGTAAGGATGATGTATTCACCCTTAAATATTGGCCATCCTTTGGTGTTGTTAAGAGTGTCAGTTTCAGAATGAAGTTAGAAGGCTTTACACCGTTCACAAAACCGTTGATTTTCGGTTCTTATGAGGATGAAAGTAACTTCTATTCTGTCAGCTATGGTTCTAATAGTGCTACCAGAACGTCTTATTACAACTTATCAAAGAATGATGGAGCAAGCACAAGTGGGCAAGTCAATGATACTTCTGATGGTAGACTTGTAGAATCTGATTGGGTTAATTTCAATATTACCTTTTCTGATTCGGGTATGATTGTAATAGCAGACGATGAACATAAAAACAGTGTTACATGGTCGGGAAAATATGCCCGCGGCGGCTCGTTCGGCTTCGGATATTTTTCTTCGTATAACTATCAGGGCAAACCGTTCTATATTGATGATGTTAATATCGAGTTCTATGATTATACCGGCGATTTCGATATAAACGTAAAACCCGATAAAATTGATGTTTATTATAGCGGAAACACCTTTATAAATCCCGATGAATCGGTTTCGCTAACGGGTAATAAGCTTATAAAAACAACCGAGAGCAATATTGCTATTTATAAGGTGCCCGAGGTTGATAAGGCAAAATTAGAGGATACAACCAACCCTGTGAAAATCGTTGAGCAGCAGGATTATTCACAAAACGGAGAAAACACCTCCGCCTTTGCTCAAACTGCTCAATATTCCTTTAATGGCGATGAAGCAATACTTTTAGAGGCGATTCAGCGCTCGGGCGTTGCTATGACCTTCACCATTCCAAAGGAGCTCGAAAAGGGAATCTATGCAATTAAGTTAGATTCTAAAATTGAGGGCGGCGAAAGTGCTTATCGTTATATAAATCTCCCTGATATATCCTTTGTTCAGGGAAATGATGGCGATATCGCTTATCGTGGCGGCACAATCCGTATTATCGGAAGCAATATGGTGCCATCAGGAGTGAAAGAGGATGTAACAGTTCGCCTTATAAACAAGGCAACAGGCGAGGACTTTAATCTCCCCGTTGCTCATATTTATAAGGATGATGCTTATTCGCTAACAGTTAATATTCCTGAAAATTTCCCTTATGGCGATTATGAGGTTTTTGTTCATAATGGCTATGGCGATGAAACCTGTTGGTCGCAACCATCAAAGATAACCGTTGCTGCGGCTGTTCAGGATTCCTGGAACCTTGAAAATGTATTTAATGTTAAGGATTTCGGCGCAGTTGGCGATGGTATTATGGATGATACCGCCGAAATAATAAGCGCTCTTGATGCGGCGGCAGTGAACGGAGGAACAGTTTATTTGCCTGCGGGCGTTTATTCGGTTTCGACAACACTCGCTATCCCCGAAAATGTATCTTTAAGAGGCGAGAGCAACACAACAACAGGTATCGACTTCACAGCTCACCGTTGGATGTATGGCCATATTGCCAAGGCTCTTTTCTCGGGAATAGGCAACTTTAAAATCCGTGATTTAAGCATTCACGGAACAAGAGTTTTAAGCCTTATAACCGTAAATCCTGATGAAGCACATACCGATTTTTATCACGATGCTTCGAGAGATAATGTTTATGTAAGAAATGTCCGCTTCCGCTTAACCCCCTCGGCAGGCTCGTTTAGTAATGGTGGCGGCTATGGAAGACCGATTGATGGCATGGATAAAATGAGTGCAAAGCTCGCAGTATGGGCAGAGATGAAGCCCTGCTTACCATTTGATTTCAGAGCAGGAACACAAAATCTCCACCTTGATGGGCTCTATTATGAATATGATGAATTTTATGAAAGTGCAGGCATAAATGGTTTGCTTCGTATAAGAGGCAGTCAGGTTCAGGTAAGAAAATCAACTATTCCGGGATATTGTCTATATTCTTCGGCTTATGGCTTGATTATGGAGGATAACCCGCAGCTTCACCTGAATCAAAGTGGTAACGGTTATTATATGGCAAGAAATTCTCTTACCAATACAATGGGTAATAACCGCGAGCTTATGACAACGGATGGTCAGGCTCGAATCCGCAATGTATCTATTCAGTATGTTGGCGGAAGAGAAGATTTGATGAAGGAATGTTTTGGAACAACAGTCCTTGATGATACTATCTATGTTCTTCCAAACACAGGCGGAAGTTATACCGCTAAAAACTATTTCCTTGGCTATAACCTTATCGTAACAGGCGGTCAGGGTCAAGGTCAGCTTAGAAGAGTGGTTGAATCGGGCGGCGTTCAAATCACAGTTAACGGAAAGAAACAAAAAAGGCTTTATGTAAGGCTTGATTCACCGTTCAGCGTTGAGCCTAACCGAAAATCAACCGTTTCGCTTTCCGAACCGCGTAATCAGTTCTTCTTTGTAAATAACCTCTTCTATGAGGGTGCGGCGAGCGGAAGCTATGGTATTATGATAGATTCGGTTTGGGATGGCAACCGATTTGGTAGGCATGAGGGACAATACTTCCAGTCAAACCACGGTGTTATATGGTATACAACGCTCACAAAACAAGTCCATTATGAACCAAGCTATGTTCATAATACTTCAATCAACTCGCCTGGAACGAGCGGCTTAGGTGTTACTGACCTTAATCACCGTGCGTTGATTGCTATGAGCAACTCTGAAAACCCATATTCTATGATAGGCTTCACAATTAGGAAATGCTCGTTCGATGGTTATGGTTTTAATATGGAAGGTATAAAAATGGATTGCTTCTCAGGATTTATATTGGAGCAGAACACCTTCGAAAACCGTGTGGATAACCCGGTTATTTTTGGAAATATATCAGGTTCTTCATCAATACTCGTTCGTGATAATGTTTTTGAAACGGCCGGTGACTATGCCTTCGAATATAACACTAACGATAAAACTCAAAACGGTTATGGTTATAACACAATATTAATAATACAAAGTGCCTTCGATGAAACAAAGCTTGTTTTAGGTGATGTTAACCTCGATGGAAAGCTATCTCTTAAAGATGCAACTCTCATCCGTTTCTACTTAGGAGGAGGTTATGAGTTTACAGAGCAGCAGCAAACCCTTGCTGACGTTAATGTTGATAGCAGGATAACCTTAAAGGATATCTCGATTATCCGCTATTGGTTAACCGTTGGCGGCAAGGACCCCGACCTCGACCACGTTGAATCGGATAGTGTTCCGGGAGGTACCTCTTCGGATACTTCTTCGAATAGTTCTTCAAGCACACCTTCGGGAGATACTTCTTCCGATAGCTCAAACACTTCCTCGGGAAGCTCTTCGGATACCTCATCTGATAGCTCTTCAAGTGATGATGGAGATATCAATGTATCAAAGCCTCCGTATTCAGGAAGTGAGTCGGGCGATAGCTTTTTGCTTTCCTAAAATCGCGGAGTTAAAAATTAAAAGTGGGCGAATTTGTTCGCCCACTGCAAAAAAACGGGTTTAAACCTTAAAAAGTCAAAAATGTACACTAAAAAAGTAAAAAACTGCATCTTTTTTATTGACTTTAAAAGATGTAAAATTATAGTGTATCAAAATATTTTTAGCGGGAGAAATCCCGCAAGCCTTGTTTTGCAAGAAAATCAAAATTGGTCAGTGATTATTGATTTTCTAAAGCCAAAACAATCAGCGAAAAAATTGTTAAAAACGAAAAAAACTTGGAGGTAAAGTAAAATGAAAAAAATTATTTCCTTAGCGCTAACTCTTTGCATGGTAATTTCTCTTTTCGTTGCGGCTATACCCGTTCACGCGGAAGTAACACTTCCCGATGAAACTATAACCGTTGTAAAAGAGGTTACTAAAACCGTTTCCATCGCAGATTTTAAGGCCCTCGCATTATATAGCAGTGTGGATGGCTATCTCACTTCCTTTGATGACAGCTTTTTTATAGATTCCGATGAATTTTCAGGCGGCAAAGCATTTGTGCGTCCTGCAGAATTAACATCAGGCAATTTTACTGCTGATTTTTGGTATCCCCTTACTGATGCTCAAACCTTAAAAGAGGTATCCTTTAAGGTGAACAATAAGGTTGAAAGCTATATTTATTTTGGAGCTAATAACGCTAATGGCTTATATGTAGGAAGATATGGCA
>JAFSIJ010000037.1 GCA_017439845.1 Clostridia bacterium | reverse complement strand
ATCGCAAAATCTGCCCCTAAAAGCCCAGGTATTTAGTTCAAGTCCTCCCCAAAGGTCGTTTTTGGGAAATGATATCTTTTGAATTCCACCTTGAAAAATAGCATAAAAAACCCCGAAACCGCTGTGGTTTCGGGGTTTTTTGAACCGATATCTTTTTCGATTCGCATTGTTGGTTGCGGGGACCGGATTTGAACCGTTTCGCGCAAAGGTAGACCTTTGCTTGCACTCTTGCGGTGCCCGACATTGCGCTCGCTTGGAGCGCGGCGCACTTGTCGACCGCTGCGCTTCGTTTTGCTCGCTTCCTCACCCACCGGGTGCGCTCGCAACCTCACTCCGGGAACCCATCGGTCGTCGGTTCAATTGACTCATAACAAGAAAAATCTCAGTCACCCTAAAGGGGAACTGAGGTTGTTTGGTTGCGGGGGCCGGATTTGAACCGACGACCTCCGGGTTATGAGCCCGACGAGCTACCAGGCTGCTCTACCCCGCGATATTTATAAGGCACATTCTTTAGTGCCTTATTATTATACACACTTTATATTACTTTTGCAACCCTTTTTTGAAAAAAATTTAAATTTTGCAAAATTATTCAAAAGTTGTTACTGCGCTATCTCTTAATTCGTTCATTTCATCAAGACATTTTTCACAAATGCGAAGGCCTTTGTATTCAAACATTTTACTGTTAACCGAATTGCAAAAAGCGCAAGTAGACTGAAGTTTCCGCAATATTATACTATCACCTTGGGCAAAGATTTCAACGCTATCCTTTCCTCCGGTTAAATTCATTTGCTTGCGAATTTCGTTTGGTATTACTACCCTGCCCATATTATCAACAGGTCTTATTACAGGAGAAAGCTTCATAAAGCACCATTCCCTTATTAAAAGATATGCTTTATTTTATCACTAAATACCAAAAATGTCAATAATTGACATTTAAACCTGCCAATTTATAGGTTCAAGACCAAAACTTTTAAGCAGTTCATTGGTTTTTGAAAAATGCTTACAACCGAAGAAACCGCGGCTTGCCGACAAGGGACTTGGATGCACTGTTATAAGCTTTTTATGTATCGGATTTGTGATTATTTGCGCCTTTTTTTCCGCATTTGCACCCCACAGCAAAAAGATAACGGGGGTTTGCTTTTTATTGAGTTCACCTATAACTCTATCGGTGAAATTCTCCCAACCTTTTCCCTTATGGCTATTTGGACAACCCTCTCTCACCGTTAAAACCGCATTGAGCATAAGAACGCCCTGCTTTGCCCAAGAAGTGAGTTCACCGTGGCTTGCTATCGGGATCCCTAAATCGCTTTGCATTTCCTTATACATATTTTTAAGGGATGGCGGCGGCATTATGCCGCGCTTTACCGAGAAGCAAAGCCCATGCGCCTGATTTTCGCCGTGATACGGGTCCTGCCCGATTATAACCACCTTGGTATCGGCAAAAGAAGTATATTTCAGAGCATTGAAAATATCATACATATTCGGATAAATTCGCTGCGTTTTATACTCATTTTTGAGAAATTTACGAAGCTCTTTATAATATGGTTTCTCCCATTCATCTGCTAAAATTTTATCCCAATCATTGCCTATATTAACCACAAAAATCACTTCCTTTTCTTTTATTATATATTAAAAACTATCTATAAACAAGTAAATGTTGAAAAGAGGCGGAAAAATATGTATAATGATTTTTGGTGATATAATGAAAATTGCTTTTTACACCCTTGGTTGCAAGGTGAATCAATACGAAACTCAATATTTAAGAGAAGAGTTCTCCTCACGCGGATACACGGTTGTTGACACTCGTGAGGACTTTGACATAATAGTTATAAACTCCTGCACGGTTACCGCTGAAAGCGACCGCAAGGTGCGACAGGCCTTGCGCCGATTCAAGCGAAAAAATGCCGACTGCATCTCTGTTTTAACGGGTTGTATGGTGCAGGCTTTCCCTGAAAAAAGCCAAGAGCTTGGTGCCGATATAACGGTTGGAAACACCGATGTTGCAGGTATTGTAACACTTGTTGAAGACTTTATTAAAAATGGAGAAAAAATCAAAAAAATTGATGCTCACACGATTGGTGAAGCCTTTAACACACCGCTTATCAGCCGCTTTGATGAGCGCACAAGAGCTTATGTTAAAATAGAAGATGGATGCGAGCGCTACTGCACCTACTGCATCATCCCCTTTGCTCGTGGCCGCGTTCGTTCAAAGGCTCCCGAGCTTATAAAAAAAGAAGCTGAATCTCTCGCTAAAAACGGATACCTCGAAATTGTTCTTGTTGGAATTAACCTTTCGGCTTATGGAAAGGATGAGCAACTAAACCTTGCTGATGCGGTTGATGCTGTTTGCGAGGTTGAAGGAATCAAGCGTGTTCGTTTAGGCTCGTTAGAGCCTGACCATATAAGCGATGAAATGCTAAATCGCTTTAAAAACCAAGAAAAGTTTTGCCCACAATTTCACCTTTCTCTTCAATCGGGTTGCGATAAGACACTCAAACGAATGAACAGGCATTATGATACAGCCTTTTACTATGATTTGATTGAGAGAATAAGAAAAATCTTCCCCGATGCCGCTATAACCACCGATATAATGGTTGGATTTGCAGGCGAAACAAATGAAGATTTTGAAGATAGCGTTGTTTTTCTTGAGAAATGCCAATTTGCGAAATCACACGTTTTTGCTTATTCTCGCCGCGAAGGTACTGTGGCTCATGGTTTGCCGAATCAAGTAAGCAATCAAGAAAAGGCCGAGCGAAGCGAAAAAATGATTAGCGCCGCCGAAAAATGTGAGAGTGAGTTTTTATCCTCGCAGGTTGGAAAAACCCTTCCTGTGCTATTTGAAACACCACAGGATACCTTTCAAAGCGGATTTACGCCTAATTATTCGAAGGTGCTTGTCTCCTCCCCCGAAATTCTCACAGGTGAAATCAGAAATGTTAAAATCATTAGCGCCGAAAAAGATTTTTGCTTTGGCGAATTGGTATAAAAAAATCCCAAGTCTTCCGACTTGGGATTTTTATTTTTACTTGATTGCAGGCAAGCTTGCGGCAGCAACCGACTGACCCACTCTTCTGCTCTTTTCATCAGGGATATGAAGAGTAATCTTCTTAGCAAGCTCGGGATATTCCTTCTCTAACACCTCGTTTGCACGAGCAAGAAGAATTGTTCCGCCCTCACCGCTGGTTACTCTACCCATAATAATAACATGCTTGATATCATAGAACATTGAATAATAAGCAATGGCATTACCGAAATAAACACCGATAGTATCGTAAATCTTAGCGGCTCTTTCATCGCCTTTTTCCATAAGACCTTGAACAACCTTAAGCTTCTCGGCTGGTGAAAGGCTTTCATCAAGCTCAATTCCTGCGGCAGGAGCAAGCTTAATTACGCTATCCTGCGAGAAATACTTAACACCGCAGCCATAATCTCCGCTCCATTCATCAACCATTGCATCCTTGCAATAATCAACGGGAACGAATGCAAGCTCATTGAGCCAGCCCGTGATATTACCATCGCCATCAACATAGCCTGCGGCCTCACTTGTACCCATAGCAACACCTAAAACATTGGTATCGTTAAGGTCCATAGCACCTGCAAGAGCAGTTACATCACCATCGTTTGCAACCTCAATCGGAACATCGCCGATTTCCTTTGCAACATCGATATACATAGTTTTAACCTTTTTCTCAAACTCATCATCGGGAACCTTGATAAAGAGAGAGGCAACCATAATTTTATTATCAATATAAACACCTGCTGAGGAAACACCGATAGCATCAACCCTTGGCATATGCGATGCGGCAGTTTTCATAGCGGTTAAGATACCCTCATAATGATAGCTTGGGTCCTCTTGAAGTTTGGGGAACCAAACAACCTCTTCGGAATAAACTGTTTCGCCATCGATAACAGCACTAACCTTGCGGTCACTTCCGCCAGCATCGAAACCGATGCGGCAACCATCAAGATGCCTACCAATAGAATCAGCCGCCTGATAAGCCTTAGGAGCATCCTTAACATCGGCAACATATACTACCTCGAAATCCTTCTCATAAACGCGAGCCATAAAGTTTGCATCAAACTCTCTTGCTCCACCGTTTTTATATGCTGCAGCGAGCCCCTCATAGAGCTTTTTGCTACCTGCAACGATAACCTTATATCCGCCATGGAGCCAAAGAAGAGTTTTAACTATTCTTTCAGCAATACCATAGTTTTCTTCAGCGTGACCTGAATTTTCGGGGAAAATATCAAATTCATAGGTTGAGATATATCCCTTGTTGCGCTCTACTGCGATAACAACAGGAACACCGCCTGCCGCCTTTACTCTTTCATTAAAATCGGCAACAACCTTTGCCATAGGTTGAAATTGTGGGTCTAAAACTGCCTTAATCATTATTTTTTCCTCCTTAAAATTCTGCACCATTTATAATGGTTTTGCTAACATTTATTTCATCATCGCAAATAATAATATCTGCGCATTTACCAACCTCAAGCGAGCCAATATTTCTATCCTCGCCAATAGCTTTTGCGGGGTTAAGTGAAGCACAATTAAATGCTTCATAAATCTCTAAATTGGTGTTATTATAAAGGTTTCTAACACCCTCGTTAAGCTTAAGAACACTTCCTGCTATAGTTCCATCCTCGAGCAGACACTGGATACCTGTTTTGATAACCTTTTGGCCGCCAAGAGTATATTCTCCATCGGGCATACCTCCGGCTCTCATACAGTCAGTGATAAGGCATAACTTATCGCCCTTTGCTTTATAAACCAACTTATAAAGACCTGCATTCACGTGGAACGTATCGGCAATAAGCTCACAGCTAACCCTCTCATCCGAAAGCGCCGCACCGACAACACCGGGGTTTCTATGGGCAAGCGCAGTCATAGCATTAAAGAGGTGGGTTGTATGGCGAACACCGTTTTCGATACCCTTATTTGCCTCATCAAAGGATGCATTGGTGTGCCCCATTGATACAAGCACTCTTCCATCCTCATAAACCTTTTTAGCACACTCATAGCCGCCCTCCATTTCGGGAGCCACTGTGAAAAGCTTTACGATATCGGCATTTTCAATTATAAAATCACCATCGGGAGCTAAAATAAACTCTTCAGGCTGTGCACCTTTTTTAGCGGGATTAACGAAGGGGCCTTCACTGTTAACACCGAGGATTTTTGCGCCATAATTACTTTGCGCTTTAACCTTTCTTGCGGTATCAAAAGCTTTTATAATATCTTCCTTGGCAATGGTCATCGTGGTTGGGCACCAAGAGGTTACACCATTTTTGGCGATACCTGCCGCCATCTTTTTAAGACCTTCTTCGCTTCCATCAGAAGCATCCTCGCCGAGATAACCATGAATATGTATATCAACGAGACCGGGCGCAACAAAAGCACCTTTTGCATCAATTATTTCATAATTTTCTTTTTCTATTTCACCCTCGGGCAAAATCGCCTTGATTCTTTCATCAAACACGATTGCCATACCTTCGGCTACCTTATCGGGTAACACCAATTTACCGTTGATAATACATTTCATAATACATTACCTCTTTGCCTTTTATTATTAGTAATATTATGTAAATATTATAACATATACTTTTCTTTTTGTAAACTATCAATTGCGTAAATTTGTGTAAACTTTTGTTTACACATTTTAAAATTTTTAATAAAAAAAGATAAAAAAAGGACTGCCAATCAGTCCTTTTTTTATTTTGAAATTTCATAAATATTAAAGGAATATTGTTTTTCCTCTTTTTTTCGCACATTTATTATTTGCTTGCCCTTTCTTTCGGCATAATTAAGGGTGTTTTTTGTGCCGCCCGTTTGCCCATCAAACCAGGTTACAACGATATCACTTCTATCAACCATATATTCGTTTCGCACCTGATAAATAGAGGGATAATATTTTTCCGAAAGGCAGATAACCTCATCCGCCGCTTTTAGTATCTTATCATATCTTTTCTTCCATTCGGGATAATACTTTGCCGCTTGGGTTTTAAAAGGCAAAACGCAAACGAGCTTTATTTTTGCCTTTTTATATGCTTTTTTAAGCATTAAAACTATTTCAGCCGCAATTATATCAAAGCCCATCGCCATACCCGAATAAAAGGTATAACAGCACTCTTTATCGGGCAAGCCTGTTATAACATCGAAAAGCTTATTTTCAAACTCGATATAAGCATTTGAATTTCTCGACATTGGAAATGGGAATTTTCCGGGGCGATAGCCTGTGAAGCAACAAGCCTTTTGATTTTCATTCATTTTAATACTTCCTTTTTTATTTGATATTCTTATTATATCAAGAAAAAAGCGCACTTTTTGTCGAAATTTATACTTTTATAAAATAAAAATAAAAAAGTGTGCCCCATAAAGAGACACACCGAAAAAGTGCATCTCTTTCGTTGCTACGCGAATTATTCCAAGTGGGAATTAGAGAGCACCTTTTACCAAAGTGTTCCCATCTTGGAAATATTCAATTCGCGTAGCACAATTATTTTACCACAAATAACCTTAAAAATCAAGAAAATAAAAAGGAAGGCTTTGATGCGTACGGGTACGCATCAGTTATATTCGCCTTGCGGCGAGTGATATTGCTAAAGCAGTTATATGATGTTGCACATCGTGATATTGTCCTTTGGACAGTTTAAAATGCGAATATAATATCACGAAAACCAATAGGTTTTCATATCACTTTTGCATTAAAGCAAAAATATCACTGCAAACTTTTAGTTTGCAATAGCACTTAATAAATACAAAAACGAGGAAATCCACTTTTAAAAGTGTTTTCCTCGTTTTCCTTTAATCTGTGAAGAAATCTTTTATCTTATCGGTGAAGGATTTCTTTTTATTATAGTTTTTATCATCGGTGACCTTATCAAATTCACGAAGCTTTTCCTTTTGCGATTTAGATAGGTTTTTAGGAACTTCAACGATGATTTTAACATATTGGTCGCCCTTACCTGAATAGTTGAGGCGCTGAATTCCCTTGCCTTTTAGCTTGAACTGGTCACCCGACTGTGTTCCCTCGTGGATGGTAAGCTTAACCTTGCCATCAAGGGTTGGAACGGTAAGCTCAGTTCCGAGTGCCGCCTGAACAAAGGTTATCGGAATTTCGCAATAAACATCAAAGCCGCTTCTTTCAAAGAACGGATGAGGTCTTACATTAACATTTATGCGCAAATCACCTGCGGGGCCGCCATTAACACCGGCATCACCGCCACCGCGCAAATTGATGATTTGACCATCATCAATACCCGCAGGGATATCAACACTCTTTTCAACGGTATGTCTGATTCTTCCCTTTCCTGCACAGGTGCGGCATGGGTTATCGATAACCTTACCCGTTCCGTGACAGTGGTTACAAACCTGCTGTGTCTGAATGGTTCCAAAGGGTGTTCTTTGGGCGGATATGACCTGACCGCTACCATGACAAACGGGACAGGTTTTCGCACTTGTACCCTTTTGGGCACCGCTACCGCCACAGTCCTCACAGGTATCAATTTTAGTTACCCTAACGGTCTTTTTACAGCCTTTTGCCGCCTCAACAAAATCTATGTTCACACTTGTTGCAGTGTCATTTCCTCTCCTTGGAGCATTGGGGTTTCTACGACTTGAACCGCCGCCGAAGCCACCGCCGAAGAAGGAACTGAAAATATCACCGAGGTCGCCGAAATCACCTGTGAATCCGCCGCCGAAGCCACCGCCGCCATATCCGCCGCCTGCGCCAAAGTTGGGGTCAACTCCTGCGTGGCCAAACTGGTCATAGCGAGCGCGTTTTTCCTTATCAGACAAAACCTCATAGGCTTCATTAACTTCTTTGAAATTTTTCTCGGCTTCACTATCGCCCGGATGCAAATCGGGATGGTATTTCTTTGCGGCTTTTCGGTATGCCTTTTTGAGTTCATCATCGGCTACCGACTTATCAACGCCTAATACCTCATAATAATCTCTCTTATCAGCCAAAATAATTCTCCTACAATACGCTTTGGACCAATTAAATATTGGCCCAAAGCTATAAAATATTACTTATTGTTATCGTCTACGTCGGTATAGTCTGCCTCGTAAACATTAGGGTCTGCATCAGCTGCGTTTGCATCGCCTGCGGCAGCGGCATCACCCTGAGGGTTAGCTGCCTTATAAATCTTTTCGCTAACTGCGAAGATTTCCTTTTGCAATGCATCCTGCTTTGCCTTAATATCATCAAGGTCTTCACCCTTTAATGATTCCTTAAGAGCTTCCTTAGCAGCCTCAATCTTAGCCTTTTCATCATCCGAAAGCTTATCACCAAACTCGGTAACAGTCTTTTCGGTTTGATAAATCATCTGGTCGGCATTGTTGCGGATATCAACTGCTTCTCTACGTTTCTTATCCTCAGCGGCATAAGCCTCAGCCTCTTGAACTGCCTTATCAATATCCTCTTTGGACATATTGGTATTAGAAGTGATAGTTATATCATTCTCTTTACCTGTTCCAAGGTCTTTAGCCGATACATGAACGATACCGTTAGCATCAATATCAAAGGTTACTTCAATTTGGGGGATTCCGCGAGGAGCAGGTGCGATACCATCAAGATGGAACACGCCGAGTGTTTTGTTATCCTTTGCGAACTCACGCTCACCCTGGAGAACATGAACCTCAACAGAGGTTTGACCATCGGCTGCGGTTGAGAAAATTTGGCTCTTCTTTGCAGGGATGGTTGTATTTCTATCGATAATCTTGGTGGAAATTCCGCCCATTGTTTCGATACCGAGTGAAAGAGGTGTTACATCGAGTAAGAGAAGGCCCTTAACATCGCCACCTAAAACACCTGCCTGAAGTGATGCACCGAGGGCAACACATTCATCGGGGTTGATACCCTTGAAGGGTTCTTTACCCATAAAGGATTTAACTGCTTCCTGAACTGCAGGGATTCTTGAGGAACCACCAACCATAAGCACCTTATTGATTTCGCTCTTATCAAGACCCGAGTCAGCGATAGCCTGGCGAACAGGAGCCATTGTTGCATCAACAAGGTCACTTGTGAGCTCATTGAACTTAGCTCTTGTTAAGGTTGTTTCGAAGTGCTTAGGACCGGTTGAATCAGCAGTGATAAAGGGAAGGTTGATATCGGTTGAAGTCATACCCGAAAGGTCGATTTTAGCCTTTTCAGCCGCTTCCTTAACACGCTGCATAGCCATCTTATCGCTTGATAAATCTATACCCTGCTCTGCCTTAAAGGTTGCAACGATATAGTCCATAACTCTCTTATCAAAGTCATCACCACCGAGCTTGTTGTTACCTGCAGTTGCAAGAACTTCCTGAACACCATCGCCCATTTCGATAATCGAAACATCAAATGTACCACCACCGAGGTCATAAACCATAACCTTTTGGTCTTCTTCCTTATCAATGCTATAAGCAAGAGCGGCAGCGGTTGGCTCGTTGATAATTCTCT
>JAFSIJ010000036.1 GCA_017439845.1 Clostridia bacterium | reverse complement strand
CTACAAATTTATCAATTTATATTGGTATTGTAGGGAACAACCTATATGTTATTCCGCAAGGTTAGACAAAAACACCCCCGACTCGCTTTCGCGAATCGGGGGTGTTAATTTTAGTTATTTAGTTTGACTGTTCTTCTTCAAACCACTCATGCCAAACGCTGTTAAAATCAATGTTGATATCTGCGCAAATATTCTCGGCGGGAGTGTTTAAACTGATATTAGGTTTTGTATAATTTTTCATAATTTAAAGCTCTCCTTTCGATTATTCGCCTTGGTTTTTACCAACATAGTTTGTTATAGCATCAATGTTCTTGGATACGAATTCGAGAATATCAGCATCCTTGAAGTCAGCAAGATTTCCGCCTACCTTTACAGCCTCGGTATAAACTACTTCACCATACTCTGTTGTTCCGTAAATAGCAGCTGCTATCTTGCGAGCGGTCTTGTAAACCGAGCGAACACCAACACCATTAACAACATTATTTTCGGTATAACCGCTGTTATCTACTGTGTTGTTGCTATAGCAAACATATTCGTTTGTTCCATCGGTCCAGATTACATAAGCAGTACCTGCAATATCCATCGAGCAATTGATAGATTTAAGTGCGCTACCAACAAGATTTGCTCTAAAGGTTGAGGGAACACTTCCATCAGGATTTAATTCACCTGCACCTTTCGCAATCTTTGGTGTTTCAAGAGTGAGCGGATTGTTACCAAGGGCAGCTGCAGGATAGAATATTGCTCCGTATTCCTTAACAGACCAGCCCTCAGGAGCAACCCATTCGGGTTTTGCATATTCATATCTTAGGTCTTGCTTTGTTGGGTCAGCATCGGTCTTAATCGAGCAACCGAGAACCTGTGAGCTAAAGCTATCAACTGTTTTTTGGAGATTTGCAATGCTTTCCTCGATAGCCGCATTATCAACACCTAAAGCTTCATAAGCTGCCTGCTTTTCAGCAACAACATCTACATTTGCAGGTGTTACAACTGTGTTCTTAACTTCCTTATCAAAGGTTGCAATAGCCTTGATTGATTCAAGGGCTGCCTTTTCCTCGGCATAGGTTGCCTTTTGAGCATCAGTAAGTGTTTCATACTTAGCGAGCGCCTCATTGATAGCATCAAGATTATCTGCCGAAACCTCGGTTCCAGACATTGTGTAGGTCTCTTCAAATGCTTCAAATTCTTCAGAAACAATCTTATCAAGGTCATACTGACCGAGAATGTTTTTATCAAGATAGTTAACTGCTGCATTTGCAAGCACATCGTAAGCCTGAACAGGGTGCAAGCCAACTGAATCGTATACATCGCGGTTGTTTATCAAGAAGTCATAAGTATCTGCATAGAGATTGAAGAATGACCAACCGTTTGCATCAGCCATAGTCTTGATAGCCTCACGGCGCTTAGGACAATTGTTTTCAATTGAATGGTAGTGATGGATAGGAGCAGTTGCGATGAAGTTTTCTTCACCAACGAGTGCAACATATTCATCAGCAAGCTTCTTGTAGTAATACTCGAATGCTTCATCTGTGCTATAAAGAGCATCATTTCCGCCCAAGCAAAGAACTACGATATCAGGATCGAAGAACAAGCTTTCGAGCATACCTCTCTTAAGGTAATTTCCGTTGCCATCATAAACAAACTGATAGTATTCTCTTGCAGTTTTGCCCGAGATACCAAAGTTACCAACAACGAATTTGCCTTCGCCATACATTCTATTAAGTTCTTGCTGAACCATATACGGATAACCAACCTCTGCAAGAGGTCCACCGTTCATATTACCTGATTCTGTGTTAGAATCGCCAACGAAAGCAATTCTTATAGCATCAGTAGTATTTTTGTTATAAGCCTTAACAGCCTCGATTAACGCATCAACCTTTTCACCCTCAGCAGAGAGAAGAGTTGCCATCTTGTCGTTGCGGGTAATCTTGTTATATGCATCGTAAAGTGCTGCAATCTCAAGCTTGTTATCATTTGTAACTGTTTCAAGGTCAAGTGCTAATGTATCAGCATAAGCATCCTTGAATGCCTCAGCCTTTTGCTCGAAGGTATCGCCAAAGTTGAAGGTGATATCATCGAACCAATCGTCTGCAGAAGCACCTGTTACGGAAGCCACACCAAATGCGCCATAATTGTTATTTACACGTTCAACATAACCGCCAACACAATCATTGATTAAATCAATTGTTGATGAAGTACCAGTATCGTTGGTTAAAACTAAGCTTGCTGTGCCGTTTTCATTATAGGTGATAGTAAAGGTTGTTACTCTGTTTTCGATAGAGAACTCCTTATTACCTAATGAATAGTAATAGTAGGTTTTATTTACACCGTTTTCTTTACCTATGAACTTAACAGGCTGGCTGAATAACTCACCCGTATCGGTGAGAATATTTGTGAAGTATACACCACGCCAGTTGTCAGCATCTTTATAGTTGTAAACAATTACATTTGAAGGATAGGTTGAAGAGAGTGAGCGGTCAGAAATATACATCTTACCTGTTACAGAGGTGAGAACCTTATCCTGCCAGTATCTATGTGTATAAACAACAGGAGCGCCGATTGAGCCAACGCCGCCGGGTGTGAATACCTTGTTTCCATCAGCAAGCTCGGTGATAACCTTGTTAGCTGGTGTTCCATCACACTTCCAAAGATAATCATCCTCAAAGGTTTCGGTATAGCTTTCGCCATCCATAGTTCCTGAGAAAATAGCCTCGCTCATTTTGCTGAGAAGTTCATATTCATCGGCAAGAAGCTCCTGCGCATCGGAAGTGAGGGTGCCATACTCCGCAATAGCCGCGTATATGGTTTCCTTATCAGCCATTGTAACACTTGCTTCATCCTTAGCAAGAAGCTCTGCATATTTCTCAAGGAACTTATCAGCAAGATCCTGCGGTGCCTCTTCAAATGAAACAGTTATGTCATCAAATGAGCCGCCTGCCGTTTCTGTGTAACCCATAGCGAACTGCGATGATTTAGCATCGGTAATAGCCTTAAATGTATAGCCTTCAGTTGCAGTAGCAAATGTTTTACCGCCATCAGTTGAAACCTTAAGATTAGCCGCAGCTACAGCAAGAGAAGAACCAAAGGTTACACTCTTCGAAGTCTCATTTTCGGTGCCCTTATAGATTGTAGCTGTGTATGTAATACTGCTATTGCTATCATAAGTAATATTAAAATTCACTTTGCTATCCGAGGGTTTTGCAATGAAGCTTGGCTTATTATTTGAGGTTGAATAATAATAGTAAACCTTGTTAGGATCGCTCGGATCACTTTCCTTCATAATGTAACGACCATGGGCACTACTTCCCATCTGATAGAAGAAGCCACGCCAGTTGTTAGCATCCTTATAATAATAAATGGTAGCCGGTGTAAAATAAACTGTGTTCAAAACGCCCGATACCGATTTAATTTCACGATTAGGCCAATATTTGTGGGCATAAACCGAAGCTAAACCGTTTGTGATATCAGTTGATGCCTTGGGAGAAAATGTTCCGCTTGCGGTTATCGGTGAATCGGTTGAGGTTGCAAAACCTACCTGAGCCCAATAATTATCACCCGAGAAATCATCAGTGAAGCTGGAAACATTAAACGAGCCTGCAATAATAGCATCCTCAAGCTGCCCTAAAAGCTTATATTCATCCTCAAGCAAAGCCTTTGCGCCATCCGATAGCGCATCATAATCAGCCGATGCAGCAGCTATTGCAGCCTTATCATCAGCGGTTACTGTTCCTACTGTTTTCGCAAGGATAGCCGCATGGGTTGTTTTAAACTCCTCAGCTATTTCAGCATCGGTTTTTTCAAATGTTATAACGAGATCGTCTATATATGTTGCAGCACTTGATGAGCCAATCGCAAATTCACAGTTTTTAACATTCTCAATTCCTGTGAAGGTATAGCTTGAACCCAAAGCTTCGAAGGTTGTGCCACCATCGGTTGAAACTTGTGCTGCATCAGTTGTGAAATCACCTGTTAAAACATCAAATGAACCTGATTTTGAAGCATCTGAATTGGAGAGAGTGAAAGTAATTTTATTGTCACTCTTGTATTCAAACTTAATGTTTCCTAACTGGCTGACATCAAGAACGCTTGTGTGAAGATAATGGTATCTTGTTGCATCCTTATAGAAATACACATTGTTTGTTTCGGGATCACTTTGCTTTATAACGCGGAAAAAGTTAGTATAAACACTTCCTGCACTACTAGTTTGTATAAACAAACCGCGATAGTTGTTATCATCCTGATAATCATAAACAAGAAGTGAGCCATAACCGTAAGCGGGCGCATTCATATATTTTGCCTCAACGGTTTTAATTTCCCTATCCGACCAATTATCATACGTATAAATATTTGTTATACCAGATTGGAAAAGTTGAGTATTCGCCGGCAGAAATGTTCCATCTTTAATCGGCGAAGCATCACTTGTTAGTGATGACCAATTGTTTTCGCCATCAAAATTATCGGTGATAACGCTTAGTGAAGCTTCTGCACCAACATTAAAAATGGCTAACGGCATTCCTGCAATTAAAACTGCAAGACATACTAGAAGGGATAGTGCGCGTTTTAGAATTGATTTTTGCATTTAATTTTCCTCCTTTAAATTTGCTGCCTCTAATTATCTGAACGCCAAGGAAATCAGACAATTTGGCTATTTTGCATAATATATTTTGCAACACCTTGGCAAATTTGTAAATGATAAAAATTTGCTTTTTTGTTCAAATTTAGTGTTGTTTGCTAAAAATGGAGAGGAAAACACCCCGGAAAACAATATTTCGACAAAAAATTGGTATGCGTAAGGAACGCAAGTCTCCGTTTGCGTTTGTGTTTTTGCGGAATGCATTCCCCACGATG
The DNA here is from genome assembly GCA_017439845.1 of Clostridia bacterium. Lineage (GTDB taxonomy): Bacteria > Bacillota > Clostridia > Oscillospirales > Acutalibacteraceae > UBA737. The sequence continues at coordinate 1,028 of JAFSIJ010000036.1, read as the reverse complement.
TTTCTATATTATTTTATCTTGGGCTCTCTCTGATGAGGGAGCTGTCGAAACCGAAGGTTTTGACTGAGGGAGAGATTTTTTTCGTAGCTACCCTTCCACCGCTGTCGCGGTCCCCCTCCCCTGACAAGTGGAGGCGGAAATTATATTCAAAATTGATTTGTTGTGGAATTTGCGGTGCGTCAAAGGTGCCGCACCCTACAAACTTATCAATTTATATTGATATCAAATAAAAATTGAAAAAACGGGACAAAATGTCCCGTTTTTTTGCTTTTTATTCTATTTCTAAAACTGATTTTAGAATTCTAAAGCTACAAACCGTTCCCTTATCCTTATAGCTTTCGATGGATAATTTATAATCCTCGCCATATAAAAGGCGAAGCCTGTGGTTAATATTTCTAAGACCGATATTCTTAGAAGAGTTAATTTTTTCAAAATCGTTTATAGATTCAAGCAACTCATCAAGATATTCCTTTTCCATACCAATTCCGTTATCGCTAACGGTTATCTCTATATCCTCACCCTTCTCTTTAACCGAAATGGTGATTTCTCCGCGCCTATCGATACCGACTAATCCATGCGATGCGGCATTTTCTATTAGCGGCTGGATACAAAGCTTCATTATAACGCAATCAAGCACCGCTTCATCAATATCCCACTTAATATCAATAGCATCCTGATAGCGAACATTTATAATATCGGCATACCGCTCGGTTATTTTTATCTCCTCGCCAACCGTTGTGAACATTGTGCTTAAATCAAGGTTGTTTTCAAGAATGAGCGACATATTTTGAATAGTTTGTGAAAGCGGATTATTAAGCTCCTTAACATATCCGTATGTAAGCCAGTTCATAGCATCAAGGGTGTTACAAACAAAGTGCGGACAAATCTGCGCTTGAAGCATCTTTATCTGATTTCTTCTTATCTCATTTGCTCTTTCATAAACCGAAGTGTTAAGCTCCTTATTCTCAACAAATAAATTCCTCGTTATTTCGGTTATATACTTAACCTCATCTTTATTATAAAGATCG
>JAFSIJ010000035.1 GCA_017439845.1 Clostridia bacterium | reverse complement strand
TGCTCACAAACCGGTAAATGCAACGCTAAATGGCAAGACCTTTTACCCATCTGAAGATTGGTTTGCAACCTATTACTTCAAATGTGATAAGCCGATCAATATCAATATTGAAATTCAACCCGGTATCAATATACAAAATCCGCGTACCTATCAAACCATTGGTGAAAAGCTTAAAAAAATAGACCCCCGTCGGTATCCTTATTTTGATTGGAAATCCGGTTACAAATTAACTGCGAGTGATGTTGCCGAATTCTTTAATTGGAAGCCTATGTGCGATTATGACCTTAAATTAGCCGGCGTTGAAAACCTTCGTGTTTCTCTTTCCGAAACCTCTTATATTTATAACGGAAAAGTGCGGAGGCCTAAAGTTACCGTAAAAGATATTAACGATTTTCCCTTAACGAAAAATGAAGATTACACAGTGAAATATTCTTCCGGAAGAAAAAACATTGGCAAGTATAAGGTGACAGTAACCTTTAAGGGTCAATACAGTGGGAAAAAAGTCGTATACTTTACGATAAACCCCAAGATAAAGATTTCCTCCACCAAATACACCTATACCGGAAAGACAAAAAGGCCAACCGTGACCATAACAAATTCATCAGGCAAAAAAATATCCACAAAATATTATAGTATAGGCTATTCTTCCGGTCGTAAGAAAGTTGGAAAGTATACCATAACGATTAAGTTTAAAAAGGGTCACAGTGGCACATATAAGAAAACCTTCACAATAGTTCCGAAGGGCACAACTGCTTCAAAACTGACTGCAGCTAAAAAAAGTTTAAAGGTAACAATTAAAAAGCAGTCCGCACAAACCACAGGATATGAAATCCAGTATAGCACTTCAAAGAAATTTCCAAAATCCACAACTAAGACAAAAACAATAAATAGCTATAAAACAACGAGAAGTACTATAAAAGGCTTGAAGGCTAAAAGAACCTATTATGTGAGGGTCAGAACCTATAAGACGGTTGGAAAAACAAAGTATTATTCCGCTTGGTCAAAATATAAAAGCGTTAAAACAAAGTAAAAAGAAAAGCCTTTGGAAATTTCCAAAGGCTTTTTCTTTATTTATCTTTTCTCTTATCGTAAGGAATATATTTCACTCGGCGTTTATTCTTTCTTCCCATATTCATAACTATACATATTATTATATAAATAACTATGAGGGCAACAATAACAGCAAAGATTATCTTAACATAAACCGAAGTGATAATATCCTTAAAAAACTCAACTGCAACGAGCAGAGGGCTTGAAGCAACATCGTTGCCTGCAACAAGGTTAACCGTTCCAAGAACATTCTCGGCAAAAATTACATCGGCGGTTCCTAACACATCACCCTTCTTAATGGGAGCATCAACGCTTTCGCTTTTGAAGTGATAATCTAAAACGATGGTTGAGGTATCGGCATCGTTAGGCAAAATTGAAACGAAGCTCTTTTCAACATAAAGCGGAACGAAATCGGTATCGAGTGAAAGATTAACGGGTATTTCACAAACAGGCGACTCAGAATTTGCTATTTCCTTAAAGGAGAAATTGTTAAATGCCCAGCGGTAAAATTCAGCGCTTTCGGCAAACTCGTGTCTCCTTGTCGGGTCGTTCTTGCAACCCATAACAATACACATATAGTTATATCCGTTATACGAAGCAGTGCTTACAACGCATCTTCCCGCTTCATCGGTAAAGCCTGTTTTAACTCCGCTTGCATATCTATAATAGTAATTAGTGGTTGTATCCTGCAAAAAGTTAGTGGTTGAAAATGTGCGCTCGGGTGAGAGATTTGTTGGCGGAAGCTTATACCTCGAAATTCCGCAGGCATCCTTTATTGTCTTGTTTTGGAGAGCATAGGTAGTCATAGTATATATATCCTGAACGGTCATATAATGCCCATCCTCATGAAGTCCCGTTGGGTTTAGGAAGCTCGAGTTCTCCATTCCAAGCTCGCTTGCCTTTTCGTTCATCATAGTAACAAAGTTATCTATTCCATCGCCAAAAAAATCGGCAACAAGCAAAGCACAGTCACCACTCGAAGAGACAAGAAGCAGATGCAAAAGGTCAAAATGGGTTATAATCTCGCCATCCTTGAGATGAGAAATTGCACTTCCCGTTCCAAGTGTTAAATCCAAAATTTCCTTGGTCATGGTAATCTTTGCATCGGGGTCATACTTCTCGCTTTCAAGCATAACAATTGCTGTCATAAGTTTGGTGATGGAGGCAGGATAAACCCTTTCGTAGCGGTTTTTCTCATAAAGCACCTCACCCGTATCCATAGACACAAGCATAGCCGCATTTGCGCTCACATTAAACTGCGAAACCTCATAAGCCGACACCTTAAATGCCGGCAAACACATACTTACAAGTACAATAATTATAAAAATAATGGAAAAAATCTTTTTTTTCATAGAAATCTCTCTCAAAATATAGTATAATGTATTCACAAACATTATTATACAACAAAAAATTGCAAATTAAAAGATATATTTTTCAAAAAAGGAGGGGTTATTTTGGTTTATATAACAGGCGATATGCACGGTTGCCTCGAGCGGCTTTATGATAAAGAAATACGCAAGCTTAAAAGTGGCGACATTCTAATCGTTTGCGGCGACTTTGGATATATCTGGAATGGCGATAAAACCGAAAAGCAGGTTATTGATTATCTTGCGACACGCCGCTTTGTAACCGCTTTTGTTGATGGCACCCACGATAACCTCGATAAAATAAATCGTTGCCGCGAAACCTATTGGCATGGTGGCATGGTTCATAGAATAAAGGGCAACCTTATCCACCTTATGAGAGGTCAGATTTTTGAAATTGAGGGTAACCGCTATTTTACCTTTGGCGGCGGAGTAAGCACCGATAAGGATATGCGCGTTGAGCATAATTTGTGGTGGCGCGAAGAGGAGCCAACCCCTGCCGAAATGGCACAGGGAGCGAGAAACCTCGATGATGTTGACTGTAAGGTTGATTATATAATAACCCACGAGCCACCCTCCCTTGTTAAGAGCGCTATGCTGCTTAGAAAAGGCAATAGTGACCGAGTTAACAAGCTAAACGGATACTTTGAAGAGATAGGTCGCTCGTGCGAGTTTAAGCATTGGTATTTCGGCTCGCTGCACGAGGATAAGGTTGTAACACCCCACTATTCCTGCGTTTTTAAGAATGTTATACCGATAAAGAGAAAACGCCGCAAAAAGAAGGCTGATTCTCAAAAGGTTGCCAAAACTTGATATATATGGTATAATATTACGTTCTTATTTTAGAATTCTTTAAGGAGAAATTGTATGCTTAATACTGATAGACTTTGTCTTGGTTGTATGAACGATAGTGGCGAAGAAAAGGTTTGCCCCTTTTGCGGATATGATTCCGAGACTAAAAATCCTGAAGATACCCTACCCACTAAATTTTGGCTGAATGATAGATATTTAGTTGGCAAGGTTCTTTCTTCAAACGGTGAAGCTATAAACTATATCGGTTGGGATAATCAGGAAAATTCCATAGTGACTATAAAGGAATATTTTCCTTTAAGTGCTGCCCATAGAAATCCTGATAAAACTGTTTCCATTGTCGAAGGAAAGGAATATACCTTCAACGAAGGCCTCTTGAGCTTTAAGGAGATTAACGAAATTCTTCGAGATAATGAGATTCCTTGTGTTCTCCCCGTTAATGCAGTTTTTGAAGAGAACGGAACTATTTATGCAATTTTCCCGAATATAGCTGCTATCCCGCTTCGCGAGTTCCTAACCAAGAATGGCGGAACACTCGAGTGGGAGCAAACAAAGCTTTTATTTGTTCCGCTTATTGAAGCGGTTGCAAAGGTTAATTCTCTCGGCATTATCCATAGAGGTATATCGCCCGAGACCATACTTGTTGGCAAGGATGGTAAGTTACATCTAACAGGCTTTGCGGTTAGAAATCTCCGCTTTGCTAACAATGATTTCACAACCCAGATTTATCCGGGTTATGCCGCTCCCGAGCAGTATAATATCGATGGTTTTGAAGAAGGCAGTCACACCGATGTTTATTCCTTGTGCGCCATCCTTTTCCGCACCCTTATCGGAACAGTACCGCCCGAGGCAACCTCGAGACTAAATAACGATTCGATGACTATTCCTGCAAGATTTGCCGAAGCAATACCGCGAAATGTGTTGGCTTCTCTTGCAAACGGTTTGCAGGTTAACCCCAAAGAGCGAACTGCGAATGCCGAAATTTTTAAAACCGCTCTCACAACGGTTGACCCGCAGGAAACGGTTGTTCACACAACAGTTGAGGATACCTATTCCTCCAACTCAAAAAAGAAGAAAAACGAGAAAAAGCAAAAGAGCAAAGGAAGCACCGCTAAGTATATAATAATATCGGCGCTTTGCACCGCGCTTGTTTTTGCTGTGGCTTTCGGCATTCTCGCAAAAACAGTGTTTAAGGATGTTTTCTTCCCCGCAAGCGAAGCAACCTCCTCCCCTGCGGAAAGCTATTCCGAAGCTCCAAGTGTTGACCAGCTCGGCTCTTATGATAGCGATGCGGTTGAGAACGTTAAGCTCTATAGTGTTCCGAATATTTTGGGTAAATATTTCTCAGATTTAGCCGAACTCCAGGAGGAAGATGAGCTTTATGAGAAATTCACCTTCACCATAAAGGATAAGGAATATTCCGATAAATATCCTAAAGGTACAATTTGCTCGCAGTCAATTAAGGCAGGCGAGGAAGTTCAAAAGGAAACCGAAATCAAGGTTGTTATAAGCCTTGGTCCTAAGGAAATCAAAATTGCAAACGTTGTTGGACTCACTCCCGATGCCGCAAAGCTTGAGCTTTTAAAACAAGGATTCCTATATGATAACATCACAATTGAAGAGATGTATAATTCCGAAAAAGAGCCCGGTACCATATTAGAACAGGAGCCAAAATTCGGCTCATCGGTTAATACCGAGGTCGGCGTTAAGCTCTTTGTAAATACCTACACCGGTGAATCGCAAGACCCAACACAAAACGATGGTGTTGACACCGCGATGGATGATGGCACCAACGCCACCACCATCCCGGTTCAATAACTTAAAATTAAACCCTTAAAAAGTTTAATTTCAGGTTGACAAACTAAACTAAATAAGATATAATAAACATCGGCGAAAATCTCGCCGATGTTTATTAGCCCAAAATTAAATATTCTATCGAGGTGTGGCGCAGTTGGTAGCGCACTTTTTGGGTGAGGTTGCGAGCGCTCACGGTGTGAGATACAGCGAGCAAAACGAAGCGCCGCGGTCGACAAGTGAGATGCGTAAGCATCGAGTCGTCGGGCACCGCAAGAGGGTTGCCAAAACTTTTTCAACAATTTAATATTTTATCGAGGTGTGGCGCAGTTGGTAGCGCACTAGTTTTGGGAACTAGATGCCGCAGGTTCGAGCCCTGTCACCTCGACCAAAATTCCAAATTTGGCCTTTAGGTTGAGTTTGGAATTTTTTCTTTTGGTTAGAAAAGCTCCAACTTATAAACAATTAAGCCCGATGAGTAAAACTCATCGGGCTTTTGCTATTTACAATATGTTTTTATCGCCTGTGAAATAAATTCGGCGGTGCCTTCTGCATGTTTATCGATATTATTTTTAAATCGCTCATCGGCTACATACATAACCCCTAAACCTGCGAGAATTTCCTTGGTGCAGGTATAGAAGTTTTCGGTTATATATGCTTGCAGTTCCTTCACAAGTTTTTGCGACTCATTAGAATCGGCGGCATTTCCGCTAATTTTGCACTCGGCAAATTTTTTGAGGACTAAATTCAGTCCCTCATTCACCTCTTGCCATTTATCGCCGCTATAACCGGCGGTTTTTTCCTTGTGCTCTTTATAGGCTTCTGTTTCGCCGAAGCGTTGTTTTACTTCCATATCATAATTTTTCATTTTATTTCTCCATCCTATATAGCTCATCGGTTTCACGATTCCTATATTCGTGCTTTTCGTAGTAGCCGATAAGTGTACCTTTATCATCACGCAGAGCGACCATATAAACATCCTTATTTTCCTTATCGTTTCGCGAGGTGTAGACTATGTTATTATCCTTGCTCTCGGCAAACCAAGCGACTACGCGGTCAATTTTGGCATTAGAATCGGCATTGTGACAAGCCTTTAGGCTTTTGCCTGTAAGGTCGGTATGATACCGAGTGATTGATGCGGGATTCATATACACAACGGTATGCTCTAAATCGCAAATAACAACGGGTGCAGTGTCTTGTTCTAATACACTTTTGAAAAATTTTGATAGTTCCATATTAGATTAACTTCTTTCCGTCAGAAAAGGCGTCGCCGACCTTTTCGCCGAGTTTTATGTAAGTATGATGCACAGGGTCGTAAGTGATAGCCTCTAACTTTTCGGGGTCGATTTGTCCGTCATTGCCTAGTACCGACTCATCTGCGCTGATGTTTACAATCTCGCCAATGCAGATACCATCTTCATTGAGCTTTAAGAGTTTGCATTCAATAGTCATAGAAAATTCATTGATTATGGGTGCATTTACAAAGGCGGATTTTGTGGTG
>JAFSIJ010000034.1 GCA_017439845.1 Clostridia bacterium | reverse complement strand
TGCATTTGAGTTGGATTAAAGGGAACGGTTTTGCTTGCTTTGCCGAAATTACGCTTTTGCGGTTCGGCTTCAACAACCTTTCTTTTAGCAGGCTCTTCCGATTCTTCTCCAACACTTTCCTCGATATAATCCTCCTCTTCGGGAATATCCCAAATATTTTTAATTTTTTCAAAAATGCCCATTTTGATAACTCCTTTTAAAAATTTTATATATAAATTCTTTTTCCGAAAAGCGCAGTTCCAACACGAATTAGATTTGCGCCCTCCTCGATAGCAACATCAAAATCATCAGACATTCCCATCGAAAGAATTTCCATACTACTATTATCTATTTTTTGCTCTCTTATGTCAACAAACAGATTATACATTTTTTTGAAATATTTGCGGTTTTCCTCCGCTTTGTCACAAATCGGAGGAATCGCCATAAGCCCTTTAACAAAAATGTTCGGCAATTGCGAAATTTCTTTTATTGCATCGATAACTTCACCATACAAAAATCCCGATTTGCTCTCTTCCTCGCCGATGTTAACTTCGAGCAAGACTTCCTGTGTTATTCCTTGCTTAAAAGCCTGCTTTGAAATTTCACGTGCAAGCTTTAAAGAATGAACCGAATGGATAAGACTAACCTTTCCAACAACATCCTTTGCCTTGTTGGTTTGAAGATGACCAATAAAATGATGCGTTACAGGAGAAATGCTATCGTACTTTGATAAAAACTCCTGAACTTTATTCTCTCCAATCGTTGTAATACCACTTGAAATAGCATAGTTAATTGTATCAACATCAACTGTTTTTGTTGCGGCTAAAAGTGTTATATCACTTCTCTTTTTCCCAATCTTTTTAACTGCGGCTTCGATTTTTTCTTCGATTACACTGAAATTTGCATCAAACTCTTTAGCCGATAATTTTCCCATCATAAAGATTTCTACCTTTCACGATAACCTCATCATATAAACGCAAAACATCCGAGTCACTTGCTAACTGTTCACAAATTATATAGTCATCATTTGAAAAAACAACATTAACCGGAACAAACTTCACCTGCATACTGTTAACAACGAAAACTCCCGTTTTTGAATCAGCAACTCTAAGTGCCTTTTTTGAAACCTTCAATCCGCTGTATTCAGTTTTAACAAGTGTCATAGGAGCTGTTCTGATAGCGGCAATTTCACTGCTCATTTGACTACACGAGAGAACAATTATTGCATCTTCTCCGACATCAGATACATTTATATGCTTAACCTTTGCCGAGAGCGTTGGTGCAGTTTTAAGTGAAGTTGAGATTTTAACGCTCTCACCCTCCTTATAGGTTAGCGAATCGTTCATACTGATTTTTGCAACTATATACCACTCATAATCCGAAACGATTTTGCCAATAACGTTCTTTGGTTTTTCGCTTGGTTCTATTTTAGCAAACTCTTCAGGTGTTATTTTTGAAAGCTTAGAGATATCAACACTATTTTCATATCCATCAATGCTCGAAGCAAAATAGCCCGAAATTTCCGCTTTGATTTTATCCTTAACCGAAGGTAAGGAAGCCTCAAGCGAGTTAACGCGGGCTTCTAATTCTTCAAGCTGCGGCGTGAAATCAGTTGTTGCACCAATAACCATTTGCTTTCGGTTTATTATGGAAAGCAATTCCTGTTTTGCTTTCTCAACTTCTGAAAATTGACCTGCCGAGCAGGTTATCACAAGCTCATTTATAGCAGCATTTAGCTTGTTATTAACTGTATCCAAATCGGTGGCATCGAGATTATTATAAGCGATGATATTTTTCATATCCTCGATTTTGCCTTTGAGATTTTCAATTTCGCTAACAGTTATTGAAGCTGATTCGCTGTCATAAATCTGGGCAATTGTTCCATCCTTTGCAACGCGTGTTCCATCTTCAACCAAAAAATGAAGTGCTCCATTTGCCTTCTCGGTAACAACCATTTCATTACGAACAATAAATCCCGAAATATCTATACCTTCTGTTCCGCTATGAAAAAGTGCGGTCTCGGTGGTTATAGGTTTATAAAAAGAAGAAAAGGCTTGGTGGATAATAAAAATCACTGCAAGTGAAATAATTGCCCATTTAAAAACTTTTCCACTATTCAAAGCCTATCCCTCCTTTAAAAAATTACTTACTAAATCTTTTGCTTTGCCAATAAAATCAGGCTCATCATCAACAAAGAACCAATTTATCCTCTCATCTCGAGAAAACCAAGTAATTTGGCGCTTGGCATAACGCCTTGTTTGCATTTTCAGATTTTCAATGGCTTCATCAAGCGAACATTCACCTGAAAAATAAGAATATAATTCCTTATGCCCTATCGCTTGAAAAGCACCCTTTTGCGATTTTGAAAGTGAATATGTTTTTCTCGCCTCATCAACAAGTCCGTTTTCACACATAATATCCACTCTTTTTTCTATTCTTTCGTAAAGCTTTTGGCGGTCCCTAAAATTAACACCGATAACAAGCGCATCAAAATCAGCCGCCTTTTCTTTCGAAAGAATATTTTGCTTTGTTATTGTTATGCCGGTTTGCAAATAAACTTCAAAAGCACGAATTATTCTTCGCCTGTTGTTAGGATGAAGTCTCGCGGCGGTTTCAGGGTCAAACTGCGATAATTCTTCAAGCATTTTTTCGGCGCCAATTTTATCGAACTTTTCTTCCAATTCTGTGCGCAAGGAATAATCGGTTTGCTCATCAGTGAACTGAACATTATCAATAAGCGAGTTATAATATAGCCCCGTTCCGCCAACAACAACAGGGGTTTTACCCTTTTCGAAAATTTCTTCAATTTTTTCTCTCGCAGCAACAACATAATCGGCGACCGAAAACTCACTTTCGGTATCTAAAAACTCGATTAAGTGATGCATAATTCCCTGTTTTTCTTCCTCATCGGGTGCCGCCGAAGCAATATGAATTCCCTTATAAATTTGCATTGAATCAGCGCTTATTATTTCGCCACCAATGGCCTTGGCAATTTCAATGGAAAGTGCGGTTTTTCCCGAAGCAGTTGGACCAACGATAAAAACTATCTTTTTTCTCATTGTAATCTCCCAAACTGCCTTTCAAGCTCGCTTCTTTTAATTTCAAAAGCGACAGGCCTTCCGTGAGGACAATACATAACATCTTTATCAGCAAGAACCTTCTTTGCGAGATTAAGTTTTTCTAAATCAGAGGTTAAATATCCCGCTTTTATTGCCGATTTGCAAGCGACTGTGTGATAAAGATTATCAAGCTTATCAATTTGAAGAGCGCTTCCCGAAGAAAGTTTTGATGCAATTTCACTCATTAGCGATGCAAGGTCACACCCTACAAGACACGATGGAACTGCCCTTATGATAATAGTTCCATTGCCGAAATCTTCAACCTCGAAATCATTTTCGTTGAGTAAATCAGCATTTAATAAAATCGAAGTGTATTCATCCTTGGTTAGAGTTACGGTTTCAGGCACCAATAACTGCTGAATACCGCTTTTGAGATTTTTCTTTAAATCGTTGTAAATTATGCGTTCGTGAGCCGCGTGTTTATCGATTAGGAAAATACTGTTTCCTTTTTGAACAACGATATATGTCTTAAATGCTTCGCCAACCAAAATAACCTCTTCTTCTATCTCAGCGATTATTTTTTCTTGCTTTTCCTGTTCCACAGTGAAAACAGGGGTTGGCTCGGTTGTTGGGAGTTTTGGAACAATTATAACCTTGTCCTCGTGGGGAGGATCTTGCCTTGCGATAACAATATCATTATCTTCTTTTATAGGTGTTTGCACCTTTTTAGGCTCATCTAAAACACTATCGATTTTTTGAGTAACGGGTAAAATAGCTTGCCTATATTCTTCAATTGTCATCCTCTTATAAGGATTAAAATCATTATGCTTAATTTTTATTTCAGGGCGACTATCTCCAACCGAGAGAGCATTTTTAACAGCAGGATATACCGCTTCAAAAACCTTTCGCTCATCGGAAAACCTAACCTCTGTTTTAGCGGGATGAACATTAACATCAACCGTTTCAAAAGGAATTGTTATGTTAAGCACAAAGGCCGGGAATTTGCCAACCATTGCGCTATTTTTATAGGCTTGTTCAACCGCTGCCATAACAGTTCCCGAACGGACATATCTTCCGTTGAGATATGTGAACTGATAGTTTCTTGAAGGCTTACAATTAACGGGTTTACAAATAAGCCCCTCAACCTTTATGCCATTATTTTCATAAGAAAGAGGTATAAGAGAATTGGAAAATTCTCTACCCATAACACTATAAACAGCATTTTTTAAATTCCCATCGCCAGAGGTTGTTAAAACATTTTTTCTATCTCTTATAAATTTAAAGGAAATTTCGGGATGTGAAATTGCAATTCTATCTATTATTGCGGCAACCTGATTGCCCTCTTGTGTATCCTTTTTTAAGAATTTCATTCTTGCAGGGGTGTTAAAGAACAAGTCTCGAATAACAATAGTTGTTCCATCATTGCAGCCTTGTTCATCAAAAAGAACCTCGCAAGAGCCCTCTATAACATAGTGTGTTCCAAAAGCCTCTTCACGCGTTTTAGTGAAAAGCTCAACCTTGGCAACCGATGATACTGCCGCTAAGGCTTCACCACGAAATCCGAGTGTTGCAATGGCATCAAGGTCATCCTGCTTTGAAATTTTACTTGTGGCGTGGCGCAAAAATGCCAAAGGAACATCAGCATTTGCAATACCGCAACCATCATCGGTTACACGCATATATGTAATACCGCCATTGCGAATCTCGATTTCAATGTTTTTTGAACCTGCATCAATTGAATTTTCTATCAGCTCTTTGATTACAGAGGCAGGTCTTTCAACAACCTCGCCTGCCGCAATAAGCTCTGAAATTTCTTTAGGCAACACATTGATTTTCGGCATTTTTTCACACCCTTTCAAAATTATTTATCTTTTTTTAAAATGATTTTGCTTTGTTAGCGATATCAAACAATATTCCCATTGCCTCTATCGGTGTTAAGGTATTAACATCAATAGTTTTAAGCTCTTGCAAAATCTCTGTTGCGCCCATCATTTCGAGCGGCAACTGCATATCGTTATCCTTAACGGTTTTATAAGTGACAATACCCTCTTCGAGAGTTTTCTTTAAAATCTCCTTTGCGCGAACTATTACTGCATCGGGTATTCCGCTTAACTTCGCAACCTCAATACCATAGCTCTCATCGGCACCGCCTCTTACTATCCGGCGCAAGAAGATAATATCATCGCCGCGTTTTTTAACAGCGATATTATAGTTTTTAACACCTTGGAACTCATGTTCAAGCTCGGTTAACTCGTGATAATGAGTTGCAAAAAGAGCCTTTGCGCCAAGCTTCTTTTTATCGGCAACATACTCAAGCACTGCTCTCGCAATTGACATACCATCATAAGTGGAGGTTCCACGACCGATTTCATCAAGAATCAGCAAACTGTTTTTTGTTGCATATTTGATAATATCTGCAACCTCACTCATTTCAACCATAAAGGTTGATTTGCCGGATGCCAAGTCATCCGATGCACCAACACGGGTGAATATTGCATCAACTATACCGATTTGCGCACTTCTTGCAGGAACAAACGAGCCAATTTGCGCCATAAGAGTTATAATAGCCACCTGGCGCATATATGTCGATTTACCTGCCATATTCGGTCCTGTTATAATTGCACATCTATTATCGTTTAAATCGAGGAGTGTATCGTTTGTTACAAAGGGTGAAGAACTAACCTTTTCAACAACAGGATGCCTTCCCCCCTCAATTCTGATAACACCCGAAGCATCAACAAGGGGTCTTGCATAATTGTTCTCAATTGCAACCTTTGCAAAGGAGCAAAGAACATCGAGCTTTGCAATTGCCTCGGCAGTTTTTTGAAAGCGCACCAATTGTTCGGCTATTGCTAAACGAACCTGAGTGAACAATTCAAATTCAAGCTGAACTACCTGTTCCTTTGCGTTGAGCACCTTCACCTCAAACTGTTTAAGCTCAGAAGTTATAAATCTTTCGCAGTTGGTAAGTGTTTGTTTTCTGATATAATCTTCAGGCACCTTATCGAGCAAAGAGTTCGTAACTTCAATATAGTATCCAAAAACCTTATTGTATCTAACCTTTAAGGTTTTAATGCCTGTTCTTTCCCTCTCGCGTTCCTCAATATCTTTTATATATTCAGCGCCATTTTTGATGATTTTTCTAAGCTCATCAACCTCGGCGTTATAGCCTTCGCGGATAATGCCTCCTTCTCTAACAGAAGTTGCCGGCTCGGCGGCAATAGCATCGGTTATAAGATTGTAAGCATCATCAAGCGGGTCAATATCATTAAATATGCCCTTTAGCATTTTGCAGTTGGCATCATTTAATAACGCCTTAAGCTGTGGAAAATAAACTGCAGTTGCCGCAATATTGTTAAGGTCTTTAGCATTTGCAGTTCCATAAACAACTCGGGTCAAAATTCTCTCGATATCCTTAATGTGTGCCATATATTCGGTCGCTTCGCCGCGAACAATTGAATTTGCTATAAGCTCCTCAACTGCATTTTGCCTGAGTCCGATTTCGGTAATATTAAGTAGCGGTTGCATAAGCCAAGAATTAAGAAGCCTCTTACCCATAGAGGTCTTGGTTTTATCAAGAACCCAAATAAGTGAGCCACGTTTTGATTTTGTTCGCATTGTTTCGCAAATTTCAAGATTTCTGGCTGCGGTTAAATCAAAGCGCATATAGTTTTCTCTTGTATAAACATTAACCTTGTTAACCGAGAAATTACCGTTGATTCCCGTTTCATAAAGATATGAAATTGCAGCACCGAAAGCCGCCGCATTTGCGCTATCTTTAGCAAGACCGATATTTTCAACACTTATAACATTAAAATGTTTAAGAAGTAGAGGCTCGGTAGCAGAAAGCGAAAGCGAGCCATCCGTTCTTGTGGTCACTAAACCAAAAAAATTATCCTTCAAATATTGGTCTAAAACCTTATGCTTTTTAAGATCTTCGTTAAGCAAAATTTCGCTTGGGTCAAAACGAGAAAATTCATCGATTATTCCACGCTCAATATTACTTCCCGAAATAGTTGTTACGTGGCTTTCACCTGTTGAAATATCTGTAAAGCAAACGCCGACCGATTTTTCAACAAATATAACGGAAGCAAGATAATTGTTCTTGCCCTCTTCAAGCATTGTTTCTTCAATAACTGTTCCGGGGGTTATTATTCGAACAATATCTCTCTTAACTATACCCTTTGCGGTTGCAGGATTTTCAACCTGTTCGCAAATAGCAACCTTGTATCCCTTTTCAACCAACCTTGCTATGTATCCCTCACAGCTATGGAAAGGCACACCGCACATTGGCGCCCTCTCCTCAAGTCCGCAATCTCTACCTGTTAAGGTTATATCTAATTCCTCGGAAGCTATTTTTGCATCTTCAAAGAACATCTCATAAAAGTCGCCAAGTCTAAAGAACAACAGTGAATCTTCGTGTTGGGCTTTTATTTGCATATACTGTGTCATCATTGGAGATAACTCGTTCTTTGCCATTTTCAACTTCCTTTCTTCCGTTATTTTAAAATTCTGTTTTTTAGTAATTAGTGACAACCGCCACAGGTTGAACAACTGCCTGTGCAAGCGGCAGGAATTTCGCAGGTTTCGGGGTCCTCACCTTCAAGGCAGAGGGAAAGAAGTGTGTTAACCTCGTTCATCATCTTATCAACCTCAACCTTTGCGGTGTTATATTCAACCATTGCATTTGAAGACATAATTGATGAATAAACATTGCGAAGCTTTTCGTTAAGCTCTTTAATCTTCTCTTCATCGCGTTCCTCGTTTGATAACTCGCCATCCATTTGCATTCTGATAAGATTAAACTCGCCAATGGCCTTTTGAAGCTCTTCATCGTTATCGTTAGCAAGCTTTGCCTTTGCATAGCGGATATAACGTTCATCCTGCTGAATAGCGGCGCCTAATTTTCTTGTCATTTCAATAATACTCATAATAATTTTTCCTTTCGATTAAAAAAATTTAGTTAAATAATTTCTCCAATTAACATATTTGTATAATCCGTGATTTTAACATCAACGAATTTACCAAGCATTTCTTTTTTGGCTTTAAAGTCAACCGAGCAATTACCCGAAGTGTGACCACTCATATAGCCTTCCTTTTTACCAAAATCATCACATAAAACTCTAAAGGTTTTACCGATAAAGTTTTTAGAGTTTTCCTTTGCGATTTTTTCTTGTGCTAAAAGAAGCTCTCTAAACCATATTCCCTTTTCCTCACGGGATGCAGGGTCCTCCATTGCCGCTGCAGGGGTGCCTGTCCTCGCGGAATAGATAAAGGTGAATAGGGATGAAAACTTAACTTCATTAACAAGCGAAATCGTATCGCAGAAATCCTCATAGGTTTCTCCGGGGAAACCAACGATTATATCACTTGTAAGCGATATATCTGGCATACGCTCTCGAGCCGCCTTTATTAAACCGAGGTAAGTTTCCCTGTTATACTTTCTATTCATAAGCTTTAGAATTCTATCACTGCCGCTTTGGAATGGCAAATGCAAATGCTTTGCAACCTTTTCACAGTCACGCATGGCATCTAAAAGCTTTATTGTGCAATCTTTAGGATGCGAGGTCATAAACCTAATTCTAAAGTCCCCCGGTATATCGTTTATCATTCGAAGCAAATCGGGAAAATCAACACCGAAATCGCACCCGTTACCATACGAGTTAACGTTTTGACCGAGGAGCGTTATATCCTTAAAGCCTGCCGCAACCATTTCCCTTGCCTCTTTTAAAATCATATCGGGATGGCGGGAGCGCTCACGACCTCTAACATAAGGCACTATACAGTAGGTGCAAAAATTATTGCAACCGTACATAATCGGAAGCCAACCTTTAAGCCTTCCATCACGACTTAACGGGATATCCTCAATTATATCGGCATTATCAAGCTGCCTTTCAAAAATTCTGTTAGAGCCCGAAAGCCGCTTATATAAAAATTCAGGCAAACGATGTTGAACCTGTGTTCCGAGCACCATATCCACATAAGGATAGCTTTTTCTTATTCGCTCGGCAACAATATCCTGCTGTGCCATACAGCCGCAAACCGCCAAAATTGTGTTTGGTCGCTTGCGCTTATAGTTTTTAACAACACCGATATTGCCATAAACCCTATCCTCTGCATGTCCACGCACAGCGCAGGTGTTATATAGAATAAAATCCGCCTCGCTCGGCTCATCTATGAAGGAAAAGCCCATAAGCGAGAGCATTCCCTTATAATGCTCCGAATCACTGACATTTTGTTGACATCCGTAGGTTACAACACAAGCCTTCGGGTTTTCACCAAAAATATCCTTTGCAAGTGCCCTCACCTGCTCGGCATAAACATATTGCTCGGGCGGAAAAAGAGAAATTTTTTCAAGTGAAATTTGCATACTAACTCCATAATAATTATTATTTATATATTATACTATATATATGCTCTCTTTTCAAGGTAGAAAAATAAAAAAAAATACGAGATTTTTCTATTGAAAAATCTCGTATTCAATTTTACTTATAACAACTAAAAATTATCTTTGAACTCTTCCTGAGCCATCGCCGCCTGCGAGCTTTTCAACTTCGCTAACGCTTACGCGGTTATAGTCACCCTCAACACTGTGTTTTAGTGCTGATGCTGCAACTGCAAACTCGATAGCATCCTTTGAAGATTTGCCCGAAAGAAGCGAATAAATAAGTCCGCCGCCGAAGCTATCGCCACCGCCAACGCGGTCAACGATATGGAGGTGATATGATTTGGAGAAATGATAATCCTCACCATCATAGAGCATACCTGCCCAATCGTTATCACTTGCGGAAATAGAGGTGCGAAGTGTGATAGCAACCTTTTCAAAGCCGAACTTATCAGCAAGCTGCTTTGCAACGCTCTTGTAACCCTCGTGGTTTAATTGGCCGCCATAGATATCGGTGCCTTCAGCCTCAATGCCGAAAACATCCTTTGCATCCTCTTCATTTGAGATACAAACATCAACATATTTGCAAAGCTCAGTCATAGCAGCGCGAGCTTCGTCCCTTGTCCAAAGCTTGCCTCT
>JAFSIJ010000033.1 GCA_017439845.1 Clostridia bacterium | reverse complement strand
GCCGATTTTATAGAAGCGGTTAAAAAGCTTAATAAAATCACAATAGATTCGCTTGAAGATATCACAAACGCCGAGGTTGCATTTAAAGCATTAACAACTTCGCAAAAGAATGCATTTAAACAGCACGACCTCTATAAAACATTCATAGAAGCCAGAGGCAAATATAATAAGCTTCTTGAAAAGGCTAAACTTGAAGAATTAGTGCAGGCTGCCGAAAACTTTGTTAAGGCCAATCCGATTTTAAATAAGGCTATAAATAAGTTAACCGCAAAGGATGCATCGGCAGTCGAAAAAATGACCGAGGCTTATAAGCTTTTAACCGAAAACGTTAAAAATAAATTAAGCCGAGAAATAAGGGAGAAAATTCCGCAAATTCAGGATAGGGTGGACCTTCTTGTTGAGTCTATCACCAATACCGCTGATTATAAGCTATCATATTCAACTCTTTGGGAAACCGATGAAGAGCTTATCTTAATGGATGCGGAGGATAGTATAAATCTTATAAATGAAGCGCTCCTTATTTATGACACACTTGATGAAATATCCAAAAAGAACTTAGCAAAGCAAAAGAAGTATATTGAGGCGCTCAAAGAAAAGGTTCTTGAGAGAATCGGATATAACGAGGCTCAGGCGCTCATTGAAGAAGAGGTCATTGAGTATCAAAAGCAGTGGCTTAAAATACTTTCTCTCAGCAAATTTACAGTTAAGTTAGAGGATAAGACAGCTATCACGCTTGCTATGGAGGCTTATGATAAGCTTTCGGGCGGCGCTAAAGAGAGTTTAAAAGCAAAATATGAAAATATGAAAGCGCTTTTAGAACTTTTAGATCACTATGCCGACCTTGAAAATCAAACACCGCAAGGCAATGAAAGTGAAAGCTCATCACAAAGCTCATCGCAAGAGCCAACCATTAGTTATGTGACAAATACCGTAACTAACACAGTTACAAATACAGTGACCGAAACAGTAAACACTGAATCGGTCGTTAAGGAATATATGAAGAAGCCTGTGGCAAAAGTTATTTTCTGGCTATTTATAACCCTTTTGTTTGCGGTTATATGGGCGGCATTCTCTTACTTTTATAACAAGTTCCTTGAAAAGAAACTTGTTCCATTCACAAATGTAGAGGAGGAAGAATAATGAAAAACATATTTAAAAACAAAAAGTTAATATTATGCATATCATTAGTTGTTGTTTTTGCAATAGTCGTTTCGGTTGCTTCCTCTATGACTGCTTTTGCAGGCAACGTAACAATCCTTGAAGACATAAATCCCGACCTCATCTACAAGCAAATTAAGGGTGAATATGAGTCTTGGGATACTACCCAAACAAGCTATTATGAGCACGAGAGCGGCTCATCAAAGTATAAGATGGTTACAAATGCCTATAACGTTTGGTGGACTACGGATGACGTTGACTTTGCATATAAAGAATATAATTTCAATTTTGGTTCAAAAGCAGAATTAACGATTGAAACCACAATCACCGAGCTCGGTCCGCAGGAATTTATGAATGCGGCTTGTGGAATTATGATTCGTTCAAGTCTTAAAAACGATGCATCTTGTGTTAATATGCAGATTCGCCCCGGTGACTATATTGCGGTTTACAGAACATCTGATGGAACCGGTGCCGCGGCTGGTCCTCGTGGCGAAATAACACCTAAAATGCCGATTAAGCTAAAAATGGTGCTTAAAAACGGAAAGGTTACTTGTTATTGGGCAAACGCAGGCGGAACCTATGCAAAGCTCGCCCCCTCGCTTAACCTTATTCATGGTGATACAGTTTATGTAGGCCTTGAAGCATATTCAGGTGTTCAGGCAAACATTGACACCGTTGTTTTTGATGGACTAAATATTAAAATCGATGCTCCCGAAGGAACAAAGTATGATGAACCATCGGTTGGCGGCGATGATGTTGAGGAGGAAGAAAAGGTTGTTCTTCCTGATGATAACATAGTATCCGATGAGGTTTTGCTTAAAGAAACCTTTAGCGATGGTGATATCCAGCCTGTTGAAGATGAGAAAAAGGCTACATATAACGCTAATTGGAAAACTAACTGTACCGATTTAAACGAAACCATAGTTTTAAATGAGGAAAAGGATAATTATTATCTTAAAAAGGATTTTGATACGAACTATTATGTTGCCGATAAGGTTATGAAGAAAGACCCGCGCGATTGGTCTGACTATTCATTTGAAGCTGATGTTCGTATAAATTCCGCCCACCTTGAAAGTGAAGCCAAAAACCTTACCTTTATGACAAGATTTATGGATACCGCACAGTATGGCTATAGATATTATGCAATTTACTTTAATCCCATCAAAGAGACCGAGGATGAGTTTTTTGGAAGACTTTCAATAGGAAGGGTTCTCGGTAAAGCAAATATCGGTCACGAGCCAACTAATCTTGAGGATAGCGAAGGAAAAGTTCTTTGCGGCCACGATGATTCGGAATGTGACTGTGTTGTAAACTATGAGCTTGATTATTTCAACAAAGAAAATGCTGATAGATGGGTGAAAATCAAGATAGAATGTTTTGATAACACTATAACAGTTTATTGGGATGGCAAGCAGGTGCTTAAATATACCGATAACACAAAGTATTGCATCGGAAGAGGTACTGTTGGTGTCTATTCGAATGGTATCGGCGCCGATGTTGATAACATAGTTGTTCGCAAGATGGAAGATTACTACGGCGAAAGCTATGATAATAAAATTTGTTCAAATTGGGATGAGCCTGTTCCGGACATAGTTAAACACTATGTTGAAAAGGGTTGGTATACATATAAGGAATGGGAGGAATCGTGATGAAAAAAAGATTTTCTAAAAGAATTTTATGTGCGATTCTTTGCCTTTGCCTTATAGTCGGTTCTCTGCCGGTATCTTTAATGACCACAGCGGCAACAAAAACCTTTACCGAAGATTTTAATAATCTTGATAAATGGGAAACTGCGGTTAACAATTATAGAATTAGCCACACCCCAACAGCAAAAACCGATGCAGCTCTTACAACCTATGATAGTAAAAGTGTTATAACACCTATCATTTCCAACCAAAACAGAGCATCAATGTACTTAACACTTAAAAGTGCTTATCGTGAAACCGATAGAAGACTTAATTCTCTTTCCGCCACATTTAATTATGTGAGCGGTGGCGGCGATGATAACGGTTATGGTATTACTGTTGCTCACTTTAATGAGTATAAAACTCTTTCACTTCAGTTTGGTGTTAAAAACGGATACCTTGCTTGGCAGTGGTTACATACCTACTATTCAGCAGGTGCGCAGCAAAGCGGTGTTACAGTTGATTGCACAAGTGCTATAGGTTATCCCGGCAAAACAAGCACACGCCAAACTTCAACCAAGCTTTCTGCAAACAGTTGGATAACTGCTACTATTAGCTATGATTATTCCAAGGTAAATAGCAACGAGTTATCCGTTAATGCAACACTTACCGATGGTGTTAACACCGAAACCACAAAGTTTATTATGAGCTTTGATGCGAGCGGAAATAATGCTTATAGTGAGAGCTTCACATTCGGTTTTTGTTCGGGAACAACTTCAAATAGCAACCCGAATGTTTGCTATATAGATTCACTCACCGCAGTTTATGGCGATGGTCCTGCCGATGTTGCGGCAAAGTTCTCGGCTGATAACAGTGAGGTTTTGAATCTTACAACAGTTAAAACCAAGGCGGATGCTGAAAAGGTTTTGGCAGTAATAACAAAGTATAATGCATTAACTGATGAGGTTAAAGCAAACCTCACAGCTGAAAAAGCAAAGCTTGATGTATTAAAATCAAAAATAAAGATTAGCGAGGATAACTTCGAATATGAAGGAATCTTCGGCGAGATTTGGGAAAGTTTACCCGAAAATGCTGATATTCAAACTAAAGGTCAGCTAACAACCTCACCCACCACGCAGACCAAGGCTCCCGAAATTGTTGAGGATAGCAAAAACTCGGCTAATCATGTGTATTTCCCCGAAAATAGAAGCACAACAAGAAAACGCCGCATCTTAACGGTTAAAGAGGATTATCTATACGATGCAAATATCAGGTCCTTTTCAACCGATATGAGATTTGATTCGGCAGTTGGTTGGGATGACACGACAGGTATATATATCTATTTTAAGGATGCTTATAATTGGGCGAGAATAGAGTTTTCTCATACCGAGTCAGAAGCCGATTCTACAGCTCGTGTTGTTGCAACAAAGGGAACGAGTGAAACCGATATGGTTAATTCAAACCTTTTAACAAATGTAAATCTTTCAGGCTTTGGAACGGGCGAGTGGTTCAATGTTAAGGTTGATTATGAATATCTTGCCGATGGCACAAACCTAACCTTCACCTTCAAGGGTGATACCACAACTGTTAAGAACACAGTGAAAACCACCGATTTCAAGGGTGATGTCAGGGTAGGATATGCCGCAGGAAGCAATGCAAATAGAAAAGTTTATTTTGATAACTTTAGTCTTGATTTCGAACTTTCTCCCGCACAGTTTAAAACCTATTTTGCTGATGCTTTGAGCCTTACAATCTCAACCGTTAAGGAAGAGGATAGCGAAATGGTGCTTGGTGCAATTAAGGCTTATGAAGTGCTTAATGAAAACAGCAAAACAAGTCTATTAGCTGAATATAACAAGCTCAAAGATTTAGAGGGCGTTTTATCGGTTGATTTATTTAAAACCGAGCATTCAGCAATTCTTGCTCTTGATGAGTCGGCTGCAACCGCTATTCACAGCGAGGCAGTTTTAGAGGCTCTTGCAGATTATGAAGCACTTGGCGAAGCAGCAAAAGCCGCACTCGCAAGTGAATATGAGCAGTTGTTAAAGATCGAGGCAAAGGCAGTTCCCGCAGCGTTTAAAGCGGATAATGCAGCTGCTTTAGCTCTCACAATATCAACCGCAACAGTAAACGATAAGGCTATTATTTTAGCGGCTATTGCTGAGTATGAAAGCCTTTCTGAGAATGCAAAAGCAAAATTAGAAAGCGAAATAGCTCTATTGCAGGACTTGGAGGTTGCACTCCTTTCAAAAGAGTTTGAAGCAAAGTATGCTTCACTTTTAAGCCTTAATTCTATTTCAAACGATGCCGATTTACAACTTTTGCTTTCAGCAGTTGAGGAGTATCACGCGTTTTCAGATAATGTTAAATCGGGAATTTCGGCAGAATACAAGCATAAACTTGATGAACTTAAGATTTCTTTCTTTGGCTCAACGGGTGTGACAAGTATTGATTTTGCAAACACAACACTTGTTAACAATGTTTTTGAAGTTTTAGGAAACGACCCCGCAATTCACACACCTAATATAAATGTAACAACCGCAACGCTTACTCAAGCGGCAAAAATCGAAACAGTTGGTGGGGAAGCTGCTTATCTACCTGAATATAGAGGTGCTAATCGCCAAAGAAGTATTGCGGTTCTTAAATCGGCATTCAAAAAGCCGGATGCAACTCTTAACGATTTTATCGTTGATGCATATTTCGATGTTAATAGCACAAGTGTTGATGCTAACTCCTGCGTTTATTTCTTCTATAGGGATATAAACAATTGGGGAAGACTACAGTGGGCATTTAATGCGGATGGCAAACTCGTAATGCGCACACAGGTTAACAACGGTAACGGAACAACCTCAACAACCATAAATAACTGGGGTGTTGAAGGTGTTTCAGTAGGTGAATGGTTCACCGTTAGAGTTTCCTATAAATATTATTCAACCTCAACTGATGTAACCTTTAAGATTATTAAAGGCGATACAGTTATCGGTGAGAAAACAGCTACTTATACGAATATAAATAAGACAAGCGAGTTTTATACAGGTCTTGGCGCAGGCTATGCTACCGCTACAAATATTGCTAATAACGCTGTAAATAACAGAGTGTATTATAGCAATGTTCATTATAAATGGTCGCTTAAAGACAAT
This sequence comes from Clostridia bacterium, assembly GCA_017439845.1. Taxonomy (GTDB): domain Bacteria; phylum Bacillota; class Clostridia; order Oscillospirales; family Acutalibacteraceae; genus UBA737. The sequence continues at coordinate 2,959 of JAFSIJ010000033.1, read as the reverse complement.
GAACTTGATATGGAAGAGGTTCAAAACTTCCTTAGAGATTATTCGGATGTTTTAGCTTTCACACCAAGTGCAAATATAAGTGAAGGCGATCTTGCTCGCTTGAAAGAGACTATTGAAACCTTCTTTGCTTTGAGAAAAACTTCTATTGAATATCTCGATGCAAACTATTCAGTAACTGCGAAGCTTGTGGCAATTTGTGCCGCTATTCCGAGTGAGAATGTAACACTCTTTAAGGAAGCGCATAAGGAAATTCTTGTAAAGCAAAGCGTAACAAAAGCGGATAAAAAAGCTATCTATGCCGCTTTGAGAGATTATAACAAGCTAAGCTCCATAGAAAAGATTGCTCTTTATAGCGAGGGTAACAAACTTTCCGCTTGGGGTAAATCACTCGAAGGCAGAACTGAAGAAGACTTCACACCATTCTATGATGACTTTGAGAATGATTTTGATAAGTGGATGATAGATTACATAAGCAGTGAAGATTATATCGCTGATGTTGTTCCCGAAGTTGGCAACTCAACAAACAACGTTCTTAAAATTCAAGGTAATGTAATCTATATAAGACCAAATAACAACGATTGGCCCAAGATGGGCAAAATGGTTAAGCTCCATCTTCGTATGAAGTATGATGAGTATACGGGCTTTAACCCACCGAGAATTTTCCATTCTTATAAGGATGCGAAGAACTATTATGGTGGAGGACTTAGTCCTACCGATGAAAAATCGGGCGTTCAAAGATACTACACATCCAAGATGATGGGCGGAATCGTGAACGGTAAATTCGAACAAAATAAGGAAGAAAAGCTTAATCCTTATGGCTGGTTTGATGTTGAAATTACCTTTGATGGTAAAACAGCAACCATCATCTTCACCGATGCTGATGATGTCACCTTCTCGGTAACACAGCCCTATCACGATTCAGGTGTAATCGCACTTGGATTTAATGATAACAACGGACTTTCTAATAGACACCCATCGAAGCTTATGTATGTCGATGATGTTTATGCCGAATTCGTTAAGGGAGACTGGGATATCGATGAGGAAACCAAGGAAATCCATGTTTATAACACAGGTAACACCTGGCATAACCCCGATGATATTGTAACAGTTTCGGGAGGTAAGCTCGGCTTCACAGTTAAGTCAGCAAAGCTTTTAAGACTTGACGATATGGCGGATGTTGTAACCGATTTTGGATATTTAGAGGAAAGCAACTTCGAGAATAACGGAAAAGCTTATGCTATTCCCGCAAAGAATGTTAATATCGATTTTTCTGCTGCAACCGATATAGAATTCACCCACATTGCAGAAGATTCCTTGCAGTTTATTATTCCAAAGTCTATGGGTAAGGGAATATATGCTATGGAATTAACACCCGCCTATGAGGGTGAGGAAACGAAGGTTATTCTTATCAACCGCCCGTTCATTTCGGCAACCTTTGGTAATGATGGACCGAGCGCCTCGCAGGGAGGAACACTTCGTATCATCGGTCATAACCTCGCTCCAACAGGCGATGTTGATGATATAACAGTTATTCTTAAAAACCTTAAAACAGGAGCCGAAACGGTTCTTGCAAACAATAGAGCCGCAAACAGCATCTTTGTTTATGAGAAGGATGGCAAGAAGGATAACTATAACGTTGCAGTTAATCTTCCTGATAATATCGAAAAGGGTGAGTATGCAGTTCTTGTTCATAACGGATACGGAACAAACTATGCTTATAGTGCTCCCGATACTATCACTATTGCCGATGATGTTAGAGCATCTTGGCCAAAGAAGGTATTCAATGTTCTTGATTTCGGTGCTATTGGTGATGGTAACGAAAACGATACCGGTGCTATACTAAATGCCTTGCAGGCGGCAGCCGATAACGGTGGCGGTATAGTTTACTTGCCGGCTAAAGGTAAGAATAGATGGGGAGTAGATACCAAGGGTATTTATAGCGTTGTTGATACTCTCTTTATCCCCGAAAATGTTGTTCTTAAAGGTGATGGTAGCGAGGTTTCAATGTTGGTTTGGAATGCTATCAAGTGGAAGTATAATGAGCTTCCCGATACACTTCTTGCCGCAACAAAAAATGTTGAAGTAAGAGATGTTTCACTTCGTGGAACCCGCGCTTATAACTACTTTAAAACCTATAAGACCAATAACGATACAACGAATTATGATTTCTCAGAAAATGAGAATATCTATCTAACAAACATTAAGGCTTACTTCTATCGCCGAAACGGTGAGCCATCAAACGGTGGTCAAAGCGGACACGCTAATGCCGAAATGACTGCTGTTGAGGTTGAAGCAGCACTTATGGCAGAAATGAAGGATTCATTCAGCCTTTCAATCACAGGCTCTAATGTTCAGATTGATAACTATGATTTGTCAACCGATAAGCAGTTAACTTCCTCTGCTTGCCGTGCGGCTTATATGTATACCACATATTTGCAGGTTAGAAATAGCCACATTATGAAGGGTACATTCCACGGAACAAATATGTATGCCGCAATTATTGAGGATAGTAAGTATGGACCTGATGGACCTCAGTTTATGGGCCTTGCTCATGCTTATGTTGCGAGAAACTATTATTTCGAGCAAACGCAAAATAACCACGAGCTTATGCTTAATGATGGTAAATGGGCTTGGTCGGGAGCTATTCAGTTCGTAACACCAAAGCTTAATGCTGAATGGAATATAGGCTCTAATTATGTTGAAGGCAGAACCTTCAAGGTGCCGAATGTTAAGAAGTTCAAGGAAGACCGTTATAACGGTGAAATGCTTATCGTTGCAACAGGTCAGGGTGTCGGTCAGGCAAGAAAGATTGTTGATACCTTCAATGTCGGCGAAGAGACCTACCTTGTAGTTAATAAACCATTCGCGATTAACCCCAACCGAAACAGTGAGGTTTACATCGAAGAGCCTCGTGAAAGAAGATACGTTGTAAACTGTACCTTCGAGGATGGCGGTTGTT
>JAFSIJ010000032.1 GCA_017439845.1 Clostridia bacterium | reverse complement strand
AAGGTGAAGATAGCCTGTTGGGCTTGGTGCAAACCTTGTAACACGAGCGCCTTCGGGAAGAGGCCTTTCGGGGTATAAATTCTCGTAATACTCGGGGGTTTTATCAATGTTTGGCAGAAGAAGCTCCGCCATTCTTTCGCTGTTAGTCACTATAAATTATCCTTTCAAATAAAACAGAGTGGCGAGGTGATAGACCTCGCCATTCGGCAACAAGTATTTACTGGTTAAGGAGCTTGTTAAGCTCATTCATAAATGTATTGATATCTTTAAATTGGCGGTAAACCGAAGCGAAACGAACATAAGCAACCTCATCAATTGCTTTAAGTTTTTCCATAACAAGCTCACCGATTTTTTCGCTGCTAACCTCTCGGTCAAGTGAGTTCTGGATAATAGACTCGATTTCACTAATCATATTATCGATTGTATCAAAGGAAACCGGACGCTTCTCACAAGCGCGGAGCAAACCATTGAGAAGTTTATCTCTATTAAAGGTTTCACGCGATTTATCCTTCTTGATAACGATAATCGGAAGGCTTTCGATTATTTCGTATGTTGTGAATCTTTTGCCGCAGCTCAAGCATTCACGCCTTCTGCGAATACGCTCACCCTCATCGGTTGGGCGAGAGTCGATAACCTTGCTTTCTTCATAGGAACAAAACGGACATTTCATATTCGGTTCTCCTAACAAAATATAATTTATTTTATTATATAACATAAAAACACAAAATACAAGAAAAACTTACCATAATATTCTACCTATGGTATATTTTTTAATTTATTTCATTGTTATACTTGAAAAGAGGAAAAAATATTGATACAATGATTAAAAAAGTAAAGGGAGAAGATATTATGTCTTGTTATCAGTTGAAGGCAGCCGAAAAGGGTGATATTGTTGCAACAATGCACACAACTCTCGGCGATATTAAAATTAAATTATTTGGCGATAAAGCGCCTAAAACGGTTGAAAACTTTGTAACCCACGCAAAGAATGGTTACTATAACGGAATAATTTTCCATAGAGTTATCAAGGATTTTATGATTCAGGGCGGAGACCCGTTAGGAACAGGAATTGGCGGTGAGTCAATTTGGGGCGGCACCTTTGAGGATGAGTTCGATATGGAGCTTCATAATCTTCGCGGAGCGCTTTCGATGGCTAATGCAGGTCCCGGAACTAATGGTAGTCAGTTCTTTATCGTTCAAGCAAAGGAAGTTCCCGCAAATATGCTCTCGCAAATGAAGGCATTGGAGGATAAGGGCTTCCCGAAAGAGATAGCCGAAGCCTATGCCGAGGTAGGAGGCACACCCTGGCTTGATTTCCGCCACAGTGTTTTCGGTCAGGTAGTAGAAGGTATGGATGTTGTTGATGCTATAGCAAACGTTAAGGTTGGCGCTAACGATAAACCGGTCGAGGATGTTGTTATAAACGGCATTGATATTGAAGTGTTATGATAAGTATCAGAAAAGCCCAAAAATGCGATATAAAGCGAATAGGTGAACTTCTCTTGCAGGTGCATAGGGTTCATTCTCTTGGCAGACCTGATATATTCAGGGTTGGCAGTCGAAAATACGATGATGCTGAGCTTGAAATGATTTTAGAGAATGAAAAAACCCCTGTTTTCGTTGCAGTTGATGAAGAAAACAGGGTGGAAGGTTATGCTTTTTGTGTTTATGAAGAAGTGAAGGATGATAAGTCGCTTGAGGATAGAAAAAGCCTTTATATCGATGATATTTGCGTTGATGAAAATTCTCGCGGAAAGCATATAGGCTCGGCTCTCTATGAGTATGTGAAGGCTGAGGCTAAGAAAAATGAGTGTTATCATATAACCCTTAATGTGTGGTCACTCAATGAAGGTGCTTTAAAGTTCTATGAAAAATGCGGTATGACACCCCTTAAAATCACGATGGAAGATAAGCTTTAAAGGAGAAAATTATGAAAGTTTTTGATATGCATATTCATTCTTCAATTAGTAACAAGGTAAACCCCGAACAACTTTTGGCGAGAATGAATGAGGGCGGAGTATATGGTGGTTGTATTTTTTCAAATGCACCTATAGGTTATTTAAAAAATGGTCCATCCTTTGATGAACGCTTGGAACAGGTGCTTTCATATTGTAAGGATTTCGGAGATAGACTTTTTCCTGTTGTTTGGATAGACCCGTTTGAAGAGGGACTAACTGAAAATTTACAAAAGGCAAAAGAAAAGGGAATAGTGGCATTTAAAATTATTTGCAACCATTTCTTTATTTATGAGGATAAGCCTATGCAAATAATGGAGGAAATTGCAAAGCTTGATATGCCTGTAATATTTCATTCGGGTATTTTATGGGATGGCAGAGTTTCTTCAAAATATAACAGACCGATGAACTTTGAAGCGCTTTTAGATGTGGATAATTTGAGATTTTCGATGGGGCATTGCTCGTGGCCTTGGCACGATGAATGTATCGCTATGTACGGAAAGTTCCTGAATTCCTATGTTCGTGCTGATGAAAATAAAAACAAGAAGGCCGAAATGTTCTTTGATATTACACCCGGCACACCACAAATTTACCGCGAAGATTTATTAACCAAGCTTTATACAATCGGTTATGATGTTGGCGATAACATTATGTTTGGAACCGATTGTTCCGTTCCTGAATATTCAAGTGAGTGGGCTCAGAAGTGGCTTAAAATCGATGGCGAAATATTTGATAAATTAGATGTTCCCGAGCGAATGAGAGAAAAGCTTTATAGCAAGAATTTGATGCGTTTTCTTGGTAAAACACCTAAAAATTTCACCCATTTAAGTCCCACCTGCGATGATTCAAATACTTGGACACCGCAGTATATAAGACCGGAAGAAAAATGAAGATAATAGGACATATAGAAACTAATTTCAACACGAAGTTTGGCCTTCCAAGACAAAGCGGGATTGTTGAGGAGATAACGGGAAAGATAGTTTTCGAAAAGGAATATGCAGTAAAGGAAGCCTTTAGAGGCTTAGAGGAGTTTTCACATATTTGGCTTTTGTGGCAGTTTTCTGAGGCTGTCCGAGAGGATTGGTCGCCAACCGTTCGCCCACCGCTGCTTGGTGGAAATAAGCGAATGGGTGTGTTTGCAACGAGGTCTCCGTTTAGACCTAACTCAATCGGTCTTTCAGCAGTGAGGCTGTTGAGGATTAAATATGAAAAGGAAGGCCCCGTGCTATATGTTGCAGGAGCCGACCTTAAAAACGGAACACCGATTTATGATATAAAGCCATATCTTGCCTATGCTGATTCTCATCCTGATGCCATAGGAGGTTTTACCGAGAATTTAGAAGAAAGAAAAGTTTCGGTTGAATTTCCTCAAGAATTATTAGGCAAAATTCCAAAAGAAAAACAAAAGGAACTAATCGGTGCTCTTTCTTGCGACCCAAGGCCATCTTATATTGATGATGAAAACCGAGTTTTCGGTTTTTCGTTCAGTGATTATGAAATCAAGTTTAGGGTAAAGGAAAATATATTAACAGTAATTTCCGTTGAATAAAAAACACAGTTGCGAAAGCAACTGTGTTTTCTTATGGATTACAAGCTTTGCAAGGGGTATAACCCTCTTTTATTAGCTTATCGCGTTTGTTCGTATAATACTTGTTTTCTTCCTTTATGTTTTTTATTGAGCCGCAATCTTCACTGTGAAACTTTTTAGAAGATTTATTTGCGCAGTATTTATAATAGCTTTCATCAACAACCGTAACATCTGAAACAGCAATGGTTGAGTTGGTATCAACAGCTTTTTCAGGGTCTCGGTATCCGTTAACAGTGTCATCGGTTGGTATATTTATCGTAATCTTGCTATTGTCTTCACTTGTCGGTGTGTTGCTCCCACAACCGCAAAATGAAATGATCATTAACAGCACCAAGGCAAAACAAATCAGTTTTTTCACATTCTCACCTCTAAATAATATAATAATATCTAAAAAGATAAAAATCAACCCTTGAAGTAAGGGTGAAAATATTATAAAATGTTACTATATATGATTTTTAGCGGGAGGGCAGTAAATGGATAAATTGAGAACACTAAAAAATAAGGCTAATAAACTGCCCGGAAGTCCCGGTGTTTATATAATGAAAAATGTTCGCGGAGATATTATTTATATTGGCAAGGCAAAAAACCTTAAAAACCGTGTAACACAGTATTTCGGCAGCGGAACAAACCATTCTCCAAAGGTTAGAAGTATGGTTTTAAATGTTGATGATTTTGAATACATCATTTGTGATAGCGAGTTTGAAGCGCTTATTCTTGAGAATTCTTTAATTAAGCAAAACCAACCAAAATATAATATTCTTTTAAAGGATGATAAGGGCTATCATTATATAAAAATCACAAACGATAAATGGCGCAAAATTGTCACATCAAAGCAGCTTGATAAGAGTGGAGAATTTATAGGTCCATACAATTCGGGATATATTGTTCGTGAAACAGTGGATGAGGTGCATAAAATTTTCAAGCTTCCAAATTGCAACCGAAGCTTTGATAAACCATCAAAGCCTTGCCTAAATTTTCATATTGGTTTGTGTGATGCGCCCTGTAAGGCAAAGGCTTCACTTGAAGAATATAATAAAAATATTGATGCCGCTATTGATTTTATCAAAAAAGGTGATATGGGTAGCGCTAATATCCGCTTGTTAACTGAACAAATGAACATAGCGGCGGAAAATATGGAATTTGAAACCGCGGCAAAGCTTCGCGATAGAATAAATGCGATAAAGAAGATAAGCGAAAAACAAAAGGTTGTTATGACAACGCATAAGGCTCAGGATGTTTTTGCCTGTGCGCTTGTCGGCGAGATAGCCTGTGTGTCAGTGCTTATTTTCAGAAGCGGAAGACTGACCGATAAAAAGCATTATTTTATCGAGGGTGTAACCGAAAAGCAAAGCATATATTCCGAGTTCTTTGGCAGGTATTATAGCGATATTAACGATATCCCTGCAAGAATACTTGTGGACTGTGATTTCGAGGAAAAAGAGCTTATAGAACAATGGCTTAGCGAAGCCGCAGAGAAGAATGTTAATATAATTATTCCTGTTAAATCGGAGCCGAAAAAGCTTATTGATATGTGTCTTAATAATGCGGCGGATAACCTAACCGCTAAGGTTGAGCGAAGCGGAAAGGAAATGAGCGCTCTTAATGAATTAGGCACTATTTTAGGGCTTTCATCTCCGCCAAGATATATTGAGGCTTATGATATTTCAAATACTGCTGGCAGCGAAAATGTTGCAGGTATGATTGTATTTAAAGATGCAAGGCCGCAAAAGAATTTATATAGAAAGTTTAAGATTAAATCTTTTGCCGGTCAGGATGACTTCCGTTCGCTCGCCGAGGTGTTAGAAAGAAGGCTCAATGAATATAAAAAAGGCGAGGATGAGGCGTTTTCACGCCTCCCTGATTTAATATTGCTTGATGGCGGAAAGGGTCAAATCTCGGCAGTTAAACCCGTTATTGAGCGGTTAGGCTATGATATAGCTCTCTTTGGTATGGTTAAGGATTCAAAGCATAAAACCCGAGCTATCACCGATGGCAAGGGCGAAATAGTTATTAAGGCGAATCGCAGTGTGTTCACACTTGTCACTGCTATTCAGGATGAGGTTCACCGTTATGCGATTTCTTTTCATCAAAAGAGAAGAAGTAAGTCTATGCTAAATAGCGAAATTTTGAAGATTAATGGGATAGGCGAGAGCAAGGCGAAACTATTGCTCAAATATTTTAAAACACTCAAAGCAATAAAATCAGCGAGCGTTGAGGAGCTTAAAAAGGCACCAAAAATAAGCGATAAAAACGCACAAGATATATATAAATTTTTTAACAGTTAAGGATATTTTAAATGGATTTTATAGATTTAAGAAGGCAAATTATAAAAAAAGATTTTGAAAAAATGAATGATATGCAGTTTGAGGCGGTAACAACCGTTGATGGCCCTCTGCTTATTTTAGCAGGTGCAGGAAGCGGAAAAACCACCGTTCTTGTTAATAGAATTGCTAACCTTGTTAAGTTTGGAAATGCGTATAAAAGCACCTTTGTACCAACAGTTTCGGATGAGGACTTGACAGCAGGAGAGCAGTATTTAAAGGGCGAAAGTGACTTCTTGCCGAGAGGTGTTTTCAGTGTTTATGCACCAAAGCCTTGGGAGATACTTGCTATAACCTTTACTAATAAGGCGGCAAATGAATTAAAGGAAAGAATTGCCCTAAGGTTAGGCGATGCCGCCGATGATATCTGGGCAGGCACCTTCCACTCGGTTTGCGGAAAAATGCTTCGAAAATATGCCGAGCTTATTGGCTATACCTCAAGCTTTACTATTTATGATACCGATGACCAACGCCGACTTATGAAGGATATAATGAAGCAAAATAATATCGATGAAAAGCTCGTTCCTCATAAATCGGTTTTGAATGCAATTTCTAGGGCTAAAGATTCGCTTAAATCTCCTGCTGATTTAAAGGCGGAGAGTGAGGGAAATTTGCGGCTTCAGGTTATAGCCGATTTGTATAGGGTGTATCAAAAGAGGCTTATAGATGCTAATGCTATGGACTTTGATGATATGATTTACAATACGGTAAAGCTTCTTGAAGATCACGAGGATGTGCTTGAATATTATTCAAACAGGTTTAAGTATATAATGGTGGATGAGTATCAGGATACTAACCACGCGCAGTATGTACTTGTAAGCCTGCTCGCAAGCAAGCATAACAATATTTGCGTTGTGGGTGATGATGACCAGAGTATCTATCGTTTCAGAGGTGCAACCATTGAGAATATCTTAAGCTTTGAAGATGAGTTTTCTAATGCTAAAGTTATAAGGCTCGAACAAAACTATCGTTCAACAACGAACATACTTAATGCCGCTAATGCGGTTATATCCAACAATAAGGGAAGAAAGGGCAAAACCCTTTGGACCGATAACGGTGATGGCTCTAAAATTATGCTT
>JAFSIJ010000031.1 GCA_017439845.1 Clostridia bacterium | reverse complement strand
TCACTTTTGCTGCAAGGCAAAAATATCACTGCAAACGATAGTTTGCAATATCACTTTACCTGCCGAGAAAGATATTCTTTATTTTCGGCAAGTATTTACCATTCTCAAAGTATGTAACCCACTATGACACTTTCAAAAACAAAAAGTGTCATTTTTCTTTATATAGAAAAACGGAGACTACTTCTTTACGAAGTGTCTCCGTTTCGAGAGGTTTGTTTTTTATTCAATTATATTCTTTATCCAAATTCGCTTTTTAACCATAATTCCGCCGACAAGGCATTTTATGAATTCCAAGCTCTTAATTATAAGGAAAATAGGAACTATGGGAACCTTGGTGAAGTTTGCAAGAATAATTGCGGCAGGCACCGAAACAAGCCAAGTGAACATACTATCAAAAGCAAAGGTTATCCCCGTTCTTCCACCTGAACGAATGGTAAAATAACAAGCATGGGCAAAAGCCTCTATCGGCATAACCGCCGCAACGACATATAAGAAGCTCTTGGCTAAGATTCTCACCTCTTGCTCGGTGTTATACATTAGTGGGATATATGGTGAAAGAAGCGCTAAAAGCGTTCCCATAACCGCGCAAGTGAGCACCGAAAGAATAATAAGCCGCCAAGCATTTTGGTTGGCTTCTTCTATTTCGTTTGCGCCTAAATTTTGCCCCACCACTATCGCGATGGCAGTTCCCATACTCAAATAAACAACACTAAACAGCGTGTTTGCAGTGTTGGCAATATTTGCGGCGGCAACTACCTGCAAGCCCCTTACCGAATAGCATTGCAGGAGGGTTGCCATTCCGAGCGACCACAATGCCTCGTTAACAAGAAGCGGCAAGCCCCTTGTAATTACGCCGAGTGTTAACTGTTTTGGAACATAAAGGCTTGAAACAGCGCCCTTCATAAAGGGATATTTCTCCCTTTTGAGCCTTACTGATATTATAAGAATTGCGGCTTCAACAAATCGGGAAAGCGAGGTTGCTATTGCGGCTCCGGCAACGCCGAGCTTTGGAAAGCCGAATTTACCGAATATGAGGAAATAGTTAAAAACAACATTTACAAATATCGCCGCAACACTTGCTATCATCGGCAGCTTTGTTTCGCCCGTTTCGCGAAGCGTGCTCGCATAAATTTGACTCACGGTGAAAGGAACTAAGCCTATAAGCATTATCTTAAGATAGCTAAGTGCAAAAGAAATTGTTGCGTTTGCCTCTTCTGCCGCAGTGTTTTCCGCCAAATACATTGATATAAGCTGCTTTGGAAAGATAAGAAAAACAATCGCTGCAAGCAAGAGCAATATAAATCCCATAACAAGCTTTGCTCTAAAACAATAGCGGATACCATCATTATCCTTGGCGCCCGCATACTGCGTTGAAAAAATTCCAACGCCTGCCATTCCGCCGAATATACATAGCGAAAAGACAAACAACAATTGGTTAACTATCGCAACTGCTGACATTTCGAGCGTTCCGATTCTTCCAACCATAACGTTATCAAGCAAATTAACGATATGAGTGACCGCATTTTGCACGATAATCGGCACAGTAATGGCGACAACCTTTGAATAAAACTCTTTACTGCCTATTATATTTTTAGAAAGTTTCATTTTGCCTTGCCTCGCACAAATACCCGCCTTTGCAGGCGGGCATTTCATAGTTACTTTTTGATATTAAATCTTTTCAAAATTTCATCGTTTTGGGTTATAACCTGACCTAATCCGAAAATCATAAACATTGAAATAGCAGCTATCACCAAACCGATTATAAACAGAATTACTGCAATGAATATGAAGAAGCTATCAAGCAAGGAAATAACAACACCAATGCCTAAAAATGCAAGCAAAATAAGCGCCGCAACAACAAAGGAGGTTATCTTTATTATCTTGCCGATATTGTTTAAGAATCCATCCTCAACCATTTTTACATAATCGAGAACATTCTTTTTCTTTGGTTGCTCAAAGGTTGTTGAGCTTATATCCTCAAAGGTTTCAAATTCATATTCAAGCTCTATATCTTCTTTTTTCTTTCTTGGCATAAATCCTCTCTCCTTTCGCAAGTAAAAAGTTATACCTTTTCAACACCGATGGTGATTTTTTCACCGCCGATATCCCATTCCTTAGAGAAGCCCTTAATTTCAGCCTTAGTAAGACTATCTGCCAAGGTATCACCAACTATATCCGCGCTACGAGAAAGCGCAACATCCACTGCCTTGCCCTCGCCTGAAACGGTGATGTTAATATGGTCCATAACATTAAAGCCCGCTTCTTTACGCATAGTTTGAATCTTGCTCACAAGCTCTCTTATATAACCCTCAATTATGAGCTCCTCGGTTAGATGGGTATCAATAGCAACTGTTATTCCCCTATCGCTGACTGTGAAGAAGCCTTCCTTCTCCTTAGCCTCAATAAGCAAATCTTCAGCTGTAAGCTCAACCTTGCCCGATGCAAAGTCAAAAACAAGCATTCCCTTCTCATCAAGAGTCTTTTTAGCCTCATTGCCATCAAGCTCCGAGAGGGCAGTTCTAATTTCACCCAACTGCTTGCCATACTTTGGACCGACAGTTTTAAGCTGCGGCTTGAACTGATAGGTTACGAAGTTATCCACCTCATCGGCAAAGCTAACATTCTTGATATTAAGCTCATCCCTTATAATATCGGTGTACATACTATCAAGCTCGCCATCACATTTAACATACATTGTGTTAAGCGGCTGGCGATTCTTTATTGCCGAGCCATTTCGAGCCGAACGACCAAGAACAACTATCCCGAGTACTTTATCCATATTAGCTTCAAGCTCTGCATCGATTGCCTTTTCATCAACCTCAGGGAAATCACACAAGTGGATACTTATTGGCGCGCTTTCATCAACGCTTCTGACAAGGTTCTGATAGATATTCTCCGCCATAAACGGTATCATCGGAGCCGCCGCCTTAGCGGTGGTAACAAGCGCGGTATAAAGAGTCATATAAGCTGTTATCTTATCATCGGTTAATTCCTGAACCCAATAACGCTCTCTGCCTCTTCTAACATACCAGTTGCTCATTTCATCAACAAATTCCTGAAGCGCTCTCGCGGCTTCGGGGATACGATAGTTAGCAAGGTTATTGTCAACTGCCTTAACCATCGAATTAAGTCTTGACATAAGCCATTTATCCATAACGGTCATCTTGGCTTCATCAAGGGTATATTTCGTTGGGTCAAACTTATCTATTTCAGCATAAAGCACATAGAAAGCATAGGTGTTCCAAAGGGTTCCCATAAACTTTCTTTGTCCCTCGGTTACTGCTTTTGAATGGAAACGGTTTGGAAGCCATGGAGCCGAATTGGTATAGAAATACCAACGAATAGCATCCGCGCCAAAGGACTCAAGCGCATCAAACGGGTCAACTGCGTTGCCCTTCGATTTACTCATCTTCTGACCGTTTTCATCCTGAACGTGACCAAGAACGATAACATTCTTAAAGGGTGCTTTATCAAAAATCAAGGTTGAAATTGCAAGAAGTGAATAGAACCAGCCTCTTGTCTGGTCAACCGCCTCCGAAATAAAATCAGCGGGGAATTGAGCCTCAAAAAGCTCTTTATTCTCAAACGGATAGTGGTGCTGTGCGAAAGGCATTGAGCCCGAGTCAAACCAACAGTCAATAACCTCGGGAACACGGTGCATCTCGCCGCCGCATTTATCACACTTTATTGTAACAGCATCGATATATGGTCTGTGAAGCTCGATTTCATCGGGACAGTTATCCGACATAGCCTTCAACTCTTCAATGCTTCCTATTGAATGAAGGTGACCGCATTCACACTGCCAAATATTAAGAGGTGTTCCCCAATATCTGTTACGCGAGATACCCCAATCCTGAACATTTTCGAGCCAATCTCCAAAGCGGCCCTTACCAATGCTCTCGGGTATCCAATTTATTGTATTATTATTCTTAATAAGGTCATCCTTAACTGCGGTCATCTTGATAAACCAAGACTCACGAGCATAGTAGATAAGAGGAGTATCACATCTCCAGCAGAAAGGATAGTCATGCTCAAATTTCGGAGCATCGAAGAGAAGACCTCTTGTTTCAAGGTAAACAAGAACATCCTTATCGGCATCCTTAACAAACTTGCCTGCAAAAGGAGTTTCCTCGGTCATATTACCCTTGCCATCAACAAACTGAACAAAGGGGAGCTCATATTTTCTGCCAACCTTGGCATCATCCTCACCGAATGCGGGAGCGATATGAACAATACCTGTACCATCGGTCATTGTAACATAGCTGTCACAGGTGATATAATGGCCCTTCTTGTTTTGCTTTTCGCAAACAGGCTTAACGCAATCAAATAGTGGCTCATATTCCTTATATTCAAGCTCGGTGCCTTTATATTCCTCAATTATCTCATAAGCGGGGGTTTCCTCGCTTGCAAGCTTTCCTAACACCTTATCGGCAAGAGCCTTTGCAAGATAATAAACATATCCATCATTAGCCTTAACCTTACAGTAAGTTTCATCGGGGTTAACGCAAAGAGCAACGTTTGAAGGAAGGGTCCAGGGAGTCGTGGTCCAAGCAAGGAAGAAGGCATCCTCGCCTACTACCTTAAAGCGAACAACCGCGCTGCGCTCCTTAACGTTCTTATATCCCTGAGCAACCTCGTGGGATGAAAGCGGAGTTCCGCATCTTGGACAATAGGGCACGATTTTAAAGCCTTTATACAAAAGGCCTTTATCAAATATCTGCTTTAACGCCCACCATTCTGACTCGATAAACTCGTTATGATAGGTAACATAAGGATTATCCATATCTGCCCAGAAGCCAACGGTTTTTGAGAAATCTTCCCACATTCCCTTATACTTCCAAACGCTTTCCTTACAATGCTCAAGGAAGGGCTCCAAGCCATATTCCTCGATTTGCTCCTTGCCATCAAGGCCTAAAAGCTTTTCAACCTCTAATTCAACGGGGAGACCGTGGGTATCCCAGCCGGCTTTTCTTGGCACCATAGAGCCTTTCATTGTTCTATAACGCGGAATCATATCCTTAATAACACGTGTGAGCACGTGACCAATATGTGGTTTTCCGTTAGCGGTTGGGGGTCCATCATAGAAAATATAGGGATTTCCATCCTTTCTTTCTTCTATGCTTTTTTCAAAGATTTTCTCCTTGTCCCAAAACTCTTTAATTTTCTTTTCTTCCTCAACGAAGTTTACATTTGGAGATATATTTTTATACACTTTTTTCTCACTCTACCTTGAAAAATAATCAATGTTTAAGGCTCTTGACTTCACAAGAGCCTTTTTTATTAGTCGTTATTTGAAGTGATAGTAGGCTGGCGAAGAGCCGCTCTTGTTTTGCGAACCTCACCGATGTTTGCGGTTAATCCCTCATCCGCGCGGCGCATAATATCATCAACGAAATCCTGAGCTGCTTTGCGCATCTCGCGGCTCTTGTTCTGCGCATTTGCGATGATTTCAGCAGCCTTAGCCTGAGCAAGCTTTACGATTTCCTCTTCAGCAACCATAGCCTTTGCCTTTTCCTCGGCGCCGCGGATAATTCCATCAGCCTCTCTCTTTGCGGTTGCAATGATATCAGCTCTATCAGCAACGATGCCCTTAGCCTGCTTAATTTCTGCAGGGAAGTTAAGGCGGATATCATCCACCACTGCGCGAAGTCTTTCAATATCTACAACTGTTTTTTTGCCCGGGATTTTAATGCCACTGTCAAGAACCTCATCAAATTGTTCTAATAACTCATCAAGTTTCATTTTTATTTCCTCCGTTTATTTATTTCCTATTCTATCCGTTATATCTTTGAGAATAACAGATGGAACAAAACCCGATATATCTCCGCCCATACCGGCAATTTGTTTTACCATGCTTGAGCTTAAATACATATTTTGCTGCGCCGTTGTTAAAAACAAGGTTTCAACATCCGGGTTGAGTTTTTTATTGGCAAGTGCCATCTGGAATTCATATTCGAAATCAGACATAGCACGTAAACCCTTAATAATCGCCCGAGCGCCACGCTTGGCGGCATAATCTGCAAGAAGCCCATCAAAAGCATCAACCTCAATATTATCGTGGTCGGCAACGCACTTCTTTATCATTGCAACTCTTTCCTCGGGGGTGAAAGAGCATTGCTTTGCGGCATTGTTCATAACAACAACTATCAGCTTATCAAACATTCCCGCCGCTCTTGTTATTATATCTATATGTCCCATCGTGACAGGGTCAAAGCTGCCGGGGCATATTGCTATATTCATATTTTTTCCTTCCTTCTATAACAGGTCACAAGCACCTTACCATATCGGTATTCCTTAGAAACCGCAAAATCGCCCGCCTCGTTCGGAACACTTATCTCCTTTGGATGCTCCAAAAGAATTATTCCATAATCGCTCATAACCGAGGTGCATTTTTCAAGCGCCTTTTCAAAGAGCCCTGCGCCATAGGGTGGGTCTAAAAAAGCGATATCAAAGGTATCCCTTGTCATAGCAAGAAAGGATGCATAATCTCCGCTTACAACCTTTGCGCTATCCATAAGACCTGTTGCCTCAAGATTAGAACGAATAAACTTTATCGAGGAAGCGCTGCTATCAACAAAGGTTGCGCTCATAGCCCCGCGGCTTAACGCCTCGATACCAAGCTGACCTGAGCCAGCAAAAAGGTCAAGCACTCTTCTTCCCTCTATATCAAACTGGATGGCACTGAATATTCCCTCTTTAACCCTTTCGGGTGTTGGGCGAACATCTAATCCCTCGGGGGCGGATATTTTTTTGCCGCCTGCCTTTCCCGTTATAACTCGCATAGCATCACCAAAGTTTAAATTTACAAGGGAGCATATTATTCCCTTATAACCTTTTCCATTATCCCACGAAACACCCTCATTTGTCAACAGTTTTTTATTTTATAATATTTATATAATATATCGCTTTTTTCGATTGACTTTATGGCTTGTTAGTGCTAAACTAATAGCCGAAGAAAAAATTTATTCATTTGCAACCCATAGTTGCTATTCTCGAGGTGACCCTTTTTGGAAATTTTAATTACTTTATCGGTTGTTTTGCTCGCAGGACTTCTTCTTTCTCGTGCAGCAAAGCTTGTTAAGCTCCCCGCTGTTACAGCATACCTCGTTGCAGGTATCCTTATCGGCCCGTATCTTCTCGGAAGATTAGGCGTTAGCGGACTTGGGTTTACAAGCATGGAAAAGGTTGAAGGATATTCCCTTTTATGCGATATCGCGCTTGGCTTTATTGCCTTTTCAATAGGTAATGAGTTCCGCCTCGGTCAGTTAAAAAAGACGGGTAGGCAAGCAACCATTATCGGTATTTTTCAGGCAGTTTGCGCCACACTGCTCGTTGATGGAGCGCTAATCGGTCTTCACTTTATATTCCCCGATAAGCTCTCCCTTCAAGCCGCAATAGTTCTCGGTGCTATCGCATCAGCAACCGCTCCCGCGGCAACCCTTATGGTTGTTAGGCAGTATAAGGCGAAAGGAGCCTTAACCGATATTCTTCTCCCAATCGTTGCGCTTGATGACGCAGTTGGTCTTATTCTCTTTGCTGTTTCTTTTGGTATAGCAAAGGCGCTAACATCCGGCAAAGTTAATCTCCTGTCAGTTATACTTGAACCTATTATCGAGGTTGCTCTTTCCTTAGGACTTGGCGCGCTTATGGGCTATATCTTCACATTTTTTGAAAGATTTTATCATTCCCGTTCAAAACGACTTTCGGTTTCGGTTGCCTTTGTTCTCCTGACTGTTGGAATTTCGATGATAGAGTTTGATGTTTTCGGCATTCACGTTGCCTTTTCCTCGCTCCTTGTTTGTATGATGCTCGGCACAATATTCTGCAACATTTGTGATTTTTCCGCCGAGCTTATGGATAGGCTTGACCGCTGGACCGCACCGTTATTCATTATCTTCTTCGTTCTTAGCGGCGCCGAGCTTGAGCTTGCGGTTTTTGCCGATGGAACAATAGTTTTAATCGGCGCGGTTTATATCCTTTTCCGCTCGCTCGGAAAATACCTCGGCTCATTTGTTAGCGCAAGAGCGACAAAATGCGATGACCACATTGTTAAATACTTGGGCATAACCCTCTTGCCACAGGCAGGCGTTGCGCTGGGTATGGCGATGAAGGCGGCAACCCTTTCGGGCGATGGTATGCTTGTTCGCAACATAACCCTTTTCGCTGTGCTCATTTATGAGCTTATCGGCCCGATGCTCACCAAAATTGCACTCACCAAAGCGGGCGACATCACTCCCCACGGAAGAACAAGCGCGAGAACTCTCCATCACCTTCTCGACCACCTTCCCCATCTGCACCATCAAGAACAAAAATAATTTTGCAAACTTAAAGCCGATAGGTCGAATGACCTATCGGCTTTCTTTTTAACTGTTTTGTTTTGCTTCGATGGTTTGCTTTATCATCATATCCTTGACCTTCATAAGTCGGGCGCGACTGCTTCGGTCGTTCTCTTCAAGCTTCATCGAAATAAAACGAATTGTTTCCCTATATCTTGGAATTAAAACGTGTTCAAGCGCATTAACGCGGCGGCGGGTTTTCTCAATCTCATCCGCCATAAGCTTTACTGCCTTTTCCTTTTCGGCAAGGGTGAGCATAGTAGGCAAAATATCGGTTATGCCCTCTATTGCATCATCAAGCTCAAAAGCTGTGGAGGCAAAACCATAAGGGAAAATATCACTTTTATCGCTTGTTCTCGTTGAAATCTCGAAATCGGGGATATCAACACTCATAATATTCCTTGTGTTCACCTTTAAATAAACCTCCTGCTTTGGAAGAAGCAGGGCTGTATCGGTGACCTCATTTTCCATCATACCAAAGGCATTAACGAAATCGGAATTGAGCGAGGAAATCTTCTCTTCAAAATTTTCACGAAGCGTTTTGGTTTCACGCACAGTTTCAAGAAATTGGCGCATCAGCTCATCACGTTTATCCTTTAAAAGCTTGTGGCCGCGAACTGCGGTTACAAGTTGCTTTTTAAGGCGGGTTAATTCCATTCTGGTGGGATTAACATTTATAACCGCCATTAAGAATCCCCCTGCCCATAATATTTATCAAGAAGCTCATCATCAATTCTCTTAAGCTCGCTTCTCGGCAATATTGAAAGCAATTTCCAACCTGTATCAAGGGTTTCTTCTATGCTTCGGTTGGTGGTATAGCCCTGAGAAACGTATTCCTTTTCAAACCTTTCGGCAAACTCGGCATATTTCTTATCAATATCGGTAAGAGCCGCTTCACCGAGAA
The DNA here is from genome assembly GCA_017439845.1 of Clostridia bacterium. Classification (GTDB taxonomy): domain Bacteria; phylum Bacillota; class Clostridia; order Oscillospirales; family Acutalibacteraceae; genus UBA737. The sequence continues at coordinate 656 of JAFSIJ010000031.1, read as the reverse complement.
TGACCATAAGCTCCTTCGCATCCTTACCGCGAGCATAAGCGGCAAAGAGCTGGTTCATTGTTGCCGCGTGGTCCTTTCTCGTTCTTCCCTCACCGATACCCTTATCTTTAAGTCGGGAAAGCGAAGGCAAAACATCAACAGGCGGCATAACACCCTTTCTATATAGCTCACGGCTTAATATAATCTGTCCCTCAGTAATATAACCTGTAAGGTCAGGAATTGGGTGGGTTTTATCATCCTCAGGCATAGTGAGAATAGGAATAAGGGTTATAGAGCCCTCTTTTCCGTTAAGTCGACCTGCGCGCTCATAAAGAGTTGCAAGGTCGGTATACATATAACCGGGGTAACCACGGCGACCGGGAACCTCTTTTCGTGCTGCCGAAACCTCACGAAGAGCATCGGCATAGTTGGTTATATCGGTCATAATAACGAGCACCTGCATACCAAGATCAAAAGCAAGATATTCAGCCGCAGTTAGAGCCATTTTAGGTGTTGCGATACGCTCAATAGCGGGGTCGTTAGCAAGGTTAACAAACATAACCGTTCTATCAATAGCACCTGTTTCGCGGAAGGAATCTATGAAATAGTTTGATTCCTCACAGGTTATACCCATAGCCGCAAAAACAACCGCAAACTGCTCGTTATCTCCCCTAACC
>JAFSIJ010000030.1 GCA_017439845.1 Clostridia bacterium | reverse complement strand
ATCTCAACAGGCGGCGGCGCTTCTCTCGAATTCCTTGAGGGTAAAGAGCTTCCAGGTATTGCAGCACTTAATGATAAATAATTAAATTCTTGTAGGGGTCGATAAATCTATCAACCCCTACAATTGTGTAAAAAAGGAGAATAAATTATGAATAAAGCAAAAAGAAATGCAGTTATCGCAGGCAACTGGAAAATGAACAAAACTCCAGCAGAGACCACCGCTCTTATAAACGAAATAAAGCCTCTCGTTGAGGGCGCTGATTGCAAGGTTGTTCTTTGTGTTCCCTTTATTGATATCCCTGCCGCAGTTGAGGCTGCAAAGGGCTCAAACATCGAAATCGGTGCCGAGAATGTTCACTTCAAGGCTTCGGGCGCTTACACAGGCGAAATTTCAGCACAAATGCTCGTTGAGTCGGGTGTTAAGTATGTTGTAATCGGCCATAGCGAGAGAAGACAGTATTTTGGTGAAACAGACCAAACTGTTAACCTCCGCACATTAGCAGCTCTCGAAGCAGGGCTTACCGCTATCGTTTGCGTTGGTGAAACACTCGAGCAAAGAGAACTTGGATACACCGAAACTTTACTTAAATATCAAACAAAGATGGCTCTCACTAATGTTAGCGAGCAGCAGCTTAAAAATGTAATCATCGCTTATGAGCCTGTTTGGGCTATCGGCACAGGTGTTACCGCTACTGCTGAGCAAGCTGATGAGGGTAACGGATTTGTTCGTGCTGCTATTGCTGAGGTTTATGGCGAAGAGGTTGCCGAAACTGTTACTATTCAGTATGGTGGCTCAATGAATGCAGGCAATGCTGATGAACTCGTTGCAAAGACTAATGTTGATGGCGGTCTTATCGGCGGCGCATCACTTAAGGCTCAGGATTTCTCAGTAATCGTTAAAGCCGCTTCTAAGTAATAACAATATATTCGTAGGGGAGGGTCTCCGTGCCCTCCCGACTTAAGCAAACACGAATAATCCAAACCTGATTTTAAAGGGTGGATTTTCGCCTATGCTTTGTTAAAATACTCGTTAATCCGACAGGATTAACTGCGTTTTGTGCCTCGCACAGACAAAAATCTCCACCTTTAAAATTCTGCGACCTAAAATTAGCGGAATTTTGTGTGATTTTTGGTGTGGAGGATTTAGTAAGGCTAACGCCTACTAATGACGACAAACCGAAAAGTGCCGAAATTATGCCATTTTAGGCAAGTTCGGATTATTCGCGTTTGCTTATTTTAATTTCAGGAGTTTAGAAATGAAAAAACCTATAGTTTTAACTATTATGGATGGCTTCGGCTTTAATTCGGAGAAGAACGGAAATGCAATTGAAGCCGCTAAAACCCCAAGACTTGATAAAATTTTCAGGGAATGCCCAACAACCGAAATTGGCGCATCGGGTATGGATGTTGGTTTGCCCGATGGTCAAATGGGCAACAGTGAGGTTGGACACACTAATATCGGTGCAGGTAGAATTGTTTATCAGGAATTAACCCGTATAACAAAGTCTATTGCCGATGGCGATTTCTTCACTAACGAAGCATTCCTTAAAGCAATAGAAAACTGCAAGGCAAAGAACAGCGCACTTCACCTTATGGGGCTTCTTTCCGATGGTGGCGTTCATTCTCATATTAACCATCTTTATGGACTTGTTGAGCTTGCAAAGAAGAACGGAATTGAGCGCGTGTTCATCCATGCACTTCTTGATGGTCGTGATGTTCCACCTTCTTCCGCCGCTGATTATATCGACCAGCTTAATGCAAAGCTTGATGAAATCGGATGCGGTAAGCTTGCAACCGTTATGGGTAGATTTTATGGAATGGATAGAGATAACCGTTGGGAGCGTGTTGGTAAAGCTTATGCCGCGCTTGTTTATGGCGAGGGCATCGAAACTGATGATGCCGCAGCGGCTGTTAGAAAGTCCTATGAAACACTTGATGAAGAGGGCAAATATTTAACTGATGAATTTGTTCTCCCAACAGTTGTTAATAACACCGAGCGTATCAAAGCAGGGGATAGTGTTATATTCTTTAACTTCCGCCCCGATAGAGCAAGAGAAATAACAAGAACTTTCGTTGATGATGATTTTGCAGGTTTTGAGCGTAAGGGCGGCAGACCCCAGGTGTTCTATGTTTGCCTTACCCAGTATGATGCATCAATGCCTAATGTTGAGGTTGCATTCAAACCTCAAACCCTTAATAATACTTTAGGCGAATTCCTTGCTAACAAGGGACTTACTCAGCTTCGTATCGCCGAAACCGAGAAGTATGCCCATGTAACCTTCTTCTTCAATGGCGGTAGAGAGGTTATGTTTGAGGGTGAAGATAGAATTCTCGTTAATTCCCCCAAGGTTGCAACCTATGATTTGCAGCCTGAAATGAGCGCAGTTGAAGTTTGCGATAAGGTTTGCGAGGCAATCGAGAGCGGCAAATATGATGTTGTTATCCTCAACTTCGCTAACTGCGATATGGTTGGTCATACAGGTGTTTTTGCTGCCGCAGTTAAAGCAGTTGAAACAGTTGATGCTTGCGTTGGAAGAGTTGAAGATGCAACACTTAAAATGGGCGGCATAATGCTCCTCACTGCTGACCACGGTAATGCCGATAAGATGCTTGAAGAGGATGGAGTTTCCCCCTTCACTGCACACACAATAAATCCCGTTCCGTTCGCAGTAATCGGTAAGGAGTGTAAGCTTCGCGAGGGCGGAAAGCTCTGCGATATTTCACCCACCATTATTAAGCTGTTAGGCGAAGAACAACCCGCCGAAATGGATGGAACTTCAATAATTGAATAATAGGTAAAATAAAAAAGGAAGTCGCAAGACTTCCTTTTTTGTTATCCGTATTTATTCCCCAAGCGATTCCTTGGCTTTAACAGTTACATCCTTATTATAGCAAGCGAACATATCTTCGGTTGATGCCTTATCAGGCTTTGGAGTGATAAGACTTACAATGGGAACTATTATAAGTCCGCCGAGCATTGCGAAAGCACCGCAGTTGATGGGGGACTGAATAATAGCGGGGAATGCGCTTCTTGCCACCATATTGAGAATCATAATTCCTGCGCCGAAGATAAAGCTTACGAGGACTGATAGCTTGGTTGTTCTCTTCCAGTATAAACCAAAGAGGAATGGCGCTAAGAATGCACCTGCAAGAGCGCCCCAGGAAATGCCCATCATATCGGCAATGTAACCGAGCTTATCTTTATTGAGCGCTATGTATGCCGAAATAACAATGAAAACAACGATAAGTATGCGGATGATAAGAAGCTGCTTTTTATCGGTCATCTTCTTAACGATGTGACCTTTGATAAGGTCAAGCGTGAGTGTTGAGCTTGAGGTTAAAACGAGTGAAGAAAGGGTGGACATTGATGCCGAAAGAACGAGCACTATAACCACACCGATAAGTAAATCGGGGAGATTCTCAAGCATTGTAGGAATAATAGCATCAAAGCCTGTTTTTTCAATTCCGCCGAGAGCTTCAATATCGGCGCTGAAAAGTCTTCCAAAACCGCCGAGGAAGTAGCAACCGCCTGCAACAATAATTGCAAAAACAGTTGAAATAATTGTACCCTTATTTATATCCTTTTCACTCTTGATAGCATAGAACTTTCCAACCATTTGAGGAAGTCCCCAAGTGCCTAATGAGGTCAGAATTACAACGGATAAAAGACTAAGTGGGTCGGGGCCAAAGAAGGAATTGAAAGCACCGGGGGCTGCGCCATCTGCTTTAATCTCGGCAAGGGCATTGAGGGATCCAATAAATCCTCCGTTTTGGTTGAGAACTGCCGCAATAACTGCAACAATACCAACTATCATTATAATACCTTGAATAAAGTCGTTAATTGCGGTTGCCATATATCCGCCTGCAATAACATAAACTCCGGTGAGTATAGCCATAACTATAACGCAAACCGAGTAATCAATTCCGGGGAATGCCATTGCGAAAAGTCGGGATAATCCGTTGTAAAGCGAAGCGGTGTATGGGATAAGAAAAACAAACACAATAGCCGATGCCGCAATTTTTAGGGCAGGACTTGAAAATCTCTTGCCAAAAAATTCGGGCATAGTTGCGCTATTAAGATGCTGAGTCATAAGTCTTGTTCTTCTGCCGAGAACTATCCAGGCAAGAAGAGAACCTAAAACTGCATTGCCTATTCCTATCCAGGTGGAAGCAATACCAAACTTCCAACCAAACTGACCTGCATAGCCAACAAATATAACTGCCGAGAAGTAGGATGTACCGTAAGCAAAAGCGGTAAGCCAAGGGCCAACCGAGCGGCCACCGAGCACAAATCCGTTAACATCGGTTGAGTTTTTTCTGCAATAAAGGCCAACGCCTATCATAATTGCAAAGAAAACTACTAACATAATAATTTTTAAAGCCATAAAATCACCTTTTTCCAAGAGCGGTTGTTCACGCCCCTTAATTTCACTTTAACAGTTTAACACATTAAACCGTTAAAGTCAACCCCTTGTTGAAAAAATCTTTCAAATAATGTATAATTGCAATGGTGATTATATGAATTATGTTGATGCGTTAGAATATATACACTCGCTCGGTATGTTTTCACATGAAGCGAGCCTTGATAGGATAACTGCGCTTTGTGAAAAACTCCATAACCCGCAAAACAAATTTAAATCTATTCATATCGCAGGAACGAATGGTAAGGGCTCGGTTGCAACCTATCTTGCTGAAATTTTTAAAAGAGCAGGGTATAAAACAGGGCTTTATACTTCGCCCTATAT
>JAFSIJ010000029.1 GCA_017439845.1 Clostridia bacterium | reverse complement strand
GCTCGGTTCCGCCGAGCATATTTGACCACTGGTCATCACCGCCGAACTGCATATTACAGCCATATTCCTTATAGAGATGATAAAAATCATAGCTTTGCATTATCATATAGTTAAACTCAAGGAACGAAAGGCCCTTTTCCATACGCTGCTTATAGCATTCCGCTCTTAACATATTATTAACCGAGAAGCACGCTCCAACATCACGAAGCATATCGATATAGTTAAGACCTAAAAGCCAATCGGCATTATTAACCATTTGAGCCTTACCCTCGCCGAACTCAATAAAGCGGCTCATCTGCTTTTTAAAGCAATCACAGTTGTGTTGAATTTGCTCGGGGGTCATCATAGAACGCATATCGGTTCTTCCCGAAGGGTCCCCAATATATGCGGTTCCGCCGCCGATAAGCGCTATCGGTTTATTACCTGCCATCTGAAGTCTCTTCATAAGGCAAAGCGCCATAAAATGACCAACATGAAGGCTATCGGCAGTGGGGTCAAAGCCGATATAGAAAACAGCTTTTCCGTTGTTAACAAGCTCTCTAATTTCATCCTCATCGGTAACCTGAGCGATAAGTCCTCTGGCTACAAGTTCATCATAAATCTTCATTTTTTATTCCTTTCCGCTGTCAAGAAGTTCCTTGGCAGAATTATATAAATTTTCAGTTATTTCACTTCCCGACATTATTCGGGCTATCTCACCTATCCGCTCTTCATAGCCGAGCGATTTAACGCTTGTATATGTTCTTCCGTTTTCCGCATTTTTAGAAATGAGCAGATGGTTATCCGCTTTTGCGGCTATTTGTGCAAGGTGTGTAACACATATAACTTGGCGGTTGCTTGCAACACTCTTTAACTGATTTGCAACACGCGCTGCCGCATATCCGCTAATCCCTGTATCAATTTCATCAAAAATCAAGGTGTCAACAGTATCCTTATTCGAAAGAACGCTCTTTATTGCGAGCATAACTCTCGAAAGCTCACCGCCCGATGCAGTTTTATGAAGCGGCTTTGCATCCTCTCCGACATTCGCCGAGATTAAAAACTCAACAGTATCGCAACCGTTCTTAGTGTATCTTCCCTTATTCATATCAACAAGGAATTTCACATTCGGCATATTAAGATAAGAAAGAATCTCGCAAACCTGTTTTTCAAACTCTTTTGCCGCTTTTTGCCTTGATTTAGTTAAGTTTTCGCCAAGAGATATAAGCTTTTCGGTTGAATCATCGAGCGCTACCGACAGCTCATCGATTTTCTTATCTGAAAACTCAATATCCGTAAGCTCCGTTTTAGCGCTTTCGAGGAAGGCAAGAATTTTATCCTCATCTTCACCGTATTTTAACATAAGTTTATGGAGCAAATCAAGTCTTTCATTTATTTCATCCGGACTCATTGAATTAAGGCTCAGGCTATCGCTCATTTCCCTTATATCTTCTGAGACTCCGTTTAGAAGCTCCGCCGCTTCGGCAAGGTGTTCCGCCGCAGCTGATATTGTTTTATCCTCTATTCCCGAAAGCGCTCTTTTCGCCATCAAGCAAAGCGCCGCCGCGCCATCGTTATTATCATCGCCCTTTAAGGCGAAATATGCTTCGTTTAGACTCCGCATATTTTTCTCAAGGTTTTTAACGATAGAAAGCTGAGTTTTCAGTGATTCAACCTCGCCGACCTTAATTTGCGCGGCTTCTATTTCGGAAATCTGATATTTCAGCAAATCTATTTTTCGGAGCTTCGCATCCTCATCCATTTGCAAAGCCTCAAGCTCTTTGCGAATAGAATTAAGCTTTTTAAACTCACTATAATAATTTTCCTTTGCCTTTTTATTATCGGCAAGCAAATCTATGAAATCACAATGGTTATCGGGATCTAAAAGTGCCTGATTATCATGTTGCCCGTGGATGTTAAGAATATAACGTGATGCATCTCTTAAAAAAGAAGCAGTGACAGGAGCACCATTTATTTTAATGATGCTTTTACCCGAAAGGCTCATTCTTCTTGAGATTATGATATTGCCATCGCTATCCTCTTCTATACCATTCTCACAAAGAAAGTCTTTCGCTTCTCGAGGGAGATTGCAAAACACTGCCGAAACCTCGGCATTTTCGCAGCCTGTTCTGATAAGTTCCTTAGAGGTTCGTTGCCCGAGCACCGCATTTATTGAATCAATAACAATAGATTTACCGGCGCCCGTTTCACCTGTTAGTGAAGTGAAGCCATCATTAAAATCAATATCACACTTTTCGATAACCGCTATGTTTTCAATATGAAGATATTTTAACATCCTTTATCCCACACCAATTATCTTGTTTAATTCTTCGCAAAGCGAAACAGACTGCTCCTCGCTACCGGTTACAACGATAATAGTATCATCACCTGCGAGCGAACCGAGCATCATATCGCCGAACATACTATCAACCGCAACGCAAGCGCTTGAAGCCATTCCGTTATGACATTTAACAACAACGTTATTAACTGCATAGTGGGCGCTCTTTGCCGAACGCTTTAAAACCTCGCAATAGTGGTCCTCGCTATGCTTGCTGACAGCAATACTCTCGCCTGCTATATAACGGTAATTTCCGTTTTTATCGTGACCCTTTACTATTTTTAAATCCTTTATATCGCGTGAAACGGTGGACTGCGTGACATTAAAGCCCAATGCCACAAGCTCGCTTTGAAGGTCTTCCTGGGTTATGATAATCTTATTTTTGATAAGATTGATTATTTCCTCTTGTCTCTTGCCTTTCACCGTAAACACTCCTTCCATCTGCAAATTTATGCGCTAAGGTTTTATAGAATGAACGCTCATTTATACGAATGAGCTGAACTGTGCTTTCGCTTTTTTCAACATATATTTCGGTATAAGGTTTAACGGGGCAAACCTTTCTGCCATCAACTGTTAAGAAAATTTCGGTGCGCTTTTTAGAGAAGGCTTTAAGCTTAATCTCGGTATTGGCACCTAAAATAATTGGCTTTGCCGACAATGCGTGCGAGCAAATCGGTGTTATACAAACCGCTTCGGCAACAGGGTCGATAATAGGGCCGCCTGCCGACATAGAATATGCGGTTGAGCCGGTTGGTGTTGAAACGATAAGACCATCCGCACGATAGTTTACAGCATCACCCGAAAGATATGCCGAAACATCAATTATTCGGGAAATAAAGCCGCTTGTTATAACCGCATCATTAAGAGCATTATAAACTCCTAAAACCTTATCGTTTTCCTTAACGGTTATTTTAAGCATCATTCGTTTTTCGATTTTATATTCCCCTGTTTTAAGTTTGGATAAAAGGCCTAACTCATTTTGCTCGATATTTGCAAGAAAGCCCATTCTTCCCGCATTTATACCGAGCACAGGCTTACCCTCAAGCGCCGCTTTTTTTGCAAAGCGGATTATGGTTCCATCGCCGCCGATAGAAATTATTATATCGGCAACCTTGTATAACTCATCCTCGCTTATCGGAATATATTTAGGGTTCAGCATATTATCGGGCAGATATGCCTCGATTTGTTGCTCTTTAAGAAAATCGCCGAGCTTTTCGACCGTTTCAACGCAACCGCGTTTATCAAGATTCGGCAAAACCGCTATCTTCATAACTTCCCACTATCCTTTCAGTTCATTGTATGATGCTTCAACAACATCCATAGCACTAATTTCGCAGGTGCAAGCTGCATCATCGCTTTTTTCTATAAAGCATAGGTATTCGATATTTCCCTCAGGCCCCTTTATCGGTGAAAAATCAAGGCCTAAAAGTGAAAATTTATTTTCTTTTATCAGCGTGATAATTTTTTCAATTACCTCTATATGCACGCTCTTTTCGCGCACAACTCCCTTTTTGCCAACCTTATCCTTGCCCGCCTCAAACTGCGGCTTTATAAGGCAAACCGCCTTTCCGCCATCTTTGAGCAGTGTTCGCATAACGGGAAAAATCAACGCAAGGGATATAAATGAAACATCCACCGAGCAAAAATCAAGTTCTTCGGGAATTTGTTCTTTCGTTACATAACGGAAGTTGGTGCGTTCGAGGTTTACAACCCTCGGGTCACTTCTAAGCTTCCAGGCGAGCTGCCCGTATCCAACATCAATGGCATACACCTTTTTGGCTCCGTTTTGGAGCATACAATCGGTAAACCCACCCGTTGAAGCGCCTATATCGGCGCACACACTCTCTTCAAGTGAAATTGGGAAGCTCTTCATTGCCTTTTCAAGCTTTAGTCCGCCACGGCTTACATATTTAAGTCCGCTACCTCTAACCTCGATTTTATCCTCAGGCTTTACGGTATCGCCTGCTTTATCACATTTTTGATTATTAACATAAACTATACCCGACATTATGAGCGCCTTTGCCTTTTCTCTGCTTTCGGCAAAACCGTTCTCAACAAGGGCAACATCAAGTCTTGTTTTGTTTTGCATTTTTTACTCTTCCGTTATTTTTATAATTGACTTATAATCAAGCTCGTTTTGAATTAAGGCATCCGCCACCTTCATTTGCGGAACAAAGGTGTTATCAAGTGCCTTTATTTTTATATTGCCTTTATATCCGCTCTCGGCAAGGCGCGCCGCAAAGTGCTCGGCAATACCGCCTTTTTTCACGCCCTCTTCAAAGAAATAAATCTCATCGAAATCAGCCGCAAAATCAATAAGCGCATCATCAAGGGGATAAATTTTATTAAGCTTTAAGAGATTGAGTTCTTTTTTGCTCTCCTTGGCACGAAGCGCCTCAGCAAATATTTTACCATAGGTTACAACTAACTTTTTAGAGCTGCCGCCAAAGAAATCGGCATCCTTGCCACTCGATTTTTTATAAATTTCCGCTTCGGCACCGCGAGGATAACGAATAGCGCACATTTCTTCACTTTCGGCGCTTTTCTTTATCATTTCGCAAAGTTCTATGAAGCTTGATGGCGAATAAACATTCATATTTGGAACACTTGTTAGATATGAAACATCAAATATTCCCTGATGGCTTTCGCCATCCTCACCCACTATGCCTGCTCTATCAACTAATAGCTTTATAGGAAGTCCTGCTATTGCGGCATCGTGGATAATTTGGTCATAGGCTCTTTGCAGGAATGAGGATTAAACAAGGAAATATGGTTTCATTCCTCCTGCGGTTAATCCCGATGTAAAGGTAAGAGCGTGCTCCTCGGCTATGCCGACATCGAAAAGCCTTTCGGGATATTTTTCGGCAAATGAATTAAGGCCTGTTCCCGAAGTCATAGCCGCAGTTATTGCTAAAACTCTATCATCCTTTTCGGCAAGCTCGATAAGTGTTTCGCCCGCAACATCCGAAAAGGTTTTTGAGGATGAATTTGCGCCCACCTTTATATCAAACGGAGAAACCCCGTGATAATTCTTGGGGCTTTGCTCGGCATATTCATAGCCCTTGCCCTTGGTGGTTATAACGTGGACAACACTCGGCCTTGAATACTTTTTTGCAATGGTGAAAAGTGACTCCATCGCCTCAACATCGTGGCCATCAACGGGACCTAAATAGTTAAAGCCCATGGCGGTGAAAATATTTTTTCTATAAACCGCATTTTTAAGCGCCTCTTTTAAGCGGAAAAGAAGATTATAAATTTTATTTCCAAGCGGAATGCGACCTAAAAAATCGCTCAAAGCAAATTTTAGGCGGTGATATCTCGGTTTGTTGCGCATTTTGGTAAGGCTTTTAGCAAGCGAGCCAACATTTTTAGAAATAGACATTTCATTATCATTAAGAACGACAATGAAATTACCCTTATCATTGCCTGCGTTATTTAACGCTTCATATACCATACCGCCTGTGAGCGCTCCATCGCCGATAACTGCAACCGCGGTTGACTCTTCGCCTTTAAGCTTTTTAGCCTTAT
>JAFSIJ010000028.1 GCA_017439845.1 Clostridia bacterium | reverse complement strand
CCCCTGGCTTAATTGAGCTTCATTGCAACCTGCTTTCGAAAGAAATCGAAAAAAGGTGAAAGATTCCTCTTGACAAATTCAAAACAGTGTGGTATCTTATATAGGAACCAAGCTAAACAGCCAAATATCGCGGAGTAGAGCAGTTGGCAGCTCGTCGGGCTCATAACCCGGAGGTCGGGGGTTCAAGTCCCTCCTCCGCAACCATAAAAACACCGAATTTCAAGAGAAATTCGGTGTTTTTCTAACTTTTTGAGCTAAAACGAAATCCCAAATCCACAAATCCGGGACAATTCTGGGACACACTATCCCAAAATCAAAACTTTTGATGCCAAAATAGTGCAAATTTATATGAAATACTGGAAAATACCTAACATTTACGGCACATTCTAATTAAGCGTTTACGCTAGATATGTTGTGTTTTATGGGTTTCTTAGTCTAGCAATACCTGACATCTTCACTTACCGGCATTTCACCGGAATAACAACAACGGCGACGAAATCAACTTTTCGGTATTCTTTTCTTTAACCTGAGATGTTCCTCTTCAAGTCCCCTCCATTGTTGCTGTAATTGCAGACATTCCTCTAAGACGATCTTCATTTCTTCGGACTCATAAGGCACTCCTTGATCCACCAGTCTTCTCAACTTGGCTTTTGCGTCCTCTAATGTTTCTCCGGCCTTCACGAGTGCAATAGCTGACAATAACAGTTCGTTCTTTCTGTTTTCATTGTTTATAATTCACTTCCGTTCTATCTATTGTGGCAATCTGCAATTTTATTATATAGCATTATAACTATAATGGCAATATGCTATTGGGATTTGTTTTAAGAAAAAGCACCATCCGATACAATATAAAGGACAAACTTAGGATGGTGATTGTAATGATAGAAGTGAACTATGAAAAGATTGGTCAGCGGATCCGTAAGCTTCGTTTGGAAAAGGGAAGCGTAATGCTCCTTTTTGGAGATCTTGAAGGAAACAACTATCCTATAAATGCAACAACCACCGATGCTCAAAAGGATGAAATTCCAACTGTTGGTATAATTATCAACATTTCGGAAACCGGCACAATGACCTATAATCTTGTTAAGTTGAACAATGCAACCGTAACAGGTGCTTCCAGAGATTACATTAAAACAGGGGATAGTTTATACTATTTTGCACAGTCTAATGCAATCGTTGATAACTATCAGGGTTCAAATCTTAAAACAGGCGCGCTTGATATGAGCAAGGAGTATTTCACTTTCGCACTTGAATTCACAACCGCAACCTATTCAGGAAACAGTGTTGTAATTCCTAAGCTCACCCTTTCTGATGGTTTAACAACCCTTTCGGGTCAATTAAGAAATAACAGTATTTCAGCAAACTACGGTCCTTACTATGCAACAAGCGTAACCGGTCTTTCAATAGGTCAGTTTATCGCTGAAGATGTTGATACATCGGCCAGTGCAAAGGGCGTATATAAATCTACCGTTGAAATTGATGATGTTGAAATTTTAGGAACCAGCGCAGTATCAGTAGACGGTGCAACAATCAAAACAACCGAGAATCCTTCCGAGCAGGATATCAAGTTTGTTATGAACTTCGATGATGAAAATGCTGCGCTTTTAGCCGATGGATATACTGTTAAGGAATATGGTGCAATCGTTGCAGTTAAGGGTGCGCTTAAAGATGCAGATGCTCCGTTAACCTTTGATTCAGTTTATGCTGATGCTTATGTTTCAACATTCGGCGCTCCTGTAAAGGTTCCTGCGGATAATAAAGATATACCTGAGGGTGAAGTAACACTCACAATCGGTGAGTCAGCAGCAGGGGCAGAGAGAATTGGTCTTATTTATAGAGTAAGAGCTTTTGCGGTTTATGAAAAAGAAGGCGCAGAAGATGTAGTTGTATATTCGGCTACAGGTTGCGACCGTTCAATCTATTCAACTGCTAAAAAGATTGCTAAAACAATTCAGGGTATGGATGGCTTCACTGCCAATGAAAGCTACACAGTGGCAGGCAGAGCAACCACATATGCTGAAATTGAAGCTATAATTAACGGTAGCGATAAATCAACAACAACTTTCGCTGATTCAACAGTTACTTATGGTGAAGCTATAATTGCATTTACAGCGGCGCACAGCTCACTGTTTGCAAATTCTTAAAGAAAAGAGGGTAAATAAATGAAAAAAGTATATTCAAAACCACTCTTTAATGAAAAAGAAATTTGCTCGCAAACGGGCATCGCTAATATCGATGTTAACTATAAGGATATAGTTATTGGTCAGCTTTCATCAGTCGGTGAAACGCTTCCCGATGGATTTTATGAGTAATTTATAAAAATATGGTGTGGCAGGCTTTTGCCTGTCACACCAGTCAAAACCTTTAAACCTGAACCATTTGTCAAAACTGATTTAGGTTTAAATGCTTTGCTTAAGGAGATCAGATAATGTTAAATCAAAAAAGAAAAATTTTATGCTCATTAGGTATTGCTTTGTCAATACTAGCGGCGCAAATATTTCCAATAGCTAATTCTGTATCGGCAAATGCCACTATAGGAGGAAGCTTTATCACAGGGGAGGAAAGCGCTTCCTATACTATCGATAGCGACTTGCTTGATGATATAAATGAAAAAGGCTATGTTGTTGATGCTTTTGATAATAATAAAAAGACACAGGATTTATGGGTTCGCTCGGATGAGTTCACAAATCCCGTAACTGCACCATCAGGCTTTACTGTTAATCAATCCATTGAAAACGGAGCCTTAAAGGTTCAGAATACACTCTCAAGCGGAAGTTATAACACTGCCGCGCTTAATAATCAGTTGGCATATTCATATGAGCTCAGAAGCAGTTACAATCTAAAAAATATAGATTATATTTCCGCTGATTTGGAATTCAGCCCAAGCGGAAGCTCTTTTATAATATGGCTCGGTAAAAATGAAACAGGTATTAGCGGTGTAAGGCTCTTTAATGAAGGCAAAACCCTTGTCGCAAAATCGATTGTTCTTAACATTAAGACAGGTGAAGTCAAGGAATATAATGCCCGTCAAAATGTTAGGGTTAATAGTGAGAACTACAAGTGGCATTTCGAAGTGGCATACGAGCTGTTTTATGAAAGCGGGACCTATAAATATTATTTGGTTTTAAGCAATGAAAACGGCGAATCGGGAACACCGCATTACCTTTACGGCTCAAACTCAACAAACGCATCAAAGTGCGATTTAACCGAGCTGGGATTTGCTTTTTCGGTTGCTACCAACAGCAAGGTAAATGCCTTTGTTAAACTTGACAATCTAAAGCTTTATTTTGATGATGATTATGATTATGCTGAAGAATTTATAGGTGATCATAAGAAAGCAATGGGTCTGCAAGCCGCCACCGTTTCGGTTGTGGATGAGGCGACAATAGATTCTTTTTTAACCGAATATGAAACCTTGCCTGCACGAGAAAAATTTTGGTTTGCGCAAGTGTATAAGCGAGTAAAAGGATTAAAGGATAATATCGTTTCCCTTAAAAGTGAAGGAAAAACTGATGAAGAAATTAAAAGGCCTCAGGATGATTATTCCAAATGGTCATTAGATTTTGACAGTGAGCAAGATATTCGTTTGTTCACTGCATATCGAAACTATAATCAATTAACAGGTGATATCTCAACTGATGATGCAAATCCCGTTTATGGAACGCTTTCAATAAAGAGAGATGATGAACTAAATAAAAACTGTTTAAGCATTGTAGGAGCCGGAAGAAATTGGACTTCGAGTGCTATATACGGACCAAAATCAATTACGCTGCCAAAAAATGCTTATGCTAATCATATAAGCTTCAAGCTGAAAGCGGTTGAACAAGTATATACCGATACAAGATTTTTAATTTATCTAACATATAAGGATGATGAAAACTTTGATGCAATAACCTCTAAAATAGATAAAGGCTATTGGAATTGTCAGCTTGAATCAAGGGTGGATAATGTTCTTAAAAGAACAACACTTTTCACCGCGGAAAGCGATTTGGATTTATATGAATGGACTGAGTTTGATATAACAAACACACCGGGCGCAAAGCCAACAACTACCCTTATAGTTAATCAATACGGTACAGACGATACATACACTGCCACCTTTGCAAGAAGAAACGATAAGAATATGCCATCTTTCTCGGCATCGTGGTTAGCAAAGGGCGAGATTTATATCGCCGATTTATCGTTAACACTCGAAAAGGGAGCGGATGAGATAATTGATATTGCTCCGGAAGAGCCTATTGTTTACTATACAGGTAACACAACATATAAATCGGGCGAAACGGTGCTTGTTTCGGGTGATAATCTTTATAGTACAGTTAGCAAGGTTCTTCTTGCCGATGCCACAAACGTATATAATCCATCGGATGCAAAATATATGTTTGAAACCAATTATGATAAGAGCTCAAAGCGAGAAAAGGCAACTTATTTTGAGATAGCAAATAATTTTTCCTCTCTTATCTTTAATGAAGTTAAGATAGAACAATGGACAGAGGATTCCTTTAAATTTATAATTCCTGAAAGCTATGAAGAAAATGGAGTTTATGCCCTTAAAATAATCGGTAAAAACGATAAAGAATATGTTTACTATATAAACAATCCTGATATTGATTATGCAGTAGGAAACGAGGGCGAGTTTGCAACTGCAGGCGGAACTCTGCAAATAGTTGGTAAATCATTCTCACCATCGTTTAAAAAGGATGGCGGTGAGAAGGTTGCGGCTATCATCCGAAATACCACAGACCCATCAAAACAGGTTGTATTAACTGCAAAAGATGGTGAAATAAAGGTTGATTCGGATTATTCGGTAATTCTTAGTATACCTAAAACACTCGAGAATGGTAAATATGAGGTATCACTTTATAATGGTTATGGAGATAGCAACGCTTGGAGCGAACCATTTTCCTTTGAGGTTATTTCTCCTATAAGAGATTCTTGGGGAAAAGAAGCAAAAGGTGATGTTTATACTGTTGATATTTCAACGCTCGGTGCAACAGGCTATCAGCAACAAAATGCAACCCCATATTTTGTTGAAGCGCTTGAAATGCTGGCGCAAAACGGGGGCGGTGTACTCTACTTACCAAAGGGTTGGTATCAACTGCAGTTTTCAATAGTCATACCCGAAAATGTACGCGTAGTTGGTGAAGGTAGAGATAATACAATAGTGTATTTCTTACCATCCTATTGGCTATATGGCGAGTTACCTGATTATTCGATAGCTTTCAAGGGGAATGTATCCTTTGAAGGTATAACTTTCTATGCAACTCGTTTAGCAGCGCTCTTTAACCAATATGGCGATAACCCTGAAAATGTTTATATTAACGATGTTTATTATTATCAGTCCGTATTCCAAGGTTCAGCCACTAATGCGGGTGGATCTAATTCAGGTAACATTATAAACGGTTATACTTCAGCCGAAATCAGATTGATGCTTCAGGATGAATATAATAAAACCGCAACGCTACCGTTTGATATTACTAATACCGTTACTAATTTTCAGCTTGATGGATTTGATTATAAGGTTACCGCTTATGGCGGTGGTAATGTACTCAATATGAGGTATGGTATTCACCGCAACAGTAATCATGAACCAACAGATGTTTGGTCAAGAATACAGGGCTCACGAATGGTATACGATAATGTGAATTTCAATGAAACCTGTATTTCTCTTAACGGTCAGGGTGTTTATTATACTCATTGTAGCTTTAAGAATAAGACATCAAATAACCATGAGCTTTTAGTTGCGGATGAAGGTCATATTTGGAGCAATAAAAATTCTGGTCAAAGCGGAAAGATTAAAAAGATTAACGAAACGACCTATGAGTTGGTTGATTATCAGTATAACGAGGGCGCAATAACCGGTAATATGCTCTTTATAACAGCGGGTCAAGGTCTTGGCCAGATAAGAATGATAACCGCCAATGCGGGTTCGAGAATTGTTATTGATAATCCGTTTGAAATTGAGCCGAATCTTAATTCAAGCATTATGATAGGCCAACCAAGAAAAGACCATGTCTTCAATGATAACCTGTTCTATCGCGGCACTTGCGGTGGTTACTATGGAAATGTTGGCGGAACGATTTATGATTCAAACACATATAAGCAGGTTGCAAATATCTACTATTATGCACGAAACGGATGCCCTGTTTGGTATGTAACTGTTAAGGATAATGATTATAGCGAACCTGTTCATCTGCATTATGCCGGAGATGACTTAGCTTCTTCGGGAACTTGCGAAATTCAGTTTAGAAGCGAAGGTATCATTAACGGATTTTTGGCTGGTGTATTCAAAAACAACCATCTTGATGGATATAAGTTTAAGTCTTATGGTATTGTTCAAAAGGGACAAACTGACTATGTTATTGAGGGAAATTTCTTCGAAAATGAAGATACAGGTGTTGTTTTCCAAACTAATAAAGGCGTGTATAATGGCATTTTCTGTTACAATAACATTTTCCAAAATGTTGAGCAAGCATATCAAAATTACGATAATTTCAAAGCTCTTGGCTTTAACAAGCAAGCAAGTAGAATTATTATAGTTAAGGGATATTCCGGAACTGCAAGGCTTAAGAGAGGCGATGTTAATCTTGATGGAATTGTTTCGCTTAAGGATGTCACCCTTATTAGATTCTATCTTATAGATATGGCAGAGCTTTCCGAGGCTCAAAAGACAAATGCCGATGTTTACACCGATGGCAAGGTTACAGCAAAGGATGCAACAATTATTCGTAACTATCTACTTGGTTTAATTGATTTCGATGATGTTGAGGTTGAGTCATCTGCTCCGCCTTCAAGTG
>JAFSIJ010000027.1 GCA_017439845.1 Clostridia bacterium | reverse complement strand
TGCTTGAAACAAGTGAGGAAACCTCTCGCACTGCTGCCGATAAAATTGCGAATGCGGTCGGCGCTGATGTCGTTCAGGTTATTGGTAGAAAATTTGTGCTTTACCGCGAAAGCAAAGATAATAAACAAATAGTTTTGGTGAAATAATATGGGTTATACCGCTATTTTCGGTGGCACCTTTAACCCATTTCACATAGGCCACTATGAAATGTTAAAGGCGCTTGAAGCGGATGAAAATATCGATGAGATATTCTTACTTCCCGATAAAATACCGCCGCATAAGACAAGTGATTATTTAGTAAACGATAAGCACCGAATAGAAATGTGTAATATCGTGGCTGCGGATTTTAAAAAGGTTAGTGTTTGCCTTTGCGAGTTTGAGCGCGAGGAGAAAAGCTATTCCTATGATACGGTTGTTTTCTTAAAGGAAAAATATCCGCAAAAACAGTTCATATTTGCAATTGGTGGCGATATGCTCGTAACTCTTGACACGTGGTATAAAGCGGATGAGCTTGTGAAACTTATTCCTTTTATTGCCTTTATGAGAGCCGACACGGATGCCACGCTATTTTCCAATAAAATTGCATCGTTAAAACTTATGGGAGCGAATATTTTTAAGGCAAGAGAACAAATTCCTTGCGTTAGCTCCACTTTTATTAGAAATAATATAGAAAAAGCGCAAGAATTTTTGCCCAAAAAAGTGTATGATTATATAAAGTCTGAGGCGATATATGGTGAGCATTGATTATAATGAAATAAAAGAGCTGCTGAGTGAAAGATTAAACGAAAAGAGATATATTCATTCACTTGCAGTTGCCAAGGAAGCCAAGCGATTAGCGGCTAAATATGGCGGCGATGAAGATAAAGCCGAGCTTGCAGGCTTGCTTCACGATATAACTAAAAACGCAAGTAGAGAAGAACACTTGAATATTTTCTCTTCTTTTGATATAATCTTAAACGATATCGAAAAAAGAGCCGAAAAGCTTTGGCATGCAATATCGGGTGCCGCTTATGTTAAAAATATCTTAAAGCTTGATGATGAAGAGATTATTGATGCTATAAGGTATCACACAACTGCAAAGGCAGGAATGTCTAAGTTGGCGCTTATTCTCTATATTGCCGATTTCACATCGGAGGATAGAGATTATGAGGATGTCGAAGTTATAAGAGGACTCGCTGATGAGTCGCTTGAAAAGGCTTATATATATGCTTTGCAGTTTAGTATTAAAGATTTGGTTGAAAACGGTAAAGCAGTTCATAATGATACAGTAAATGCCTATAATGAGGCAACTTTTGGAGGTTTAAGTGGAAACATTTGAGATTTTAAAAATTGCGGCGAATGCCCTTAATGAGAAAAAAGCGCGAGAGCTTAATGCAGTTAAGGTGTCCGACCTTACTGTTCTAACCGAGTATTTCCTTATGGCAACAGGTACTTCTTCAACCCACGTTAATTCACTTGCCGATGAGGTTGAAGAAAAACTAAAAGAGCAGGGAATACCACCCCATCATATTGAGGGAAAAGCAACGGGTTGGTTGTGCCTTGATTATGGTTCGGTTATTATAAATATTTTCAGTCGCGACCAGCGCGAGTTTTATAACCTCGATAAAATGTGGAGCGATGGCGAGCCGATTGATATGGAAAACATTCTTACTAATACTCAGGGGGATTAGAAATGAAATATAATTATGATTATGCAAGTATTGAAAAGAAGTGGCAGGATATATGGGATGAAAAGCAAACCTTTGCCGCTAAAAACGATTATAGCTTACCAAAGTTTTATGGACTCGTAGAGTTTCCGTATCCTTCGGCTCAGGGCTTGCACGTTGGCCATCCGCGTTCTTATACAGCTATTGATATTGTAGCTCGTAAAAAGCGACTTCAGGGCTATAACGTGCTTTATCCTATGGGTTGGGATGCATTTGGTCTTCCAACCGAAAACTTTGCTATAAAGAATCATATTCACCCCGCAGTTGTTACTGAGAGTAATATAGCAAACTTTAAAAGGCAGCTGAAATCTCTCGGCTTCTCGTTTGACTGGAGCCGTGAGGTTAATACCACCGACCCCTCTTATTATAAGTGGACTCAGTGGATTTTCTTACAACTCTTTAAGCAAGGCCTCGCTTATAAAAAGAAAATGTCGGTTAACTGGTGTACTTCCTGTAAGTGTGTTCTTGCAAACGAAGAGGTTGTAAATGGTGTTTGTGAGCGTTGCGGCAGTGAGGTTGTTCATAAGGAAAAGAGTCAGTGGATGCTTAAAATCACCGAGTATGCCGATAAGCTTCTTGATGGACTTGATAATATCGATTTCATTGAGCGCGTTAAAACTCAGCAACGCAATTGGATAGGCAGGTCTTACGGTACTCAGGTTACCTTTAAGACAAATATGGGTGATGATTTCGAAATTTATACCACTCGTGCCGATACACTTTTCGGTGTTACTTATATGGTTATGTCGCCCGAGCATCCCTTGATTGAAAAATGGGCAGATAAAATCTCAAATATTGATGCGGTTAGAGCATATCGCGCCGAAGCGGCAAAGAAATCTGATTTTGAGAGAACTGAGCTTGCTAAGGATAAAACAGGCGTTGAGCTTTGTGGTATTAAGGCTATTAACCCCGTTAATAATACCGAAATTCCGATATTTATTTCGGACTATGTACTTATTTCATATGGAACAGGCGCTATTATGGCGGTTCCCGGTCACGATACTCGTGACTATGAGTTTGCAAAGAAATTCGGATTGCCGATTATCGAGGTTGTTGCAGGCGGAAACATTGAAGAAGCTGCTTATACCGATTGTGCCGAGGGTGTTATGGTTAACTCAGGCTTCTTAACAGGAATGAGTGTTGAGGAAGCTAAAAAGGCAATTCAGGAGTGGTTAACTGAACGCGGAATAGGTTATGTTAAGACCAACTTTAAACTTCGTGACTGGGTATTCTCTCGCCAAAGATATTGGGGCGAACCGATACCTATGGTTTACTGTGAGAAATGTGGCTATGTTCCGCTTGATGAAAGTGAATTACCACTTGTTCTTCCTAATGTTGATACCTATGAGCCGACCGATAACGGTGAATCTCCTCTTGCTAATATGACCGATTGGGTAAATACCACCTGTCCTAAGTGTGGAGGTCATGCTAAGAGAGAAACCGATACAATGCCTCAGTGGGCAGGCTCTTCCTGGTATTATCTCCGTTATTGCGACCCGCATAACGATAAGGAATTAGCATCGAAAGAGGCTCTTGAATATTGGTGCCCTGTTGATTGGTATAACGGTGGTATGGAGCATACAACTCTCCACTTGCTTTATAGTCGTGTTTGGCCTAAATTCCTTTATGATATCGGTGCAGTAACTTCACCCGAGCCTTATGCTAAGCGTACAAGCCATGGTATGATTCTCGGCGAGAACGGCGAAAAGATGTCCAAGTCACGCGGAAATGTTGTTAATCCCGATGAAATCGTTAAGGATTATGGCGCTGATACCATGCGTGTTTATGAAATGTTTATTGGCGACTTCGAAAAGGCAGCACCTTGGAGTCAGTCATCCATTAAGGGTAGTAAGCGTTTTCTTGATAAGGTTTGGGCGCTTTATGATATCCTTGTTGATGGCGATGAATATAGGGAAGACATAGAGGCCGATTTTCACCGAACTATAAAGAAGGTAACCGAGGATATTGAAAATCTTAAGATGAACACTGCTATTGCAGCGCTTATGTCCTTGCTTAACACTGTTCAGTCAAAGGGAAGCATAACAAAGGGTGAATACAAAACCTTTATCACCTTGCTTAATCCATTTGCTCCTCATATAACCGAGGAATTATGGGAGCTTTGCGGCTTTGAAGGTATGCTTAACGAAACCGAATGGCCCAAATTTGATGAGGCAAAATGTGTTGATTCGGCTGTTGAAATCGCAGTTCAGGTTAACGGAAAGATTAAAGCGAGAATCAATGTTCCTGCTGAAATTTCTTCAGAGGATGCAATCGCCCTTGCAAAAGAAAATGATGCAGTTAAAAACGAAATTTCGGGTAAGAATATAATTAAAGAGCTTTATATTCAAAAACGCCTTGTAAATATCGTTGTAAAGTAGTTTTTTAAATAATTATCACTCCGATACAAATAAAGTGTCGGAGTGATAAAAAACTTTACCATTTTTGTTAATTTTCTCTTGACAAAGGTAGTGGGTATTGATATAATATATAGGCTGCGTAAAATCAGTATGATCCATTAGCTCAGCTGGCAGAGC
>JAFSIJ010000026.1 GCA_017439845.1 Clostridia bacterium | reverse complement strand
GGCATCGTTGTGAAAAAGGACAATTGAGCCGTTTTTGACTTTGCTCGTCACCCGCTTGCAAATACTATCGGGTGTGGCAGTTTCTTTCCAGTCAAGTGAGTCAACATAGGATATAAAAGTAATATTTTAATTGGGACTTGTGAAAATTGTATTATTATGGTATAATACGAGTACCACACAAAATTCAATATGACATTTTGCAGAAGTTGTATTTTTATTTCGGTAAAAATGCGGACTTCTATTTTCGCATCTTCTGTGAAGTGTCGGAATTTTGTGTGGTAGCAAAACGAGGTTCCGCATTTTTCGTGTGTGTAACTTCGGTTGCACACACTTTTTTATTTTTAGGAGGAAGTCAAAAATGGCAAATATGTTTTCGGGAAATCAGGAAAAGAAAATACCAAAGAGTTTTAAGGATTGTTATAAAACGGATAGCATAACCCAAAATCTTTGGTTATGGTGTGAAAGGTTAGAAAAATGGGGTTTTATTCTTTTTTGGATTATTATTGTAATTGGTGTTATCGACACTATAACAGCTGGTATTAATGCTCATCAACTAATTGAAGAAATCGGTGCAGAAACAGTAGAAGAAATCCGCGAGGCTTCTGCTGAAATGGGTATCGAAATACCAACAGTATTTGAAGCTTTAGTTAATAATCTTTTTAGTTGGACATTATATTCATTCCTTGAATATTGTGCATATCATGTTCTTGCTTTATTAGTTGGCTCGTTGGCAACTATTGTTCAACACACAAAGATTACAGCAAATATAACACTATATAATTCTGCAAAAACAGAGGGATCTAGCGATGACTACGAGGAAGAATGTAAAGAAGAGCCAAAATTAACTGTAAAAAAGAAAAAATCCGTTTCTAAAACGAATAAAATTCCTACTGGATTTAAAAAATGCATTTATTGTAAAGAATTATCTCCAATTGAAACAGAAAGATGTTCGTGTGGATGTTTAGCTTTCGAAACAAATAATTCTGAAAATACGGAAAAATCAAGCACTGATAATCCACAAAAATTTTTTAAATGCGATATGTGTGGATGCGAATGCGAAAAAATCACATATGCAAAAATAGATAATGAAATGGGAACGAGATATAGAAATATCTGTGATAAATGTATGAAGCAATATAATGCAACACCTGCTGAAAGTAAATAAATTTAAAAAGCTCGGACTTTATTTAGTCCGAGCTTTTTACTGTCCTTTAGAGTACAACCTATAGGGTACATCCTTTTTTATTTTAAGAATAGCAAAGCCTTGCGGTGAAAGTGTTAATTTATCCTCTTGCGGAATGTTGCCAAAAAGAATTTTTGCGGTGGAAAACTCGCTTGGAATGTCAATGATAACCTCACCGTCATAACGGTTAACTGCTATCAAGATTTTTTCTTTTTCATCCTCACGGATGAAGGCGAGCTCGCCAAGACCTGTGAAAACGGGAATGAAAATACCCTCTTTGAAAGCCGAGCATTCTCTTCTTATAGCACCGAGCTGCCTATAAAATTCTAACAGGTGCTTATTTTCCTTGCCCCAAGGGTATGTGCCTCGGCAAAACGGGTCGGAAAATCCGTGAAGCCCCGTTTCATCACCATAATAGAGGGAGGGAACACCGGGTAGTGTATACTGTAAAACAGCAGCGAGGTATAGTCTTTTTAACCCTCTCTCGTATTCCTCGTGCGTTAGCACACGGGATGCTTGAAGCGCCCTATCTTGAGGGCAGTCATCGGTTGCGAGGCGGGTTAAAATTCGTGCGGTATCGTGGGTGCCGATGTGGTTCATCATAACATCAATACTGCACTTTGGATAGTTTTCAAGAATTGAGAGAATAGAGTTCATAAAGGTATCGGCGTTGCCGCCCTTAACAAAGTCAACTATTGCATTTGCAAAGGGATAGTTCATAACCGCATCAAGCTGATTTCCTCGAAGGAATTTTCTTCTTGAACCATAGCTTATTTTGTTTGTGGCATCCTCCCAAACCTCGCCGAGAAGGTAGTTTTCCTCACCCTCGGCCTTAACAGCCTTTCTCAAATTATCAAGAAAGACATCGGGAAGTTCGTCGGCAACATCAAGCCGCCAACCCTTAACACCCTTTTTAAGCCAATGGCGGATAACACCGTTTTCTCCGTTTATAAACTCATTAAATGAGGGGTCTTCCTCAACCGTTTCGGGAAGTGTTGCAACACCCCACCAAGCATGATAACCATGGGGGAAGTTATAGAATTTATACCAGCTGTGATAAGGGGAATCAAAGTTAGAAAAGGCACCACCATCCCCATATCGCTTATACTTATTAAAATATATACTGTCATCACCTGTGTGCGAAAAAACGCCATCAAGGATAATTGAAATGCCCTTTTTCTTCGCCTTTTTAATGAGAGAATCAAAGTCTTTCTCATTCCCGAGAAGACAGTCTATCTTCATGTAATCGGCGGTGTTATAGCGATGGTTTGAATGAGCCTCAAAAATTGGGTTTATGTAGATGCAGGAAACACCAAGGCTCTTTAAATAATCAAGCTTTTGCTCAATTCCTTTAAAGTCGCCGCAGTAGTAATCGTTACAAAGCGAACACTTTCCGTTATTTTGGCGAAATTCGGGTTGCTTTTCCCAATCTTCGCAAATAAATCTATCTTCGGGAACGTTATTCTTGCTTTCACCCGATTTTGCAAATCTATCGGGGAAAATTTGATAGATAAGTCCGCCCTTTAACCAGTCGGGAGTAGAGAAGTTTTTGCTATAAACGGTTAACTGCCAGTTTTCACCCTCAACCGAAACAATGCCGAGCGAGGTGGCAGTTTTGGTGACAAAAAATGTTCCGTGGTCGCTTGTGTATTTAAAGGAATACCAATATAGTCCTTCATCCATAGTAAGCTCGGTGTCATAAAATCTATAATCCTCGAGCCATTCCTTCGGTTGTAATTCTATGTAATGCGGTGCAGTTTCTTCATCCTTGCGAATAATGAGAAATGCGTTATGAACACAGGCATCTCTATGAAGCAACAAGCGAAGCCGAAGGCTTTCGCCCTCGGCTATCGCACCGAATTTATCTTTGTATAATGAATTTCTCGAGTCAAAAGGATAGTATTGCATTATTCCACCGGTTTAAGATTCCAAATATTTTTAGCATAATCATCAATCGAGCGGTCGGCCGCAAAGATTCCCGATTTTGCAATATTCATAAGCGACATTCTGTTCCAGGCATCTCTATCCATATAGGTCTTGGAAGCGAGGTCTTGTGTCTTGCAGTAGTCGGCAAAATCGGCAAGAGCCATATAGTGATCAACCGATTTAAGCGTGTTATAAATATTGCTGAAGGATTTGCCGTCAATGGTCTGACCGATAAAGTCAAGAGCTCGCTTAAGCTCGGGATTGTTTGAATAGTAGGGGGCAGGCGAGTAGCCTGATTTTTGAAGTGATAAAACCTCGGGTGTTCTCATGCCAAAGATGAAGATATTATCATCGCCAACCGCCTTGTGAATTTCAACGTTTGCGCCATCCTCGGTGCCAAGGGTTATAGCGCCATTCATCATCAATTTCATATTTCCCGTTCCGCTTGCTTCGGTTGATGCAAGTGAGATTTGCTCACTTATATCAGCCGCAGGAATCATAAGCTCGGCAAGGGTAACCCTATAATCTTCAAGGAACAGAACCTTTAGCTTATCGCTTATATTCTTATCCTTTTCAATTTCTTTGGAAATCTTATAAATCATTTGGATAATTTCTTTTGCAAAGAGATATCCGGGAGCCGCTTTAGCACCGAAAATATAGGTTTTCGGAACAAAATCAGCGTTCGGGTTATCCTTGAGATAGAGATAATCAGAAACAATGTGAAGCGCATTTAAGTGTTGGCGCTTATATTCGTGAAGTCGTTTAACCTGCATATCAAATATAGAATTTGTATCAAGCGAAACTCCATATTTATTCTTAATATATGCGGCAAAGCGTTCTTTATTGTGATGCTTAATCTTTTCAAGATTTGCAAGAACTGCCTTATCATCAGCATAAGCTGAAAGCTTATCGAGATTAGCGGCATCCTTTATAAAATCATCGCCGATAAGCTCGGTAAGATACGAGGTGAGCTCAGGATTTGCCTGGCAAAGCCATCTTCTGTGAGCAATACCGTTTGTAACGTTTGTGAACTTGTCAGGAGTTAGCGAATAGAAATCCTTGAAAAGCTCATCAACGAGAATTTGGCTATGAAGCTTTGAAACACCGTTTACGGTATGGCAAGCGGCAACGCAAAGGTTTGCCATTCTAACAACACCGTTTGAGATAATTGCGGTGCGTTCAGCGAGAGCAAAGTCGCCGGTTTTGGCAATAACCTCATCGCGGAAGCGGCGGTCAATCTCGCAAACGATTTGATAAATACGCGGAAGTCTTGCCTTGAACAAATCAATTTGCCAGCATTCGAGAGCCTCTTTCATAATGGTGTGGTTTGTATAGGCAACGGTGCCGGTTGTGATTTCCCAAGCCTTTTCCCAAGAATATCCGCATTCATCGAGCAAAAATCTCATAAGCTCGGGGATAGAGAGGGTGGGGTGAGTATCATTTATATGAATAGCAACCTTTTCGGGAAGGTTTTCAAGTGTGTTATACTGCCTTAAATGGCGATTTAAAATATCCTGAATTGAAGCGGAAACGAGGAAATACTGCTGGCGAAGGCGAAGTGATTTACCTTCCATATGATTATCCTCAGGATATAAAATCTTGGAGATTGCCTCGGTCATAGCGCGGCGCTCAAGGGCTCTAACATAGTCGCCCTGATTAAATGCCGACATATCAAAGTCCTGACACTCGGCGCTCCAAAGTCTTAAAGCATTAACGGTCTTTCCATCCTTGCCTGCAACCATAAGGTCATAGGGCATTGCCTTAACACTGATGAAATCCTTATGCTCAACGTGGTGATAACTACCCTCCCACCATTCATCAATATATCCATCAAAGTTAACATCAACAGCATGAGAGGGGCGCGGTTCAAGCCAAACACCTCCACCGGGTAGCCAGAAGTCAGGCAACTCAGTCTGCCAACCATCAACTAACTTTTGCTTGAATATTCCAAGCTCATAGCGGATACAGTAACCCATAGCAGGATAGCTTCCGCTTGAAAGGCCATCAAGGAAGCAGGCAGCAAGGCGGCCAAGACCACCGTTACCAAGACCGGCATCAGGCTCAAAATCATAAAGCTTATCAAGCTTAACATGGAATTTTGCAAGTGCCTTTTGCATAGTATCAGTAAGCTCAAGATTATAAAGGTTGTTTTTAAGTGAGCGGCCCATAAGGAATTCCATGCTCAAATAATAAACCTGTTTTGCCTCTTGTTCGTTAACACTGTTTCTGAAATTTGTTCGGCGCTCATTCATTATATCAAGAAGCGCCATAACCGATGCCTTATAAAAAAGCTCATCCGAAGCCTGCTCAGGTGTTACACCAAGATTATGAGAAAGCTTTCTCTCGATTAGTGCAGCAAGACTTGCCGCTGTAATTTTAGCCACTAAAATCTCCCCATTCAAAAGAAAAATAACTGTTTTTATTATTTACTATATTATGATACAATATTCTATATTCTTTTTCAAGTGTTATTATAAACAAAATTTGACTGATTTTTGTATATTTTCACCAAAATCGAAATATTAAATAACCAAAAAATAGAAAATGATGTTCAAAAATACCAAAAAAAGACAATTTTTAGATTATAGTGCGCAAAAAAATAAAGAGGTCACAAGACCTCTTTATTTTGCTATCATTCATTTTCTTCGGAAGCTTCATTGTTTCCACATTCAAGATAGGCTCCTTTTAATCGGTTTTTGTTTTTTATAGCATCATAAACCGCAAGAGCGCCTATAAGTCCTGTAAAAACAGCAAAAACACTGCCTAAAAACTTGAAAAAGCCTTTCATAAGCCCACCTCATTTTTTGAATTTTTCTAATAAAATTATACATTAAAAACGATAATTTGTCAATTACATAAAAGGTGCAAAAATATGGAGAGCCGCCTCTTTTAATCTGCTCAACAATGGTCTATGCTGCCATTCTTCAAGTGTTATTTCCTTACATTTTGAAAGGGTTTGCTCAAAATCTTCCTTTATATCGGCAACGGTTGAATTATCATTAATCCAAACTCCGCATTCAAAGTGGAGAATAAAGCTTCTATAGTCCATATTTATAGTGCCAACAGTGGCTATCTTATCATCCGAAACAAAGTATTTCGAATGAACAAAGCCCGGCAGATATTCATAAATTCTAATGCCTGATTCAAGCAGTTCAAGGTAGTTATACTGCGTAACAGGATGAACATATTTTTTATCGGGGATATGTGGTGTTATTATACGAACATCAACACCTGATTTTGCCGCCATTTTTAATGTGCTTATCATACTGCTGTCAATAATAAGATATGGGGTTGCAATGTAAACATATTTTTGCGCGGAATTCAGTATTTGCATATAAATTCCTTCGGCGGGATTTCGGTCATTAAGCGGGTCATCACTATAGGGGATAACAAAGCCTTCCGCATCAACCGAATAATCGGTGAGATAGCTTTTAGCATCAAGCATTTCGCCCGTTGTGAATTCCCACATTGAAAGGAACATAACGGTAAAACTGCTAACTGCTTTTCCTTTAATGATTATTCCGCAGTCAAGCCAATGGCCAAAGCGTTCAATTCGGTTGATATATTCATCCCCGATATTGATGCCGCCGGTTAATGCAACCTTGCCATCTATAACAACGATTTTGCGATGGTTGCGGTTGTTCATAAACATATTAAATGAGGGCTTAATCGGGTTAAACACCGAAATGCCGATACCTGCGTTTCGAACACGCTTCAAAAAGCCTTTTCTCTGCCTTTTTATAGAGCCGAAATCATCAAAAATGATTTTAACCTCAACGCCGCTTTTTGCTTTTTCCTTTAAAATTTCAAAGATTTCATCCCACATTTCGCCCTCGGCGAGAATGAAGAATTCTATAAAGATATACTTTTCAGCTTGCCTTAACTCCTCTAAAAATCTCGGGAAGAATTTTTCCCCGGGGGATAAGAACTCGCTCGAGGTTCCGTCATAGATGGGGAAACCTGATTCGTGGGTTAGATAATCGGCCTGGCGCGAGTGAGAAATATCAAAATAACAAAGCTTGTTTTTTGTTTCCTCATCAGTTTTCAAATATGGGAAATAGTTTGCCTCGCATTTTTCCATTTTCCTTCTGTTATGAGGAAGAACGCGGCCTCCGCCCCAAAGCAAGAACACCGAGATACCAAAAATAGGGAAGAGGAGAATGAATATAATCCAGGCGATTTTATAACTCGGGTTGCCTCGGCGGTTAACGATATAAATAACCATCAACATACCGAGAGCGGTGGATATGGTGAAAACACCCGTTGAATGCACCGAAAGATTGAAGAAAAATGCAAATAGCGCAGAAAGCTGAACTAAAAGCAAAATAGCCGAAATTATTATTCGAATAGGCATTCTGATACCGCGCTTATGGTCTATTTTCATTTCTCTCACTCCTTTGGTAATTCGTTAGTAAATATATTACCACAAATTGTAAATTTTTGCAAACAATATAAATATATTTTACAGTTAATTAAATAAATATTAAAAATTAGTTGTTCTTTTGATGTAAAATATGGTATAATACTAAAGAATATTATCTTGGAGGAGTATTATGTCCCAAAAGTTCGTAGAATTAGTTGATGGCGTAAGGGGTCTTTTCGTCAGAAATGCAAGGTTTAAAACAACCTCGCTTTCGTTTAACATCTATCTTCCGCTAAGCGAAGAGACAGTTGCCGATTTTGCCCTTTTGCCTTTTATTCTTACTTCCTGCAGTAAAAAATATCCTGATTTTTCAAAACTTAATTATAAACTCAATAAGCTATATGGTGCATCCCTTTCGGCAAGCACCGAGAAGTTTGGCGATTATCAGCTGCTTCGTATGGGCATATCGGTTATAAATGATGA
This sequence comes from Clostridia bacterium, assembly GCA_017439845.1. Taxonomy (GTDB): domain Bacteria; phylum Bacillota; class Clostridia; order Oscillospirales; family Acutalibacteraceae; genus UBA737. Next base: position 14,407 of record JAFSIJ010000026.1, on the reverse strand, counting down.
ATATGCCTTGTCGGAGGAGTCGCTCGTAAACGAAGCAAGCAGCCTGATGAGGAAACTGATTTTCGAGCCAAATGTGGAAAACGGTGAGTTTTTAGAGTGCGATGTTGAGCGTGAAAAGCGCAAGGCTATTGAGCATATTCGCGGTGAAGTGAGTGAAAAGAGGGTATATGCCAAAAAACGCCTTATTGAAGAAATGTATAAGGGTAAGCCCTATGGCATTTCAAAATGCGGAACCGAAGAACAGGTTGCCGCAGTAACGGGCAAAACGCTTTATACCGCTTGGCAAAAAATGCTTAAGTCCGCATTTATTCAAGTTCAGGTTATAGGCGCTCAGGTGCCCGAAAGATTTTTTGATGATATAAAGGATGCCTTTTCTGCTATCGAGCGAGAGGATATAACCGATATTAAAGGAACAGCGGGAACATCCCATAGAAAGAACGTTAAGGTTGTAACCGATAAAATGCAGGTGGCTCAAGGCAAACTCGTTATGGGCTTTTCGAGTACACTTTATGGTGATGATGATAAATCTCTTCCGCTTATGATAGCAACCGATATTTTTGGCGGCGGCCCATATTCAAGGCTATTTACTAATGTCAGAGAAAAGCAAAGCCTTTGCTATTATTGTTCGGCCGGAAGTGTTCGCGCTAAGGGACTCGTAACGGTTGAGTCGGGTGTTGAATTTGCTAATGCTGAAAAGGCTGAAAAAGAAATTTTAGCGCAGCTTGATGCGGTTAAGAATGGCGAGTTCTCTGATTTCGAGTTTGAGTCCTCAATAAAGAGTATTTGCGATTCGCTTGGAAGCTATGATGATTCTCAAAATTCCCTTGATTTATGGTATGCCTTAAAGGCGGCGAACAGCGAAATCTATTCACCCGAGGATATAGCCGAAAAGATTAAGGCGATAACAAGAAAAGATGTTATAAGCGCCGCAAAGGGCATTAAGCTTAACACAGTTTACAAGTTAATAGGAGAGTAATATGATTAAAGAAACCTTTGAAAGCAGTATTGGTGAATCTTATGTTAAGGCAACACTGCCGAATGGACTGAAGATTTATATACTCGAAAAAAGTGAATATAACTCGGTTTATGCGATTTATGGAACCAAGTATGGCTCTATCGATACGCAGTTTGAAGCAAAAGGCGAAAGGGTGAGCGTTCCTGAAGGAATTGCCCACTTCCTTGAGCATAAGCTTTTCGAAAGTGAAGATGGCGATGCTTTTACAAAGTATGCAAAAACAGGAGCCTATGCGAATGCCTTCACTTCTTTTGACCGCACCTGTTATCTCTTCTCCTGCTCCGATAGGTTTGAAGAAAACCTTGATATTCTTCTTTCCTTTGTTCAGTCGCCTTATTTTACCGAGGCAACGGTTAAAAAAGAGCAGGGAATTATCGGCCAGGAAATAAGGATGTATGATGATAGCCCTTCCTGGCGAGTTATGTTCAATATGCTTGCGGCTATGTATAAAAACCATCCCGTTAGAATAGATATTGCGGGAACGGTTGATTCTATCGCAAAAATTGATGCCGAGCTTCTTTATAAATGCTATAACACATTTTATAATCCTGCAAATATGTTTATATGTATCGCAGGAAATGTTGATAGCGATGCAATTCTCAAAAAGATTGAAGCGAGCATAAAAACTGATGAGGGGATTGAAATCGAGAGAATAAATGAAGAAGAGCCCGAGGGTGTTATAACCTCTTATGTTGAACAAAAGAGCGAGGTTGCGCAGCCTATGTTTTGCCTTGGCTTTAAGGAGGCTATCAAGTCACCTGAACGAACTATTAAGGAAAGAGTTTGCACTGCACTTTTACTTGCAATTATCGCAGGGGATAGCTCGCCTTTATATGCCGAGCTCACAAGAAAAGGTCTTATAAATGATGAATTTTCAAGTGAGTATTTTTGCGGCAACGGATATGCAAGCGTTATTTTTGATGGCGAATCGCAAAACCCATCCGCCGTTGCAAAGGAAATCAAGAACGAAATTGCGCGCATTAAGGATGAGGGAATCGATAAAAAGCTCTTTGAGGCAATAAGGCGCGGAATGTATGGCGAGGCAATAAGGCGCTTTAACAGTGTTGAAGCGGTTGCAATGCAGATGGTTGATTGCGCTGTGTTCGGCTGCGAATTGTTTGATGAAATCAAGTATTTAAAATCGGTTACTGCCGATGATGTTTATAAGAGACTATCTTTACTCGAAGATGAAAAAAGTGTTTTATCGGTTATACTTCCAAGAAGCGAAAGGTAAAGGTTATTAAAATGAGTGTTTATGATGTGGTGCTTTTTGGCATCCGCTTTAGGCTTAATCCGATAGCATTCACCCTGCCAATCGGTGAAAACGGGTGGAATATATATTGGTATGGCATTATTATCGCAACAGGATTTTTCCTTGCTATAGTTTATGCCTACTTTAACTCAAAGAGGTTTAACCTTGATAACGATAAGATTTTAGATGTTGTTTTGGTTGCAACCCCCGTTGCAATACTCTCGGCTCGGGCATATTATCTTATCTTTGATGGAGTTAAGCTCGATAGCATAGGTGATTTCTTCGGCTTTGGTGATTCATCGGGATTTTCGGGTCTTGCAATTTATGGCGGCGTAATCGGTGCGTTTGTTTCGGGAGCGGTTATGTGCTATATAAAGAAAATCAAGGTTTTCGATTTGTTCGATATTGCCGCAATAGGCTTTCTTATCGGTCAAGGTGTAGGTCGATGGGGAAACTTTATGAATCAAGAGGCTTATGGCGATTTCACAAACAGTGCCTGGTGGGGTATGCAGTCGAATAAAACTATCGCCGAAATGGGCGAAGGGCTCGTTCACCCCTGCTTCCTTTATGAATCGGTTTGGTGCTTGGTCGGTGTATTGCTTTTGCACCTGATAAGCAAAAACAGAAGCTTTAGCGGGCAGATTATTTTATCCTATGGCGTGTGGTATGGCTTTGGAAGAGCTATAATTGAAACACTTCGCACCGATAGTCTTATGATAGGCCCGATAAGAGTTTCGTGCCTTTTATCAATTCTTTTGTGTTTAGCATCGCTAACCGCGATAATAGTTATTAAAAAGAAATTAAACAAACCTGTAGAGGAATATATATCAATTCTTAAAAAGAAAGAGGAAACGGAAAATGAGTAAACTTATAAACGGAAGAGAAATTTCAACCGCCGTTAAGGCACGTGTTGCTAAAGGTGTTATTGATTTAAAGGCGGAGGGCATAAGCGTTGGCCTTGCGGTTATAATCGTTGGTAATAACCCCGCATCAAAGGTTTATGTTGCAAACAAGAAAAAGGCTTGCGAAGAGCTTGGAATTATCTCGGAGGAATATGCGCTTCCTGAAAGCACAACCGAGGAGGAGCTTCTCGCTTTGGTTGAAGAACTTAATAATAAAAAGAGCATAAACGGTATTCTTTGCCAGCTTCCGCTTCCTTCACATATAGATGAAAAGAAGGTTATAGATGCCATCTCTCCCGAAAAGGATGTGGATGCCTTCCATCCGCATAATGTTGGAAGAATAATGATAGGTGATTATGATTTCGTTCCCTGCACCCCTGCAGGAATTATGGAAATGCTCGAATATGAGGGTATTAGTGTTGAGGGTAAGAAGTGTGTTGTTATAGGCCGCTCAAATATCGTTGGTAAGCCTATGGGAATGCTGCTTTTACATAAAAACGGAACAGTTACAATTTGCCATTCAAGAACTCGTGACTTGAAGGAGATTTGCCGCAGTGCAGATATTCTTGTTGCCGCAGTTGGTAAAGCAAAGTTTGTAACAGCTGATATGGTTAAGCTCGGCGCAGTTGTAATCGATGTTGGAATGAACAGGGTTGATGGAAAGCTTTGCGGCGATGTTGATTTTGATGCGGTAGAGGGTATTGCATCGGCTATAACCCCCGTTCCCGGTGGCGTTGGCCCTATGACTATCGCTATGCTTATGCAAAACACACTAACAGCTGCTAAAAAGCAAAATAATCTTATATAGGAGTTAAGATGAAATTAAAAATTTTAACAGTCACGCTTCTTGTAGTTTCGCTTATATTCACCCTTTCGGTGTCGGCAGTGAGCGATGTTAAATTAAGTGTTGATGATGAATTTTTCACCCTTTCGGATGATGCCAATAAGCTTTGTGAAATAACAGGGCAAACCGAAAAGGAAATAAGAGAGTATTGCTCGGCAGAGGGCATCGTGTTTTTAGCTCTTAACGAGAAAAACACAAAGCAAATTAAAGTGACCTCCAAGAAAACTGCATTTTCCGAAAAGGTTGGCAATATATCCTTTATGAATGAGAGCGAAATAAAGGAAATAGCTTCGTTGCTCATTAAAGATTTTTCTAATGCTAAGTTTGCTATCGAGGAAAAAAATTCTCAAAAGTTTATTTATACCGAAAGCTTGCTAAAGGATAGCGGCGGCGAGTATACTCAAACAAACTATATAACGGTTGCTGATGAGTGTATATACACGCTTTCATTTTCAACCTCAAGTGAAGAAAGCACCGATTATATAAAACCGATATTCGCTTCGTTTGACTGCGGCGCATTTCTAAACTTCAACGCCTCGCAAAATGTAACAGGTGTTGCAGGAACGGTTGTTATTTCATTAATAGGACTTTGGGTGCTTTATACCCTCGTTAGAGATTTAAGAAATGATAGAAAGCCAAAGGAAGAGCCGCTTGCAACATTGGAAGAAAGTGAAGAATAAACTTTTCTTGTAATAAATATATGATTATGATAAAATATTGTTTGAATTTAGGAAGAAGATGATACTCTTATGGAAAATATTACCGAAACACAAAAGAAAAAGGTGCTTAGCTGCATCCAACCGAGCGGAATGTTAACACTCGGAAACTATCTTGGCGCGCTTAAAAACTGGATAAATATGCAGGAGGAGTTTGATTGCACCTATGCAGTTGCCGACCTTCATGCTATAACCGTTCGCCAGGAGCCTGCAAAGCTTCGCGCTCAAATTTATTCAACCTATGCGCTTCTTTTGGCACTTGGTCTTGACCCCGAAAAAAACACTATGTTCATTCAGTCACACGTGCCTGAGCACGCTTGTCTTTCGTGGTTGCTTTCTTGCTATACACAGTTTGGCGAAATGTCGAGAATGACTCAGTTTAAGGACAAATCGGCTCGCCACGCTGATAATATAAATGTCGGTCTTTTCTCTTATCCAACACTTATGGCGGCGGATATTTTACTCTATAAGCCCGACTTTGTTCCCGTTGGTGCCGATCAGAAGCAACACCTTGAAATTGCAAGAGATATTGCGGTTAGATTTAATAATCTCTATGGCGATGTGTTCACAGTTCCCGAGCCATATATCGCAAAGGTTGGCGCAAGGGTTATGTCACTTGCCGACCCAACCAAGAAAATGTCAAAATCGGATGATAATCTTAATTCCTATGTTGCAATTCTTGATAGTAAGGATGATATTATCCGCAAGTTTAAACGCGCAGTAACCGATTCGCTCGGCTGTTTGAGACTTTCAGAGGAACAACCCGGTATTTCAAACCTTATCGGTATTTATAGCGCCGTAACAGGTAAAACTGCCGCCGAGGTTGAAAAGGAATTTGAAGGTAAGGGCTATGGTGACTTTAAGCTCGCAGTAGGCGAGGCCGTTGCCGATGAATTAGCTCCCATTAAGGCTAATTATGATAAAATTATCGCCGATAAGGGCGAGCTTGAGCGACTCTATCGAGAAGGCTCCGAAAAGGCTGAAAGGGTTGCTCGTAAAACCTACTTTAAGGCTATGAAAAAGGTCGGTTTTGTATTATGATATTTCCGCTTATTGGAAACAAAAGGGTTGAAGAGGCGGTTTTGTCTGCAATTAGTGCTAATAGAATTCCCCACGCCATTATAATTGAAGGCGAGGGGGGACTCGGTAAGCACACGCTCGCCGCATTTATAGCCAAAGCGGCAGTTTGCGAGGGCGAAGAAAAGCCTTGCGGCAAATGCAGTAACTGTCATTTAGCCGAGGTCGGCTCCCATCCCGATATAATAACGGTAGCCGCCGAAAAGGGTAAAAAAAGCATAACCATTGATGCTGTGCGTGAGATGCGGAGTGATGCCTATGTTAAACCGCACAAGGCAGGCAAAAAGGTGTTTATCATAGATGGCGCGGATACACTGCGCGAGGATTCTCAAAATGCGCTTTTAAAGGTGCTTGAAGAACCACCCGCCGATATAGTGTTTCTCCTTATCGCCGAGAGTAAGAATAGATTACTCACAACTATAATTTCAAGATGTGTTATTTTATCGCTTTCGGCACCCGAGAGAAGCGATGCGGCAAAATATATATGCGAAAAAAATCCGCAGGTTTCTCTTGATGCGGCACTTTATGCGCTTGATAATAATTTCGGCAGTATCGGTGCGGCACTTGGCGACCTGACAGGTAAAAAGAGTGAAATCAAGACTTGCGCCCAAGAGTTTTTAAAGGCGGCTCTAATTCCTGATGAATGGGCAATGCTATCAAGCACGGTTAAATTTGCAAACGATAGAGTTTTTGTTGATAGATTCACCTTGCAGTTAAAGCTTTGCGTTGCCGAAATGATGCGAAAAAATGCTTCTAATGTGCGACTTTCGCGCAAGCTTCTTCGCTATTATGAATATTTAAGCGAGGCTGCTGAAGCACTTAAAACAAATATAAATCTTTCGCTTTACTTTACCTTGATAACAAGTAAAGCAGGCGAAATTTTCGGAGGATAGAATGAGCAAAAAAACAGAGGTTGTTTCTGTGAAATTCAAGGAGTCGGGCAAATCGTATTATTTTGCGCCCGATGGAAAGAAATGCACAGTTGGTCAAAATGTAATCGTTGAAACTGCATCGGGCAATGAGTTCGGTGTTATCAATGAGGAAAATCACGAGGTTAGCGAGGAGCAAATTGTAAAGCCGCTTAAAAAGGTTATCAGAATCGCAACCGAAAAAGATATAAATAAGTTTGAAGAAAACCAAAAAAAGCAGGAAGAGGCATTAAAGGTTTGCGAGGAATTGGTTTTAGAGCATAAGCTCGATATGAAGCTTGTTGAGGCGGAATATTCATTTGATTGCTCAAAGCTTGTTTTCTTCTTTACCTCGGATGGCAGGGTAGACTTCCGCGAGCTTGTTAAGGATTTAGCGGCTCGCTTCCACACCCGAATTGAGCTTCGCCAAATCGGTGTTCGTGATGAGGCAAGAATGCTCGGCGGTCTTGGTATTTGCGGTCAGGTTTATTGCTGCAAGCAGTTCCTTGAAGAGTTCGAGCCTGTTTCAATTAAAATGGCAAAGGAGCAGGGCCTTTCTCTTAACCCAACCAAAATTTCGGGCAGCTGCGGAAGACTTATGTGTTGCTTAAAGTATGAGCAGGATGCCTATGAATATCTTAATTCCTTAACCCCAAACATTGGCTCGGCAGTTAAAACTCCATCGGGTGTTGGTATGGTTATAGATGTTAATCTTATAACGGGCAATTTACTTGTTAAATTGGATGATAGCGATTTTATGCCCATTAAGGTTCATAGGGATGAAGTTAAGCTTTTATCAAGAAAACATAAATCAAAAAATAAAGCAGAACAAAGCGAATAATTTGCCTCTTGCTTTTTTTGTCGATTATTGTTACAATAATATCAGTAGATAAATTTGGAGGTGTTTTAGATGGCTTATGTAATTTCCGATGCTTGCATCAGCTGCGGTGCTTGTGCTGCAGGTTGTCCTTGCGATGCTATTTTCGAAGGCGCAGAGCGTTATGAAATTGATGCTGAAAAGTGCTGCGATTGCGGTGCTTGTGCTGCAGGTTGTCCTGTAGAGGCTATCTCTGCTGAATAATTCAGTGGATTCATAAGAAATAAAACATATATTTCACAAGGGAAGGCAAAAGCCTTCCCTTGTCTTTTTTAGTGTAAAAAAAGAGTACCAAATGTCAAAAAAATACCCTTGCAAAATATAGCAATTACTATATAATTGAAGTATATAAATAAATTGAGGAGTGCTCAAATGAATTACGGTTATTTTGATAACGAAAAAAGAGAATATGTTATAACAAGACCTGATACCCCTGCGCCCTGGCTTAACTACCTTGGAAACGGTGGATTTAGCGGTATAATCAGCAACACCGCGGGCGGACTTATTTTTAACAAGGATTCGGGAAACCATAGAATAACCCGCTATCGTTTCAACTCTATCCCCTCTGACAGACCGGGAAGATATATCTATCTTCGCGATATGGCGGATGGCGATTATTGGTCGCCATCGTGGCAGCCCGTTATGAAGGATTTAGATAAATATGAATGCCGCCACGGTCTTGGATACACCGATATTCAAAGCCAATATAAAGGTATAAGCAGTAGTGTTACATATTTTATTCCACTCGGTAAAAATTATGAGCTTTGGCGAGTGAATCTTAAAAACGAGGGAAGTGAAGCTAAAAAGCTTCGCGTGTTCACCTATCTCGAATTTTCAAGCTATATCGCGAAATATGATATCCAGTGCGATTGGCCAAGATATTTTATGACAGGCTTTAACAAGGGCAATGCAGTTGTGTTTGACCCATCGGATGATTTTATAAATGTTCCCGAGCGCCTGAGCTTTATAGGAACAAATCTTGATATTTGCGGTTTTGATTGTGAGCGCGATAAGTTCATAGGAAGATATAGAAGCGAAAGTAATCCTATCGCAGTTGAAAAGGGTCAATGCTCAAATAGCGAGGTTAATGCCGATAATTGTTGCGGAAGTGTTTGTGCCGATATAACACTTGTGGCAGGCGAGAGCAAGGAATTCTTTATCGTTGTTGGTATGACCGATGATAGCGAAAAAATTGCCGATATTATAAGTGGCGCAGTGAAGAGCGTTGATGAAGATTTCGCCGCCCTTTCAAAATTCTGGAACACCCACGTAAACAAAATTCAGGTGGAAACTCCCGATGAAGAAATGAATACAATCCTTAATTGCTGGCATCCATATCAATGCCGAATGACATTCAACTGGTCGAGATTTATTTCCTATTATGAGAGAGGTCTTGATAGAGGTTGGGGTTATCGTGACTCTATGCAGGATGTTCTCGGTGTTGTTCATTCGGTACCGAGCGAGGTCAAGGAAAGAATCAAAACTCTTCTTTCTATTCAGTATTCACGTGGCGATGCAAGAGCGGTTTATTTCCCCGGAACCAAAGAGTCCTCAGGCGGTGGCAGAAGCGATGATCACATCTGGGGTATATTCTCGGTTTGCACCTATATTAAGGAAACAGGCGACTATGCATTCCTCGATGAAAAGGTGCCATATATCGATGGCGGAGAGGCAACCGTGCTTGAACATTTAATTAAGGGTCTTGAATTCACCCGTGAAAATGTCGGAGAACACGATATACCGTTGTTCTTGCTTAACGACTGGAACGATTCCCTCCAAAAAATCGCTATCAAGGGCAAGGCGGAAAGCTCGTTTGTTTTCTTCCAGGCGGCTCATGCGGCTTATGAATTAAAGCAGTTGCTTGCAAAAACCGGCGATAGCGAAGGTCTCGCTTGGACTAACGACTATTATGCTTGGTGCGAAAGCGTTTATGAAAAGCTTTGGGATGGCAAATGGTTCCTTCGTGGCTTCAATGATGAAGGTGAAAAATATGGAACCGATGAGGATGAATTTAATAAAATATTCTTAAATCCACAGTCGTGGGCAGTGCTCAGCCGTTTGCCAAGCAATGAACAGGGTCAGTCCTGCTTTGATAATGTTAAGAAGTATTTATTCTCCGAAATGGGCGTTACCTCCCATGCTCCTGCTTCTTCGGGAATAGATATTAAGAACAAGAGCTATTTCGGTCTTAAAGGCGGTGTTCGTGAAAACGGAGGCATCTTCTTCCACGCAAGCACCTGGGCAATTATAGCCGAAACCTTGCTTGGAAGAAACGAGGATGCATATTCGCTCTATCATAGGGAATTACCCTCAATGAGAAACGATAAGGTTGATGCTTGTATGATTGAGCCTTATGTTTATGCCTCTTCAATGATAGCACCCTGTCACGAAAAGGATAAGATGGGTGTTGGCTCTTGGCTCAGCGGAACAGCAAGCTGGATGTATATCGCCGCAACGCAGTATATCTTAGGCTTCCGCCCTGATTATGATGGTGTTATTATAGACCCTTGTGTTCCTGCTTGTTGGGATGGCTTTAAGTTCACCCGTGAGTATAGAGGAACAAAATGTACTGTTGTATCACCTAAACTACCATACGAGGCGGCAAGGGCAAGCGCAGTAATCGTTGATGGTGTTAAGCTTGATACAAACTTTATACCAACTTCAATGCTTGAAGGAAAAGAAAGCGTAACAATAGAGGTTGTTTATTAAATGAAAAAAGGACTTGGAATTCCAAGTCCTTTAATTTTTTGGGTTATTGGTTAAACCTAAAATATAATCGGTTGTTGTATTATAAAATTTTGCGAGTGAAATAACAAATCGGGTGGGTATTTCGCGTTTTCCAATTTCATAATTACTATAAACTCGTTGGTCAATACCTAAATATGCTGCTACCTGCTTTTGAACTAAATCTTTATCTTCTCTTAAATCTTTAAGTCGTGGATAGTACATAATCATCACCTCATATTTACAAGTATATGTACTACCAAAGAATAGTATTGATTTTACTATTAAATAATAGTAAAATGTAAAAGAGGTGATAGGTTGTGCTTGATGAAGAGCGAAGAGAAAAATATGGTGTTGTAACCTGTTCATATTGTGAGCATCACGAATTTGAATATGATGAGCGAACTTGTATTATTAGATGGAATGAAACAGCATATTGCAAAAAGAAGAATATAAAAAGGGAATTACAGGAAGAAATTTGTGATGAATTTGTCATAAAGAGAGGAATGTTCACACAAAAATGGTATCCTGGCGAAAGGAAAGAAGTGGAATATAAGTATAATTTCCATAAAAAATAAAACGGTCTTGAGGTTAAACCTCAAGACCGTTTACTTAATTTCAATTAGAATAAGCCGATTGCCTTTGCAAGAAGAATGGTTAATAAAACGGGGGCAACAAACTTTACTATTATAGAATAAAGAGCTTTCTTTTTAAACTTAACTCCGCCGAGCTCCATTTCTTCAATGATATATTTCGGTTTAACTATCCAACCGATAAGAACGCAGGTGAGAATTGCGATAATGGGCATAAGCAAGTAGTTGCTTATATAGTCCATAACATCGAGCAGCTGCGCTGTTCCGCCTTCAGCGGTTGTGGGAAGAACTGCTTCAAAGTAAAGAACATTATATCCCATACAAATAACAACTGCTAAAACTGCAAAGATTGCAAATACGATGAGCGCGGTTTTCTTTCGCGAGGTCTTAAACCAATCCATACAGCTTGCAACGAGTGTTTCCATAATCGAAACGCTTGAAGTTAGAGCCGCAAAGATAACCATAATAAAGAAAACGATACCAACATATTTACCGATAATTCCCATGCTGTTGAATATTTTAGGAAGTGAAACGAACATAAGACCTGCACCCGAGTTCATTCCATCAAGCCCTGTGAAAACATAAACGGTGGGAACAACCATAAGACCGGCGAGAATTGCAACACCTGTATCAAAAAGCTCTATTCTAAAAACGCTCTTTGAAAGGTTGCAGTCCTTTTTAACATAGGAGCCATAGGTAATCATAATACCCATTGCAACACTAAGCGAATAGAAAAGCTGACAGGTTGCATCGAGCACTATTTGGAAGAATTTAGAAACTGTTACGCCCTTAAAGTTAGGAATAAAGTATATTGCCATACCTTGAAGACCTGTTCTTGTAACACCATTTTCATCGGTGTAGCTTCTTGTAACGGCAAATATGGCTATTGCAATAATGAGAATTAAAAGCCCCGGCATAATAAACTTTGAAAACTTTTCGATTCCTTTCTCAACACCGAGATAAACTATTAGCGCAGTAAGAGCAAGGAAGATAAGCATAAATATTATCGGTGAAATAGGTGAAGTAATAAAATCAGTGAAGTAATTATCTCTTGCAAGGGTGGAGCTATCGCTTATTATGTAGGAAACCATATATTTAGTTATCCAACCGCCAACAACCGAGTAGTAGGTGAGAATTATGGCGGGAACGATGAAGCTTAACCAGCCGAGAAATTTCCATTTTTTGCTTATTTCACCATAAGCCTCAATTGCACTTTTGCCCGTTTTTCTACCAATCGCAATATCGGTTGTGAGAAGGGCAAAGCCAAAGGTGAAGGCAAGGATGATATAAACTAAAATGAAAAGGCCGCCTCCGTTTTGCGCCGCAAGATAGGGGAAACGCCAGATGTTTCCAAGACCAACCGCACTGCCTGCTGCCGCAAGAACAAAGCCGAGTGACCCTGTGAAACTTGATTTTTTAATAGTTGTTTTGTTTTCCATATTCTCTCTCCAATTTTTAAACTAAAATAAATTATACATATTTTCCGCTTTTAAGTCAACAATGAACACAAAATTTAACCCTTTCTATATTCCTTAGGTGTTTTGCCTGTATATTTCTTAAACAGCTTTGAAAAATAGTGAACATCCAAAATTCCGCAATGGCTTGCAACGGTTTGAATTTGAAGCTTTGTGCTTGTAAGCAGCCTCTTTGCAAGCTCGATTCGCTTTTCGTTTATATATTCGGTTATATTCTTTCCAACCTCTTTTTTAAAAAGAGCTGAAAGGTAACCCGGACTTATGCTTTGAACCGAAGCGAGCGAGCTTAAAGAAAGGTCATCTGAAAGGTTTGCATCAATACAAATAAGAGCTTTTTGAACGGGAGGTGAATAGCTTTTAATCGAATGCTTTTGAACGAGCTTGCAGTATGAACGGAACATCTCCTTCATAAGCGCATAACCCGAGTCAACCGAGTGAACAAGCTCGATTTGTGTGGCAAAGGATGAGGAAATTTTATCAAGGTAGAATGGGTGAACACCGCCATTTTCCGCCGCTTTTCTAAGAAGCGTGTTCATTATAATTGAATAGTTTTTAAGATTCCTGATACCATCGGAAAGGCGGCGCTCAAAGGAAATTTTTGAAAAGCCTGATAAAATCAAATCAGCTTTTTGAACCTGCCCGCGGGAAACAGCATCCATAATTTCATTCTCATAGGAATAACGCCTTTCCATAAGGTGCATATTGAGAAGCTGTTCGGCGCTATCGCCAGTTTCATCCACCGAGAAAAGAGGAGCAGTGTCAGGTGTATCACCGCTAAAATCAGCGAAATTAAATTCCAGCTTATCACCGAATATCTGCTCAGTAAACGCATCAATCATCGAGAGCAAATATCCGCCCTCGCTAACAACGGGTACACCGTGATAGAGCCTTGAAAAAGTGTTTTGTTCAAATGGTGGGATGTTGTTCTTTTCGGCTATCTCCAAAAGTTCTTCATCACGTGGTTGCGAAAAGAGAAATGGCCCTATAAAAAGCACTAATTTTTCCTTGCTTTCGGGTAAAAGCATATAGATGTAATTGAATTTAAAACTGTCACACACACGGTAAACGCTGTTTTTTTCTAATTTTGTAATGATATTGAACGGGGAAAACTGATTATTTTCCTCAAAACCGCTCCTATCGGTAAAACTAAAAGTTTTTGCATCAATGTGACATTTGCTAAGAGTTGCCAAAAGAAAAGAAAGTTCCTTTTCGTAAAGCATTTCTTTCACTCCAATAGATAGTTAATTTCAATAAAGCTTTTTATCATTATATTACTATTTTTTGCAAAATTCAACAGTAGTTTTTAACAAAATATCGAGAAAATACAAAAACATATTAAAAAATTACTCACCATATATATTAAGTGTAATATATAATAAACATATTCTCGGCAAATATATTAAGAGGGGAATAAAAGAATGAAAAAGGAAATCAAAAGAGATGCAAATGGCTATCGCAAGTTCGGTATTCGTGACAGTGTAGCCTATGCAGCAGGTGACTTAGGCTGTAATATGAGTTTTGCGCTTAAGGGCACAATGTCAATTTTCTGGACACAGTTTATGGGTATGGACCTTTGGTATGCATTATTGCTTATCATCGTTCAGGTTTGGGATGCAATTAACGACCCGTTAATCGGTTCGATAATTGATGCGGATAAGCGCACATATAAGCGCAATAAGTTCCTTACTTACATCTGGGCAGGTTCAATCGGTCTTATCATAGGCGGCGCTTGTTGCTTCCTACCTTTCCCGAATGCTCCAACCTGGGCAAAGTTCATAATCTTTATTGCAGGTTATGTTGTTTGGGATGCTTTTTATACCGTTGCTAACGTACCTTATGGTTCACTTCTTTCCTTAATTTCAAACGATGTTAAGGATAGAGCATCGCTTTCGGCTTGGCGTTCGGTAGGTTCGATATTCGGTAATATGTTACCTATGGTAATTCTTCCTTTCATAATTTATGATAAGGATAACAACCTTATCGGCGAGCGTGTTTTCATCGCCGCGCTTATAATGGGTATTCTC
>JAFSIJ010000025.1 GCA_017439845.1 Clostridia bacterium | reverse complement strand
TGCAAGAGTTGCATAGGTTGTTCCACATTGTGAACGAAGGCCCTTACCTAAATCTTCAAGACCTGCGCCAATCGGAAGACCATCTTCAGAGAAAGCGGTTTGAGTTCTACCGTAAACAATCTGCAAGAAGAGTTCACGCATAGCGGTGTTAATAGCATCACAAACGAGGTCAGTATTAAGAGCCTCAAGAATTGTTTTGCCAACGAGGATTTCAGAAGCCATAGCAGCCGAGTGGGTCATACCCGAGCAGCCGATAGTTTCAACGAGCGCCTCTTGGATTATACCTTCTTTAACGTTAAGAGTGAGTTTACAGGTTCCCTGCTGAGGAGCGCACCAGCCGATACCGTGTGTAAGACCGGAAACATCCTTAACTTCCTTAACCTGAACCCATTTGCCCTCCTCCGGAATCGGAGCGGGACCGTGATATGTTCCCTTTGCTAAGGGACACATATTTTCTACTTCATGTGAATAGTTCATATATGTACTCCTTTCGGTTGTTTATTGGCATGAACCTTTCATACCACATACAAATCTATTATATCAACATTCTCCCAAAAACTCAATACTTAAATCGACAAAAATTTAACAAATTTTTGAGAATATATAATTGTATTCTTTTATAAAATGTATTAAAATATCTTTGGAGGGATAATATGTTTAAAGAAATAACTGCGAAAGAAATAAAAGATAACCTTATAGAAAAAATTGCTAACGAATGGATGCTTATAACCGCAGGGGATGAAAGCGGCTATAATATGATGACTGCCTCCTGGGGTTTTATGGGTGAAATGTGGGGAGCCGACAGTGTTGTTGCCGCCATCCGCCCACAGCGATACACTATGGAGTTTGTTAACAAAAGCGATTATTTCACGCTTAGCTTCTATGGAGATAGAAAGGACATTCACAAGGTTTGCGGAAGTATGAGCGGAAGGGACATTAACAAAACCGAGCTTACAGGGCTAACCCCTGTTTTCGAAAATGGCACCACCTATTTTGATGAGGCAAAGCTTGTGCTTATTTGCAAAAAGCAATATGTAGGAAAACTTGATGAAAGCAATTTCATCGACAAAGAGCCAATTGATAAATGGTATCCCACAAAAGATTTCCACTATATGATAATAGGCAAAATTGAAAAGGTTTTAATAAATGAATAACAAAAAGGCTTGAGGTTTAACCTCAAGCCTTTTTGTTAGAGCCATATTTACGAGTGTAGGGGCGGGATTGCCCCGCCCGCAATTTATTCACAAAACACGTGCCGACCTATTGTTACGATAACGGGGCGGGAGCGTATCCATTTATTTGTTGCGGTTTTTGGGTTATAGTAATAAATTGCGCCGCCCGATGGGTCGAGTCCGTTTATGGCATCGCGCGCCGCCTTATAGGCACTATCGGCAATCGGCTCATAAAACTGCCCATCATCAAGGCAGGAAAACGCCCCCTTTTGATAGACAACGCCTGCGAGCGTATCGGGAAAGGAGGGATGCTCGATGCGGTTTAATATAACCGCTCCAACCGCAACCTGACCCATATAGGTCTCCCCTCTTGCCTCGGCGGAAATCGTCCTCGCGAGCAGCTCTAAATCGGCGCTTGAATATCCGCCGAATGTTCCATCGCTCGCAATTCCCATTGCCGAGAGGGTTTTATCCCCCGCTATTCCATCCGCCGAGAGCCCCTTATCCTTTTGAAATTTTATAACCGCATTTTTAGTTGCAGTTCCATAAATTCCATCAACGCTTCCGTTATAATATCCCTTATCCTTAAGGTAGGCTTGAATGGCTCTGACCTCTTCTCCTCTGCTTCCAACCCTGGAAAGCGAGGCGACATTAAGACTAACGCAAAGGCAAAGAGCAAGAAAAAGCGCTAAAATCTTACCTAATCTTTTCAAATTCTCCTTCTCCCTTTCTTTTTCTATATTTTTTTCAAATTGCTTGTGTTTATGTTGCAAAAACTCCCTTTTTTTTGCCCCACCGATTTACAAAATAATCGGTATCCTCGAAATATAATAAATCTGTGAATATTTTGTTTTTGAGGTGGTTATTTTGAAGGAAATTGCATCTTCTTCCGTTAAGCCCTTTGCAAAAAAAGAAATCGGGGTTGCCGTTTTTTATCATTTTATATCGGCACTTCTCGGCTTTGTTTGTTCGAGGGCGGTTATAATGAACTCTTTTTTGCCTTTTGGAATATCCTTTATAGCAGGTGCGCCGCTTTCTCTTTTGCCCTCGGCGGCAATAGGCGCATTCTTTGGATATTTCTTTCCCGCAGTGGATGGCGGTGGTTTTCGCTATCTTGCATCGCTCTTTGCAATACTTGCGATAAAGCTGCTAATTGGCTCTTTTAAAAGGCTTATTTCAAATCCGCTATTTTTAAGCCTTATAACACTTCTTGCTGTGTTCTTCACATCGGCTGTGACCTTTGATGGAATCCCGACAAATGTTTTGCACCGCATAGCCGAGGCTATTTTATCGAGCGCGGGCGCTTATTTTGTTTGCCGCTCATATAAGGCGCTTGATAAGACCTCCCCCGGTCTTTCAGGTGAGGAGCTTGCTTGCGTTTTTTTAACGCTTAGCATCATTCTTTGCGGACTATCAAGCATTAGTGTTATAGGTATATCATTAGGCAATATCGTTGGAATTATACTTATTTTGTTAGCCGCAAAATTCGGCGGCGTTCTATCGGGCTCGGTGGCAGGAATTTCCTTCGCCTTCATTGCGGCGATATCGGGAGGGACAAGCTCGTTCTTTATTGGACTTGCCCTCGGCGGAATGCTTGCAGGTGTTTTTTCCTCCTATTCGAAGTATGCGCAAATTATTGTGGTTATATCCTGCTTTTCGATAACTGCCATTTCATTCGGCTCATTTTCTTCACTCGCATCAAGCCTCACCGAAGCAACGCTTGCCTGCGCCTTCTTTTTGGCGGTGCCAATAAGTGTTGGGGCTAAAATAGGCAGATTTTTCACCGCCTACCCCAAGGTCAGCGTTCCGACAGGACTTAAAAAATCGGTTATTATGCGCTTGCTTGTTGCCTCGAATGCACTTAAGGATGTTTCTTCCACTGTGGACAAGGTATCTGCCGAGCTCTCCAAAATAAACGCGCCGAATTTCAGCGAAGTTATTTCGGGCATTGAGCAAGATTCTTGCGTTGGCTGCAAGCTGCGGCTTCATTGTTGGGAGAGCAAAAAGCACGAAACGGTTGCGGCGGCACTCGAAATGACCAAGGCGGTTAAACGAGGTATGCTATCCCCCGAAACATTTGCAACCGAGGAATTTAAAAACAGGTGCATAAGGCTCCCCGAGGTTAGCGGCGCGGTTTATAAGCGATACAGCGAATATGCCTCTCGCACTGCGGCAGAAAACCGAATTGATGAGGTTCGCTCCGTAATTTCTGACCAATTTTCAGGTATTTCCGCTATGCTTGCTGATTTAGCCATTGACTTTGAAAAGGATGAAATCTTTGATAATTCGGCGGCGCTAAAAGCATCGGCGGCGCTTAAAAATATAGATATAACGGTTGATGAATGCAGTAGTCGAATAGATAAATTCGGCAGAATGACACTTGAACTTAAGGTCAAGCGCAAGAACGAGCAGGTTATCAACAAGCTTCAGCTTATGAAAACCGTTTCATCTATTTGTGAGAGGGATTTTGATGTGCCGAGCGTTAACGAAATCGGCAACGATATTTTTATAACCTTCACCGAACACGCGCAGTATCAGGTGGATATCGGTGTCAGCCAAATCAACGCGGGAAATTCCCGAATGTGCGGCGATGCCTATTCATATTTTTATGATAATCGCGGAAGCTTTGTTATGGTGCTCAGCGATGGTATGGGAACGGGAGGCAGAGCGGCGGTTGATGGCGCTATGGCATCGGGGTTGATGTCGAGGCTTTTAAAGGCAGGCTTTGGTTACGACTGTTCTCTTAAAATCTTAAATTCCTCAATGCTCTTTAAATCAACCGATGAATCTCTTGCAACGGTGGATGTTGCGAGCTTGGACCTCTACACAGGTAAGCTAAAGCTCCTAAAAGCAGGGGCAGCCCCCACGGTTGTCAAGCGTTCAGGGCGAACAGGCAAGGCTGAAAGTTCCTCACTTCCTGCGGGAATTCTCCGCAACATCGGTTTTGACAAGGCATCCCTTAAAATGCGAGAGAATGATATTATAATTATGATGTCGGATGGGGCGGCAAGCGAGGGCACCGACTGGATACGAGAAGAGCTTGAAAACTTTGAAGGTGGCAAGGCACAACGCCTTGCCGAGCATTTAGCCGAATGCGCCAAGCGAAGAAGGACCGACACCCACGAGGATGATATAACCATTATGGCGGCAATAATAGAAAAAGCATGAAAAAAACCACCTACGAGAAGTAGGTGGTTTTTTCTTTATTCGTCAAGTAAACAAATATCCTCTAAGGTTTCTCGCCTTACCGCTGTATATTCGCTATCTTTAGTTAACATTATAACGGGTGGGCGCGGCACTCTATTATAATTAGATGCCATTGAATAGTTGTAGGCTCCCGTTGTGAATACCGCTAAAATCTCGTTTCTTTGAGGTTTTGGGATTTTAACATTCTCCTGAATTAAATCGCCCGATTCACAGCATCTTCCCGCAATGGTTGCTGTGAAATCGCATTCATCATTTATGCGCGAAGCAAGCGCCACAGTATAGGGGGATTCATAAAGGGTGTATCTCGGGTTATCGGTCATTCCGCCATCGATAGAAACATAGTTCTGATAGCCCTCAATTTCCTTAACCGAGCCAACCGAATAGAGAGTGAGCCCCGCATCAGCAACAATGCTTCTTCCCGGCTCCATCATAATGCTCGGCGGAGTTATATCAAATTCTTTGCAGCATTCGTTAACCTTTTTGCCAACCTCGGCAATTTTTTGTTCTAAATCTATTATGGGGTCCTCGGCAGTATATCTAACACCGAAGCCGCCGCCGAGATTAAGAACTTTAGCGCAAAAACCAAACTTATGTTTAACATCAGCCAAGAATTTAAACATAATATCGCAAGCGTTGAGAAATGGCTCACACTCGAAAATCTGAGAACCAACATGGCAGTGAAAGCCTACAAGACAAACATTTTGAAGCCCTACCGCTTCACTTGTTACGCGGAGAGCATCCTCGCCTATCGGAATGCCGAACTTTGACTCAACCGAGCCAGTTGAGATTTTCTTATGAGTATGAGGATCAATACCGGGGGTAATGCGAAGAAGAATTTTTTGGGTTATTCCCTTGTTTCTTGCCTCGTTATCAATGGCATATAACTCCTCGATGCCATCAACAACAAAGCAACCAACAC
>JAFSIJ010000024.1 GCA_017439845.1 Clostridia bacterium | reverse complement strand
GCCTGATCTGCCTCGGTTGCAGCATCCTTTGCAAGAATATCAGCATGATTAGTTCTAAAATCATTAGCTAAATCAGCCGCAGCTTTATTATACTCAAAGGTTACCTTTGCATCACCGATATACGAAGAATTAGAAAGATTGTTTACAACGCCCACCGCCTTTGCTGCGGAAAGGGGATAATTTCCAAAGGATGCAATTGATTTTACATCAGTATTGTTCTTGAAATCAAAATGATTCTTAACATCATAACTTAAGAAATAATCGTTAGCGAGGGTTCTTTCTGTGGTGCAATCGCCTGATTTAAAGGTGAGTGTGATACCGTTTTCAGAATAAGCAACGTTGAATTCAATAACTGCAAACTCTGTGCCATCCACTGTTTCGGTTCCAACAGTAAACTCATCACCGTTGGCATGCTGGTTAATGCGCCAAAGAGGATTATTATCATCATAACTACCGTAAATCTTCTTATAGGAAACATCGCCAACAGTTACGGTTTCAGTTCGAACCGAGTAAGTGCGGAGATAAAGCCTGCTGCTTTCAACATAAGGATACACATAATCAAAGTTACCGTTATCGATATAGTTTACTACTATCGCCGCATCAGGTCTGCTTACATTATTGCCTGTGAAATTATAACTTGAATAAAGCTTACCGCTATAAGAAGTGATATTGCTTATGCCACTATAAGCAGAAGTATCAATCTTATATGCTGCAGGATAGCTTACTGCAGGCGGATGAATCTTTTTATAGGTGAGTCCAAGTGTCGTTTCATCATAAACGAACATTGACTGCCAGCCGCCGTTTTTACCGTTTCCTAAGAACTTATATAGTCCGTTTTCCTGTAATCCATAGCCTGTGGGGTTTAAAAGCTTGCTAACATCGTTTGTGTTTTCAACCCATCCAAGTGAACCTGTTGATACATCTGATTCTACAAAAACAATGTTGTTTTGCGCATCGGTTATTGTTGCCGATGCTGTTAAATTAACTTCTGCGCTAACACATATCATACTTGTGAGCAGAAGTGCCAGGGAAATGCATAGTGCTATTGCTCTTTTTAACATATACACAACTCCTTTTTTATTTTTGCCGTTATTATGCGGCTATTTTACATAATAAATTTTATCACTGTTTTTCAAATTACAACATATGAAAAACTTGATATTTTAGAAAAATCTTGACAAGATTATGGAAAATCCTTGTTTTTTGTGCGGTGTGGCGGCCACGACACACCGCAGTTGCTAAAACGATATGTTGGCTGAAAGCCAACTCGATATATTTGCCTTGCGGCAAATTCGATATACCCTCACATTCGTTCGGGTGCGATATGATGCAAATTCAAAATGAATTTGCATCGCTGATATGCGGCTGTGCCGCATATCAATATTCCGCATCTATCCAAGAATCATCCTTAGAGGTTTCGAAAGCTTCACCTGTTAAGACAAATCTTCTTATCTGCGAAGCATCCTTAAGGTCTGCCAATTCATCATCATTAACATCGGCATTCTTAAGCTGTTCGGCAGTTAAATCAATAAGCCCAATATAGTAAAGCCTAATAAGAGTGCTATCCTTAATTGATACCTTACCATCAAGGTTAACATCGCCCATTCTATCCTCTTCTTTTTCGGGCAGGGTATAATCGCTCATAAGCTTATAGCTTCCGTATTTATTCATTGCGGTGTTAAGAGCGGCTTGCGCTGCTGCATTAAAGACATTATCAACATCAAAAATGTTGTTTCTAAGAAGCATATTATTATAGGTGCTCTCACCAAGCTCCAACTCAAAAGCCGCGTGCTTTGCCGCAAGGTCATACAGATGGTTGTTTTCAACTATATAACCCTCAAGTCCATTTTGCTGAGTACAGAAGGTGAGGAGGAACCAATAACCTTCTATATCGTTATTTCTATAAGCCCAACCGATATTACCGAAGTTTGTTGTTCCGCCAAGTCTTGTTGCGAGCGAATAGATATCATCCTCATGCTGGGTTACACCCGCTCCATCACCGTGAACATAAACGGGGTCGGTATACTTACCATTCGCAATGGTTATATACCATAATGAGCCCGACTGGTTATCAAACACCTGTGTTCCAAAATCGGCAAAGGTGTTGCCATCAAACAAGCCATCCACCATTGTTCCATAGGTACCAACCGCATCTCCCGACTGCCAACGACTGTTTATAAACTGCATAGACATTCTCGGATGCATTACCGAAACCGTTCCGTTTCGGTTTGGTGTTATAGCAAAGGGTTTTTCAAGTCTGAAATACTGACCCTTTTGCCATACAATTTGCCTTACCTGACCAAGACCTTGACCTGAAGTTACGGTAATGGTTTTTCCAATATAGGTATCATTCTTAGGCGCAAAGCCGATAAAACGATAGGTAACGCTATCGCTCTGACCCTCAAGCCCTGCCGCCTTCATAAGCTCAGGCTTATCACCTATAAGCTGAATCTGCTTGCCGAGTGCGAAGGGGCCGCCATCGGTGGTCATAAGCTCTTTGTTGTTTCCGCCTGGTCCAAGGTTTTCATTTCTTGCAAAATAAAGTCCCTGCGCGTTAGGACCAACACAACCGCTGATTTCACAATCCTCAACGATTATCGCCTCGCCGCCGAAGTGAATCCAGTTATGCAGAGTTCCAACATTTCGAACAACGCTGTTTTTGCCTTCAAGCACAATTTCTCTGGTTGTTCTTCTTGGATTGTAGAGCCAGATATTTGATAGCTGAAGATTTTTGCGCTCTCTTTGTGAAAAATCAAGGAATATCGTTTTTTCTCCTTGCATTTCCGCCATAAGCTCTTGGCTTATTTCCATATTAGTGAGCCTACCTGTTGTTTCGGTGCCTCCTGCATTTGTTGGAGCGCCCGCATACCAAACAAAGTTTGTTCTTATATCGTGGATATAAATATTGCCTTCTTTGGCATCCTCAGCATCTATAAATCCGTTAACGCGTGTTCCATAGAAATAGATATCGGAAATTTCGCAATTGCCTAAAATTCTGATATGCGCATCGGGTAGTTTGCCGAAATCCCAACGGCGAGCGGTCCAGAAAATCATGGTGTTTCCGTTATCCTCACCCTTTAGGTGAACATTTTGCGGAATTGGCAGGGTTGAAAGAACTCTATAGCTTCCTGCAGGAACATAAACCGTTCCGCCGCCTGCCTCATAGGCTGTCGCTAACGCTTCAAGGAAGGCGGGGGTATCGTTGGTGTTACCGTCTCCCTTTGCGCCGCCTGCAAAACGCTCATCCCTTACATTGAAGATTTTTTCAAGTCCCCAACTATCTCTTGGATTATCACCGATTGTAATCTTTCCGGGAACACTGTAAGCTGTTTCATCACCTATGCCGCTATGAACATAAACTGCATATTCGCCGCCCGAAATACTGCTCGGGATTTTAGCCTCAAGGGCGCTGTTATCTGCAAAGCCCTTTATATCCTCGCCCGAAATTGTTACTATTTCACCTGTGGTAAGATTTCTCATCTTAACGGTGGCGCCTGTGTTATCGCCATCGAGGTACTTTGTGTTAAGGTTATGACCTATAATGCGGATATTCCCGCTCGCAGTTGCAATCTCGCCCTCATCACCGTTTATAAAGCTGATGTATGGCGCGTTTACATATACATATTTATCGGCAACTCCCGAAAGAAGCGAGGTTAGCTTAACAACATAAACACCATCGCCTATATCTTCTGGGATAACTGCATTAAGAGAAAGGTCTGAACGCTGAAGGATTCTCATTTCCTGAGCTTTAGCATCATCCCACTTTGATGCGGGGTCCTTAGCATAAGCGCTATCATAGTAATCCTTACCATCGGTGAAAGCGTTGTCTTGAGCTATATAGGAAAGCTCATTCCCCAAAGCATTATCAAGCTTCATAATATACGCTTTATCAACCGTTTTACCGAGTCTTTCACCCGAAAGGAACAGGGTTTCATTAGGACCTATATAGTTATTACCTGTATATAAAACTCTTATTCCAAGCTCTTCAAGAGGTGTGTTAAGGTCGAAGTCGCCCTTATCAAAGGTGATATTAACATCATCAACATAAGCGCTTGTTCCGTGAATATTATATCCACCTAAATATCCGAAGCCGAACTTTCCACCTGGAACAAACGGAGCTTTTCCCGAAACGGTTTCATCCTTAGAGTCGGTTGCAACAACCATAACGCTTCCGCCTGCATCATAAGAGAGAGTTACTGTGACCCAATCATTCCAATTAAGGCGGCGGGTTCCATCACCCTCCCAATTGAGATTCCAGATAGCTTCCTGTGAAGTAACACCGTTTACGACCTTGCGATAATGCGCAACCTCTGTTTCAAACTGAACACAGGAATAGTTTTCCTCATCAAAATATGATAGCATTGCGCTAAAACGAGCAAACGGGTTATAGGTTGGCATAAACAGCTTAAATGTAACTGTTTTTGGAATACATTTATTAGGCCAATATTTATCCTCGAAAAGATAAACCGCGCTATAATAATCTTCAGCATAGAATGCTGTGTTATCGGGGTTTACGGGGTCTTTTCTAAACTCATAAATCTCATTTGGCTTTATGGGATTTGTGTTAACAAAGGGATTCACTCCACCCTCAAAATTAACCTTTATAGGTGTTTGATCCTCATCATTGGCTTTAGGTGGAATGTATCCTATAAGATATTTTGAAACCTCAACCAATGCTTCATAATCATCCTGAAGCAAAAGTCTTGAAAGCGCATCAAGCTGAGAATACTGCTCAATCGCCGCGTTAACAACATTTTTGTTTTCGAGCGTTGCATTATCGCGGGTGAGACTCAAGGCAAGCGCATTATCCGTTTTAAACTTGGTTGTTTGCGCGGTATCGGTTATGCCTCTAACCTTATATAGCTTTTGAGGTGCGCCCTTTGAATAGAGCAAATCTTTTGTTACGGTATCTAACGCTTCATACTCCTCTAAAGCCTGCTCCCAAGCCGCCAAATCGGTGCTTTCATTAAAATCGGCAGGATTCTTATCAAGTATCTGGATATGCTTTTTATACCAACTGTTAGCCTTTTGCACCAAGCTTTCTCCAAAAGAAAATTCTATATCATCGAAGAGTGCTGTGCTTTCAATTCTTGAGCTACCAATTCCAAATTTAAGGGAATCAAGCATTTTGAACGGGAAGTTTTGCTCATCAACGGTATATTTAATGTTTGGAATTGTTTTCTTTTCACCGTTGCCATTTACAAAGGTATAATTAATATATATATTGCTGTTAATATAATCTGAATAATCATAATCAACGGTAACGGTTAGCTCCTCATCCCACAAAAAGCTTCCGCTTCCGCTAAGGTTTCCGCTCGGCATATCAGTTGTAATCCCGGAACCGTGCACAGCCTTACGAAAATATATTTTTCCATCCCAAACAGTGAAGGAAACACCCACCTTTGAGGCTTTTTCTTCGCTATAGAGTGGATATATCGCCACAAAGTTATCCTTATTCGCTCCGTTTGTGAGCTTAGCTTTAAAGGATACCTTATGAATGTTATTCTCAGAGAGAAGCTCATTTTTTATAACCGTTATAATAGGGCTATCGTTTTGGTCCACGACTGCGGGCTTAAACCATGTGTTTGTGCCCTCCTTTATAAGCTCAAAATCGTTCTTATAAAGACTTCCCTGAGTTTCAATTTCCTTTGTTTCAAAAAGCGAGTTTACAATTGCTTCATCCTCAAAGGTTATTGCGGGTGATTTTTCTGCCGCCGATATATTAAGCGAGGGCAACACACACGAAACAAGCATACTTACCGCTAAAACAAGCGCTGTTAGCTTTGAAAACTTAAATTTCATTGTATCGCCTCCTTTAATACGGTAATTTTGTGAATTCATTTAAGAATTCATCAGGTCTTGCCTTATTCCAGCTACCGCCGATTTCGTTATCGTAATCGCCGCCTAACGGGTCATCCAATTTATAAACATAAATATTATCGAGAGTTATACAAGCGCCCTCGGCATTAAAGCCGATACAGCCGCTGGTTTTTACCTCGTAGCCTGAACCGTTGCTGTTAAGGCCTGATTTGGCATCATCACCGTTATCGGTATAAGAAAGCACCTCGGCGCCATCCCACTTAACAGTAATTATATTATCAAATGCTGTTATTTCAATGGTGTGCTTCTGGTCATTTGCCAGATTTCCAACACTATCAAACTCAATATACTTTAGCGGAACCTCTGCCAAAGCAACAAGACCTTGACCATAATACTGCTTTGTTCCTGTTCTTTGTGAAAGTCTCAAAGTATCACCGTTTATAAGGCTCACGGTATAATTCTCATATCCGTATTGGTCATAATCGGTATGCCGCACATAGAAGTGAACTGCATTTTTTTCGGTTTTAATTGAGGTTGTTGTGAAGGTTATATCCGCCTTGAATGTATAATCGGTCCACCTGCGGTCTCCCGCAAAAAAGGCGGTTAGCTTATCGGCATATTCAAGGGATAACCAGCGATTAGTATAGCCTTCATCCGTTAATATTTCATAGCTTGCGCCCTCAATATCCCAAATGGGATTTGTTGCCACCTTATCGCCCTCGGTCATTGAGCCATCGGTAAATGTTTCACGAAGCAAAACATCCGAAGCGGCGCTTGGGTCACTCGGTAGAGTTATAGCCGGCTCACTCGGTGCGCTCGAAGTGGTATCATCCTCCTCAGGTGCGCCGGGTGTTGTTCCCTCAGGAGCATAAATCTCATAAGAAAGATTTGAGAAGTTTGCAGTTGCCATGAATTTCTCCTCCTGAGAATATTGGCAAAAGCCTATATAGATATAGTCATTTTCCCTTTGCATAGGAACCGAACCATAGCTTATCCAGCTTTTTGAGCTTTTAAGCTTATAGTAACAATAAACCGTTGTCTTTTTAAACTCAATTTTAAACTGGAACGGATAGCCTGATTTTATACTGTCTGTTCCGTATGTGGTTGCTTTACCAAGGGTGCTCTGCGCTCCCTTCTTAGCGCGGTAGGTTGTTACAATCTCCGCAGGTCTTATATGCAGCATAACGGTTGCGGCTTCATCTGAAAGGCCTGAACGAATAAGTAAGCCCGCTCCTGCATTAGCCTGTCTTCCATCGAAGGAATCAAGCGTTCCTTCAAAGGAAAGATAAGCCTTGTTTCCATAGTTAAAATAAACCTTTTTATAGGCAAAGCCGAGTCCATCAACATCATACCACTGAGCAATACCGTTATTGGTTATGGTATATTTCCCATCCCCCTGTTTAAGCTCGCCCTTGGTTGGCCAAATAGTCTCTCCTGTGCCTGAAACACCGCCGTTTGAAGCAAAATTTATATATTCAAGCGTTTCGTTTTCGCCTGAGGTCTCAATGACCACAAGGTCAGCGCTTGCTATAAACGAGGAGGCAAGAACACAAGCCAAAACAAGAACTAAGGTTATTAGAACCGTTAATATTTTTTTTGATTTCATTCTATTTCCTCCTCTATTAGTTCATTTTCTTCCTTTTTTGTTTTCTTGGGAATAAGTCCTAATATAAATGGCATAAGGAAGGATATAATCGAAATTATAAGCAATATAATAAGTCCGATTATAAGCCATTTATTACTCTTTTGCATAAAAGAAATCTTTTCATTGGTGGTAACCTTTTCTTCAACAACCGTTTCGGTTACGGTTGAAACCACTGTTTCACCCGGAAGCTGAACAATCGTTGTGCCTCCACCGCCCTGAGAGCTGCTGCCTTCACTTGAAGAAGCGCTGCTCGAAGGAGTGCTGCTTGTTTGGTTATCTCCGCCATCGATTTTCTTCATACCCTCGATTATATCAAGAAGATTCTTAAAGCCTTCCATTTTAGAGGAAAGCACCTGCTTCACTTCTTTTTCTTGCGCCTCATAATCCTTGAGCATAATCTTTATCGCGGTTTCATCACCTAATGAAACATTAAAGGAATTTATAAGCAAAACATCCATCCATTTTGCTTGAAAAGCGTTAACCTTCTCGCCGATTGCCGCAGCCGCCTTATCGGAATCAACATACTTTTGGGCAATAGCCTTCATTTTATCAACGTTTTTCTTCCAGGCAGATAACTGCTCCTTTGCGCCATCGCTCAAGGTGTCATATACCATAAGCGCTTCATCGAGCATTAAAATATAGTTTTCGGCATCAAGCGCTATATCCTTCTCGGTAAGGTTTTTATGGCTACCGTAAGAAGCATTGAATTCTTTTAACTCTTCGGCAATTTCTTCGGCTTCTTCTATCGCTTTAAGAAGAGCATCAAGAAGGTCCTTTTTATCCTTGCCAAGCTTTTCATAGGCTCTGGTTGAAAGGGTTTTTGATTCGTTGATTGCTTCCTTTACCATCGCCTTATCCGAAATCTTAACCTTTTCGGGTGTTAATTTAAACACTCCTGCGTGCTTTTTGAGATAAGCATTAAGCTCATCGTTTATCGCTTTTTCCGCCGCAGCCTCAGCAAGTCTGTTATATCTGCTTTGCGCGGTGGAATAATATTCATAAAGCTTTGGATAATCGTTTTTGAGCTGTTCCCTTTTAATTGCGGAAAGCGAAGCGAAAGCCTCCTTCGCCGCGGTTATATCAGCGGCAGAGTCAGGATATTTAATATTTTCGAGCTTCTTATAGGGTGCTATTTCCGCCTCGGTTAATATGCTCGATTTAATATTAATTTGCGCTTCCTTGTTGGTTATTTTTGCTGTTATATTAACCTGTTTTTTAGTGCCATCATAAATTTGCTTTATTCCGAGCGTTACTTTGGTTGTCTTATTCTCGTTTATACCATCCTTTATCTTAAAAGCGGCATAGTAAAACTCACCGTTTATATATGTAGATGAAGAATAGGTTTCCCAAAGAACTGCGACGCCCTTTTCTGTATTATGAGCGGAAAGCGAGCCTTTGTTATCGGAAATCACCAAAAAGGATGCTTCCTTATCGAATTCTAAGATATTCTTATCGTAATCGATTGTGAAACCAAAGCCGCCAACCGTTGATGTTGTTTTAACCGAAACGGGAACATAAACCGTTTTTTCGGCAGCAACCTCAAGGCTAAACTCCGATGAAGCAACATATTTTTTATCACTTACCGAAAACTTTTTAGTTTCGAAAGATATTTCCGCCTTAGCGTTTGCGGCGCTTACAGAAAACGCTGAAGAAAGAGAAATCACAAA
This sequence comes from Clostridia bacterium, assembly GCA_017439845.1. Lineage (GTDB taxonomy): Bacteria > Bacillota > Clostridia > Oscillospirales > Acutalibacteraceae > UBA737. The sequence continues at coordinate 33,540 of JAFSIJ010000024.1, read as the reverse complement.
AATGATAAGGCACAGCAAAAGGCTAAATATTCTTTTAGTCTTCATAGTCAGAACCTCCATCAAGCTGCTGTTCTCTCTTTTTCTTGAAAAGCAATATGCTCATAACAATGTTGCTCGCGCAGTTGAGAAGAATAACCAAGGCAAGAGCCGCAAATATAGCTATCTCGGTTGTTGTGAACGCCGATGCGTTAGCGCCCGTCTCAGCTCCTGCGTTTTCAAGCGCCTTTGTACACTCATCAAGCTTTGCTCTAAGCTCTTCGGCAATATATGTTCGATACTCTTCATCAAGGAAGTTAAAATCATCCCATATAGCATCTATTTCTTCCTTGTGCGAAGCCTTTATTTTTGAAGCCTCGGGAAGCTGCTCTATGCGGGTTGAAAGTTCTTGAACCACGAATAGCGCAACTGCCTTTTTAGCTTCTGCAAGCTTTTTATAAACAAGCAAATCAAAGGCATCCTTATCCGCTTCACTCAAGGATTCATAAGCCTTTGCTGCGGTTTTGATATCATCTTTATTTTCAAGTGTGATTAGCTCCGCTATAGGTAGGCTGTTTATAAGCTTGGTTAATTCTTCAACACTCATAAGCGGCTCGCTTGTTTGTGAAGATGCCGCCTCCTCAGAAGAAGTTGTTGCTTGTGAGGAACTGCTCACTACCGAGGAAGTTGTCGCCTGAGTTTGTGAAGAAGTAACCGTTTGTGAAGAGCTTTGCTGCGAAGAGGTGCTCTGTGTTTCACTTTGAGTGTTCTCGGGGGTTACTGTGGTTCCACCAACAGCTGTTCCAAAAACCTTGCCAACCTTATAATCCTTAAGATTTTTAGGCATCTTTGTAGTTTTAAGTGTTGGCAAATCACCCGAAGTATCGAAATCTGCAACGGAGGATAAAGCCGATTTTATTTTCGCCTTATCTGCGCTTTCATATCCCTCATGTGTCATCGGTTTTCCCTTGAGATAGAAGCTATTTGTGATATTAGTGGCAATAATTGAGGAATCTGTTCCTCCTGCAACACCCTTGCCCGAATAATAACAGTTGGCAATTGTGCTGTTTTCCATTCTTCCTATAAAGCCATCGCGAGCATCGCCTGTTGCATAACAGTTTTGAATCATAACACCGCTTGCGGAACCAACCAAGGCGCCTATTGTGGACTGTGTTCCCTCAACATCGCCCGTTGCGAAGCAGTTTGATATTGTTGCATTCTCACTGGCTGACGATACTAAACCGCCCGGATTCCATTTTCCCTTTGTCTTAACAGTAACACTACTCCAGCAATTTTGCACACTGCCACCGCTAACACGACCTACAAGTCCGCCACAACCATTACTTCTTGCATCAATATTTCCTGTTGCGCCGCAACCGATAATTGTTGAATTAACGGCTCTACCTATTAAGGGCGCTGTGGGCATATCATCCATACCGGGTTTAAAGTCTCCATAAATAACAGCGCCACGATTATCTCCATAGTTATCGTTCTTGATTTTTGCATTCAAAACATAAATGTTTTCAAATTTTGCGTTTTCCACGCCTGCAAAAAGTGCCGCTTCCCACTTGCTCATACCTTCATCTATAAACACGCCCTCTTTGGTGTGAATATTGAGATTAAGTATGGCATAAAGCGGAAAACCATCGGTATTAAGGTCGCATTTAAAAGAGCCCTTAAATGGCTTAGCTATAGTTGCAATAGGCTTGAAATCATTAATTTCAGACATATCTATCGTTGCTGCTAATTTATAGTGCGCCGAAAGGTTATTTCGAATTTCATCAATCTGCTTGGCAGTGGTTACAAGATAGGGGTCTGCTTCACTTCCCGAACCACCCGCAAAAGCCGAAGCGCTGATGAACACGCACTGCACAAGCAACAGCATTGCCACTAAAACAGTTGCAGCTCTAATAATCAGTTTTCTTTTCATATAACTTATTCTCACTTATCTATTATTTTGAAGTGCTTGCTATGGAAGCAATTACTTCTTCATATATTCTTCTGCCTGCTGCTGAAGAGCCTTTATAACATCCTGCTGGCCTGCTTTATTAAGGTTATCGGTGAGGGTTTTGAGTGTTGCCTCGGTATCAGCTGCAACACCGTAACCTAACTGAGCTTCATATTCCTGATTTGCGCTCTTTATATTGGTCATCTGAACGAGATGCTGATCAAGATTAAAGCAGTAACCATAAAGCGCATGCTTCTTTATAGCAGGCTCAATCTCCTCATAATATTTACGAGCATAAGCAATTGTATCATCATTATAGGGATAAACTGCATACAAGCCATTAAGCATATTGCCTACCTGCCAAGAAGCAATGCTATACTTAGATGAAGATGTTCCTTGGCCTTCATAATCGAAAGCCTTAATGCAGGTATCACTAAGCTTCTCATAGTGAGTGCCTTCAATACCAAATGCAATGAGATTAAGAATCTCTGCTCCCTCTTTTGTTCTTAAGAGTTCAAGCAACTTCATAGCTCTAACAGGGTTCTTTGCAGTTGCAGGGATTGAGAGATAGGTTTGAATGGAGCCAACCTCATGGCTTGCATTTATCATAGCATCTGCAGACTGAACCTTGATATAAGTATCGTTTTCTCTTTTATAAACATTTTTACCGCCAAAGTTTACGTTATCTACCTTTGCGCCGAGCCAAAGGTTAGCATAGCCTTCCCCTGTCTTCGGAACGCCGCCTGCCATAACATCCTTGTTGATATAGCCTTCGGTATACCATTTCTTCATCCATTTAATATAGGTTTTAAATTCTTCGGTTTCGTGCCAATCGATAATTTTAACTTCAGAAGCATAAGGGTCATAGCAAAGATTCGAGTTAAGACCGCCTATGAATATATATCCTAATTTTGCAGGGCAGTTTTCCCACATATATGTAGCATAAATTTCGGTATGGATACCATCCTTGTTAGCTTTAACGAGGCAATCATCCATTATTTTGTATATTTCCTCGGTCATATGGGGACTGCTGTGGGTAGCCGCAACAACCGCCTTCTCATCAATATATTTAGAAAGGGTGTTTGTGAAGTTTAGGCAGCGATATTTATCAACATAGGTTTGAATTGCCGGGATAGCATATAGCTCATCATTATATGTTCCTGTGTTATAAAGATTTACGAAGAGCTCATCGCGTTCCTTCTTAATTGTGGGAGCATAGGTATCAACAAGCTCGTTAAGGCCTATAAGGGATTTTTTCTGTGCCTCGGTTGCTATATCCATAGCAAAACCTGAATGAGCTATATCAAAGCTCGTTTTACCTGCAATCCAAAGCGCCCACTTGTCCTCCATTGCGGCATCGCATATAAGCTCAATTTGGGTGTTTGCTAAATACTTTGGCAAGGTTTCGTTGATTTTCTCTTGCACAAGGCTTAAATCGGTTTGCGAAGCAGTGGGGAAAACCCATTTAAGCGTAACATTTTCGTCCGAATCGGAAAAGTTGTTTCCTCCCGAACCGCCGCAGCCTGCAAAAACACAAGCTAACATTAAAATCGCCAAAATAAGACTAACTATTCTTTTCATAATAAAAACCTCCGTTTTTTATTGAATTTAAAATATTTATAACGCAGTCAGCAAAGCCAACACATTATCTTTTCTCTTTTATCCCTTAACGCTACCAACCATAACGCCCTTAGAGAAGAACTTTTGGAAGAAGGGGAAAAGAACTAACATGGGGAAGGTTGCTAAAACGCATATAGCAAATTTAAGGGTTTCGGTGGGCGGCTCAGCGAGCTGCAAGCCCATTTGCATAATTAACTTCTTTATCTGCTCTGCCTCTTGCAAGATTTTCTGCATAAAATACTGCAAGGTATAAAGCTTTGGATTTGTTACATAATAAAGCGTTGTTGTATAGTCATTCCATTTGTTCAGCATTCCAAGCAGATAATAGGTTGCTATAACTGCCTTCGAAAGTGGAGCAATTATTTTTATTAGTATCTGAATCTCGCTCGCGCCATCAAGATAAGCGCTTTCCGAAAGCTCTTTCGGGAGCTGCGCAAAGAAGGTTCGGAAAATGAATATTTCCATCGCGCTTACTCCAAGGCAGGATATGTATACCCAAATATTATCCTGCAAGCCCAAATATTGAGTTCTGAGTATATAAGAAGGAACGATACCGCCGTTAAAGAACATTGTTATAAGCAAAAAAATCTTTATCGGTTTTTTATAAACGAAATCATCCCTTGACAGAGCATATCCGCAACATGCTTCAAAGAATATTCCAAAGGTTGTAGGAACAAAGGCATAAATTGCTGTTACTATATAAGCCACTATCAAATCCTTCGGCTGTTCAAAAAGTGTTTCATAAGCAAAGGTTGTAAAGTTTTCGGGAATTATCTTGAAGCCCGAATTTATAAGGTCTTGCTCGGTTGAAAAGGAAATTCCTATGAGCAAGGCAAAAGGAACTATAAAACAGAACGAAAACACAAAGAAGAACAGATAAATAAAAAACTTATAATTAAAAAACTTTCTCAGTTTGCTTTTCATTTTCTCTCCTCCTTAAAGCAATGAATTTTCGGGGCTGATTTTCGATATTATTCCGTTAGTTATGAGAAGCATAACAAGTCCCACAACGTTTTGGAAAAGTCCCACCGCGCTTGTAACGCTGAGGTTACCCGAAGTAACACCGCGCTGCAAATATGTTGAAAGCACATCGGTTGTGGAATAAAGCGCAGCCGAATCTCTCGGAACCTGATAGAACAACGCCTGATCTCCGCCAAGCACTCCGCCAACATTTGTAATAAGAAGTATACAAATTATCGGAATAAGCGCAGGTATTGAAACATGTAGGGTTTGCTTAAACCTTCCCGCGCCATCAAGAGCTGCCGCCTCGAAAAGACTGTTATCAATTCCCATCAGCGTTCCGTAATAGATAACTGAACCCATTCCAATTCCCTTCCATGCCTGAGTGACCGTTAGTATGAGCGGCCAGTATTTCGGCTCGTTATACCACAGTATCGGCTCCTTACCAATTGAGGTTAAGAAATGGTTTATAATACCCGTATCATAAGCAAAAAGCGCATAAACTATATAAGCCACTATTACATAAGAAATAGTGTGCGGCAATGACATTGAAGTTTGGAATAGCTTTATGCAGTTTTTACTGTTAACCTCAAACAACAGCAACGCTATCACGATGCTTAAAAACATATTAAGGAATATAAAGAACATATTATATCCTATTGTTTTTAAGAGTACCGAGGAAGCATCGGTTTTAAAGAAGTAGTCAAAGTTTGCAAAACCAACCCATCTACTCCCAAAAATACCCTCAATAGGCGTGTAATTTTTAAACGCAATTATTACGCCTCCCATAGGTATGTAGTTAAAAATAAGCATATACAGTATCACAGGAACACACAGCGCCAAAATAGGAAGCTGTGTTATATACTTGCTACGCCTTTTTTGAAGACCACCTTTATTGTTTTTCAAGGTGCAACCCCCCTATTTTGATATCTGTAAAAATTATACCAAAACTCGCCTTTTCCAAAAATATAAAAAAATTGATATTTTGAGAAAATCTTGATGAATATCCCTCATTTTAGGCTCTTTACGTGCCATTTTTAAGAAATTAACTTTACAAAAATTTTTCCGTTTGATATAATTTATTTATATAAAAAACGGGAGGGCGAAATATGTCAAAATTTAAAATAGTTATATGCGACGATGCCGCCTTTATCCGCACAAGGCTGACTCGGCTTATCGAAACCCATTTCCCCGATATGCTTGTAACGGGAAGCTACCCCGATGGCGAGGATGTTCTTGAACATTTAAAACGGGATAGCATTGATATCCTTATAACCGATATATGTATGGAAAACATCGATGGCCTTGAGTTAGCAAAGCATATATATGAAAAGAATTTGCATACAAAGGTTATCATTATAACCGGCTATCAGGACTTCGAATATGCTCAAAAAGCGCTAAAATATCAAACCCGCGCGCTTATCACAAAACCCATCGATACCGATGAGATAACCCAAGCGGTTGAAAAATCGGCAAATGAGCTTTACGATTTTATTGCCGCCGCAACCGAGGAATCAGCCCAAATCATAAACAAACACAACCAAACTGAGCAGTTTTTGCAGCTTTTCTTCACAGGAAAAATCAGTCCTCAGGATTTAAGAGATAACCACTTGTTTTCTGATATGGGTAAATTGCAAAGTGATGGGTATATACTGAATTTTTATATTCCGCAAAATCACCAAGGGCTACCTGTTGATAGTTGGGATGATTTTGTTCTTTGCGAAAACGAAAGCTTCAAAATTTTCTCACTCTGCACAAGTCCGCTCGCTGCCTCTTATATAATCCTTGTGTTAAACAAATCGGAGGGAACACGCGAAAAAATTCAGGGCATTATATCCGATACCGTTAAAACCGTTTCTTTGTTTAACGATACTATGTGTAATTACACTCTTTTGAAGCTGAGTGACACCGCCACTCTTTTTAAAAGCCAAAATTTTAAAAGCCTAAACAAATATATAGGCTTTATTTTGGAGAGAGATTCGGTTAATCAGCATCAACTTCTCGCTTCAATAGAAGATAACTTTTCGGTGGATGAGTTTAAGGTTGCACTCAGTATGTTACTCGTTTTTATCGCTCAAAAACTCCCCGATTTCAATTTAAGTGATTTCGGACTTAAGATTAAAACCATTGAAGAAGCCGAAACGGGCAAAGCTCTTTTCTCTGAATTCCACAATGTTATTAAAAATCTTGACTCTGAAAAAGATATTTTCTCAACCGCCATCACAAGCTATATTTATGATAACATTTGTTTAAAGGAATTGTCACTGGAAATGGTTTCCAAGCAGTTCGGTTATAGCCTTGAGCACTTTTCAAGAAAGTTCAAAAAGCAGCTTGGAATCACCTTTCACCAATATCTTACCGACCTTCGTATAGCCGAAGCAAAAAAGCTTTTATCCGATAGCTCGCTTTCGGTTATAGCGATTTCTAATAAGATCGGCTTTAGAGACCCCGCATATTTTTCAAAGGTGTTTAAGCAAAAAACAGGCTTTTCGCCAAAGGATTGGAGAAATAAATAAAATTTTATGAAAAAACCATTCTTTTTAAGTTCAAGAAAAAGCTTTAAAAACAATCTGTTTTCGGTGCTTAGTCTTATGCTTTCACTTGTGGTTGTTCTCGCCATTATAACGATTGTTATTGCAAGTCAGGCGATATCCCGCCAAACAAAAAGTGAAGAAACACAAAAGCTCTCCACCGTCGGCTACAGATATACAAACTATATAGACCAAATTTCCCTCATCAACACCTCCTTTGCGCTTTCTAAAATAGATTTTGAAGGCACATGGGCGGAAAAGGATTTATATGCCTATAACAGCGTTGAATATCAGTCGAATTTGTGTATGACTATGTATGAGTTTATTAAGGGTATGTATATCAAAAGCCGCAACAGTGAGGTTAAAAAAGGCACAATCCTTTTCCCTGTGGATACTAAGAATGCCAAGGAAACCTTTCTTTACGATGTTCGCTCCTCAAAGCTCTCGATAATACAGGATGATTCGGCTTATTCGCTATATCTCTATCAAAAATCAACCACCGATGCACCCTATGAAAACGATGTTTATATCAATATAGACGGTTTTGAGATGGGTCAAAACATCACCAACACCTATTCCCCTTCGGAAAAGGAATTAATTGTTTATGAGGATGGAACCATTCTCGTTTCCTCTCTTTCCTATCTCCCCGGTAAAAACATTTTTGAGGAATTCGCTGCTCCGAAAAACTGCCTTAAAGAAAACGGGCTCTCGCTTTCTTCACTTAAAGACGGACTTAATCTCTCGGCGCAAAAAATAGAAGGAACCCCTCTTTTCGCTGTGAGAGTTTTCGATAATTCACTCTATCGCTCTTTCTATGTTTCTATTTGGACTATTATCATAATTTTAGACCTTTTCATTCTTATAATTTTCGTTCTTGCGAGTTATTTCCTCACCAAATTCACCTATCGCCCCGTTCAGCAAATAATAGATAGTGTTTCGAGCTACTATCCGTTGCCCATCCTCAAGGATTTTGATGAGGTTAATTATATAAAAGACACCGTAAGCGAGCTTAGCACGAGCAATATCAGTCTTTCGGAATCTAACCGTGATAACCTTGTTGCCCTCCAGCAACAGCAAATGCTCGCTATGCAGGCGCAAATCTCTCCCCACTTTATGTTCAATATGCTTGATACTGTAAGCTGGATGTCCATCGACCTTTTGGAAGAGAAAAACCCAATTGAAAAGATTTTAAAATCTATTTGCAGTATACTTAAATACAGTATGGACCTCACAACCTCGTTTGCGACTATTCGCCAGGAGCTTGAAATAGCGCAACACTGTATCCACGTGCTGAAAATAAGATATGATATAGATATTGATTTCAGCTTTGAGGTTGAAAAGGGACTTATCGATTGTAAAATGCTCAAGCTCTGCTTTGAACCGATTATAGAAAATTCCATCATCCACGGTTTCGCAAACAAACGAAGCAGTGGGGAGATAAAAATTAAGGTATATAAGGCTCAAAACGATATGCTTGGCATCGAGATTTCAGATAACGGAATTGGTATGAAGCCCGAGGTGAAAAGGGACCTTCTTGAAAGGATAAACAATTTCAAAGATACTGATTCAAAACATATCGGCCTTAAAAATGTTAACCTTCGCCTCCATCTGCTTTATGGCGATAAGTATAATTTCAAACTCGAAAGCGAATACCAGAAAGGCACCGTTTTCTATATCGAAATCCCGTTTATAGAATTCTAATTCCCCTACTACCTAAATATTCACTTAAAAAACTGCATTAGATTAAATAATAAGCACCCCAAAAGTTATACTTTTGGGGTGCTTATCTTTTTGTTTTATAGTCTTATTTCTATTTTTGTTTTGCCAACTGCTTGAGCTGTTATCTTGACTTTGCTCGAAACAGGCTTATAAACCTTTTCGTTTCCACCGATAGAAATGGTGATATCCTTTTCGGTTATAACCTTCAATATTGCGTGACCTGTGATTTCAGCATTAAATGAAATCTTGTTTTCCTTAATGCTATAATCGGTAATCTTAGCACCGTTAAAGCTATAAACCGAAAGCTCGGGCGCTTTATCACATTTTTCAATAACAATATTATTAACGCTTTCTATCATATCAAACGGAATTCGGTTTGTGCCCTTAATTTCTTTTCCGTTCAAAATTATTCTTGAAAGGTATCTTCCCTCGCCCTTGTTTTCAATGTTGAATATTTTACCAAAGGCATGGAGATTTTCAATTTTATTCTCCTTGCCGGAATAGGGGTAAACCGTAACACCCGAAGCATCAAAATCGGCTCCGATATATGAACGGATAATAGTTTGATAAAATGCTCGCATAACAAACATTTGCCAAGCGCCGCAGCACATATTCCAATTATCAAACTTAGGGCCAAAGTTATCTGAATTAACATCCATTCCCTCAGGCATTGAGAGTCTCTCGCTCCAATAGGATATCCAGCCGAGATACTGCTCTATAAGCTCGGTTTCATTTAGCATAAATATCATTCGGCTATAGAAATCGGCATTATATGTAGGCCACCAACAGTGCGTTTGGTTGCCATCTGCATCAAAGCCCGGATGGTCGAGTGATAATGGGCGGAGTCCGTTTGTGCTAATATAGTTTTCCTTGAAATATTCGAGTGTTGTTCCAAAGACTTCCTCAAACAAATCGGTATAAAAATCATTTTCAAACACCGAGAGATAAGCCGAATAGGAATTGATTTGCTTGTTTGTTCCGCTTTCAACTGCGGCAGGAATATATCCCGCTTCCTTATTATAGAAAATATCAAGATAGTTTTCTTCAAATTTAAGTGCCGCCTTTGTGGCTCTTTCCAAGCTCTCACTATCACCCTTCATAAAGGCTAACTGCTGCATAGCACGGATACCCTGATACATCGTTCCGTTCTCTTTAGCTCCATAACAGTTTTCAGGTGCTTTTGTTCCATCCTCTTCGCTGAAATAATCGAAGCACATATTTGTTCCTGTTACAAAAAGTCCTGTTTTTTCATCAACTGTAGCAAGAATTTTATCGAGTATAACCTTGCAAAAATCATAATGATAATCGGTTAATTCTCCTCCGCCGATAACATAGGAATAAAGGGCTATTATATATGAAGCATCCAGGTGACTAACCTGCCCTGCGTGGCAGTTTCTCTTTGAGTCTACCGTATAAGCGCAGTGTATCGGGAAGCCAAGCTTTTGAGCAAGGGATAGGATTTTTTCGCCATATTCATTATCGCCCCAATTAGTTAGCGACATTGAATGAACAATGGAATCGCAACCCCAAGCAACATAGTGCTTTGTGTTGGCGCGAAGAGCGCCCTCAACATCGAGCATTTTAAGAGACTCATTTATTAAAGGTGTTAGGGCAACAAAGTTAGAAAGCTTTTCGTTATCGCAAATAAGCCTTGGTGCCTTTTCTACCACCGCCGCATATCTCTTTTCTATTTCAGCAAGATATGTTTTAAAGTTACCGAGCATATCGGCAATTTTTTTACTTGCCTTTTCCTCGCTCGATTCAAAGGCAATAACAAAGGTGTATTCCTTATCCTTTTCCAAAACGGGAGTGCTAAAGCTGAAGACATCGTTATTCGGTGTCTTTTTAAGGCTTAAATCACAGGTTGCACCCATATAAACTGCCGTTGTGCAAGACTGATTTTCTCTTGTATCCGTATATGATGTTTTAAGCAAATTATCCTCAAAAACAGGATTTTTCCACTCTCGTGGTGCACCGCCAAGCTGGGGGTTATAATATGGCTTAGGTGTTGTTTGAGGCATAAAGAAACTATCCTGATGAAGCTCTAATAAAAAGCGGAAGCCTTCCTCAATTTTTCTTGGAACAAGGGTTATAACAAGACTGTTTTTAACCGCTTTTATAGAGAAATCTATTTCACCCTCAGGGAAATTCCAAAGCGAATCAAAGCCATAGGGTGTGAGGCTTGTTTTAGATGGCAAAAATTCATAAGAGGCTTTTTTGCTTCTTGCGAAAAAGGTTATGCATTTATAAAAATTCTTTCTTAAAACTATGTGGTTGCCGATAGCAGTAGGGTTAAAATACTTTATCTCCGTGATTTCATTATTGTTTATTTCAAACATTAGTCTATCATCACAAAAGAGCCTCGGCATCCAAGGAAGGCCGCTCTCGCTCACAATTTTTCCATCTAAAACTTTATATTCGTTCATAACTAAACCCCTAAATATTTATCTATTATTGAAATTCCGATTTTGCAGGAATTTATGAAGCTTGTGTATTCATAAAGTAAAAATGCATGGGAGGTATCCTTTATAATATGTAGCTCACATTCCTTGCCCATATTGGTTAATTTTTCGTGAAACTTCTCGGAGTGAGCAAGCGGAACAACGAAATCCTCGCTTCCGTGGATAAGCACAACGGGGCAAATATCCTCAGTTATCCTGAACAGCGGAGACATATAATAGGCATATTCATCCTTCGGTATTTTAGAAAGCTCTTTGTGATTTGATGCAAGCGGAACGCGCACATTCCATTTATCACTAACCATATCGGTTATGGCATTGATGGGGAAGGATGCCTTAAAGTTAAAGCCCTCTCGCTTATAACATGTGGTGACATAGGCTGCAAGGTGGCCCCCTGCCGATTCGCCGAGAATATAAACTCTATTCAAATCAATTCCCTTTTCTTCTGCCCTATCAAGCACGAAGTCAACCGCATCCATACAGTCATCACAGCTATCAATTACCTGATAGTTTTCCTTTTGACCCTTAACATCGGCAAGTCGGTAATCTATGCTAACCGAAATAAAGCCTTTATCGGCATAGTATCTCGCAAGATAACCTAAATGGTCGCCCTGCCAGGTGCCCTGGTCCTCAAAAATTTGATTTGTTGCCCAGCCGCCACCGTGAATAAACAGGAAAGCGGGGTATTTCTTTTTGCTATCATAGTTTTCAGGGTAATAAAAGCTTAAATATATATCCTCACCGAAAACCTTTTTATAGCTAACCGTTTCATCGCCCGAATGGCGAGCCGCAAAGGGTTCTAAATCGAGGCTTTGCTCGGTTACTTCATAGTTATAAATCATAAAAATTCCCCCTTAAAAAATCACAACTTTAATATACCCCACCACCCATCATAAGTCAACGGTAATTTGTTATTATTTTCATAACATTTTTTATTGTAATATTATACAAGCTACATCTCATATTTTTTAGCGGAGGGGAGCAAAATGAAGTTCTTAATTTTAACCAAAAAACAACTGACTGCGTTCGCTTGCGCGGTGCTTTGCGTTGTGGTAATTGTGGTCGGCTCGGTTAGTACACTTGCCGAAAACAACCGCCTTTTACCCATTTATTGCGTTGAAACCGATAAAAAGCAAATAGCCATTTCCTTTGATGCCGCATGGGGTAATGATGACACCGAAACTCTGATAGATATTTTAGCAGAATATGAGGTGCCGGCAACATTTTTCGTTGTGGGAGCGTGGGTGGATAAATATCCCGAATCGGTGAAGGCGCTCTCGGATGCGGGGCATCACATCGAAAACCATTCGAACACGCACCCTTATATGAGCACATTATCAAGGGAACAAATGCTCAATGAGTTATCCGCCTGCAATGAAAAAATTGAGGGTATAACGGGCAGATGCCCAACCCTTTTCCGCCCACCCTATGGAGATTATTCAAATCCCGTTATCGAGGCAGTTGAAGAAGCAAAAATGTATACAATTCAGTGGTCGATAGACTCTCTCGATTGGAAAGACACCGCAACCCCCGAAAGCATTTGCGAGAGGGTGACTAAAAAGGCGCACGAGGGCGGCATTGTGCTTTTCCACAACGATGCCGATTTCACACCAAAAGCCCTACCAAATATATTAAAGGGGCTTAAAGATGAAGGCTATGAGTTTGTGTTTATTGAAGATTTGATATATAAGGAAAATTATGAAATCAAGCACGATGGAACGCAGTGCAAAATCAAAAATAATTAAATGTAGGGGAGGGTCTCAGTGCCCTCCCGTTCTTCATTGATAAAATAATCGGGTGGGCGTGGAAACCCGCCCCTACAATGCAAAAAGACGGTGCCGAATAGCACCGTCTTAATTTATTTAATTCAACACACAGAACCGTCCCCTTGTGTTCTCTTCACCATGTGCCAACACAAAAAATTCTTTCTATAATAGCTACTAAAATTGTGGTAACTATGTTAGTTATAATGATAGTAACAATAATTTTTTTGCGCGAAATTGCTTTTTCCCTTAAAGAAAAATAAACAATAGGCAATTCTATTAAAACAGTTGTTATGCAAAATAAAATACCAACCGTGTATGATGGCCAATTTTCCAAATACATTTCATAAGGCATTTTTTCACTATAATGTATTAGTAGTTCATATAAATATGGGGCAGCAAATGAAATTGCATTTGCAATCGTTACGGTTGCGAAAACTTCAAAACTTCTTTTGATTTTAGCAAAAGTAATAAGACTTATTGTTTCAACAATTATTGTTCCAATAGCAACACATGGCAAAACATCATAAGGTCTTGTTTCCGATATCCAAAACCATGATGAATTTGCAAACGCAGTTGAATTAAAAATTTGTAGTAAAAATAAAAAAATGATAATTGCCGAAAACCACTTATATTTTTTCATCGCATTCTCCCTAAATGTTATAATATGGATTGAATTCACTTCAAGAGGTAGACAATGGGACAGTTCCCCTATCTCATCCTTAACCCTTTTGGGTAGTGGTTTTTGGCGCGGCCGTTTGATACCTTGGCGCCGCCTAAAGAAACACCATCAACCATCACTACTGCCCAACCGTTTTCGGCGGTTGTTTCGAACTCTTCACCGCGAAGATACTTCTTTATCTCCTCGCTATCGGCGGATAGGTTTATTTTTCGTTTAAACTTATCGCCGAGAGCCATAAAAAACTGGTGGTGGGGCAAAATATAATTCTTCCTTATTTCGCCGATTGTTACACCGCAGCAAAATGCCTTGCCATCGGGAACGAAAATTCTATTGTTATAATATATCGGGTTTCCGTTATAAAGGCTTACATAATCTTTATTATAATCGGTTAAGGTTTCCTCTAAAAATAACGTGACTTCTTTTGCTGCTTTTTGCTCCTTTGCTCGCGCAAAATCGCTATTCATCCACTCTCCCTTATGGTGAAGCACCGCCATAAACTGCCCTTCCCCCTTTGCCTTATGGGGATAGAATCTTCGAGCAAAGTGGATATTTTCACACTCACAACCATCAAACCTTATTCCATCGGCGGTTGCCGCTATAACCCTTTCATTTGCCTTAGCAATTTCAAATTCGGGGTGGTTTTTGAGAAAGGCATCAATAACCATCTCATTTTCCTCTAATGAAAAGGTGCAGGTGGCATAGACAATATAGCCGCCGCTCTTTACCGCTCTCACTGCATTTTCCAAAATCTCCGACTGCCGAACCGAACACATCTGAACATTGCTCTCACTCCACTCGGTTATAGCAACCTCTTCCTTGCGGAACATTCCCTCTCCCGAGCAGGGTGCATCTACCATAACTAAATCGAAGGTGTTTTCAAAGGTTTTTGATAGCCTTTCGGTATCCATACAGGTGACAACGCAGTTTTTAAGACCTAAACGCTCGATATTACCTGTTAATATTTTACAACGAGCAGGGATAATTTCATTCGATACAAGAACACCGTTTTCGCCAAGCTTATTTTTAAGCTGTGTGCTTTTTCCGCCGGGAGCTGCGCACATATCGAGAACGCACCAATCGGGGTTTATATCCAAACACTCGGCAGGTGCCATAGCGGCAGGCTCTTGCATATAGATAAGCCCTGCATGGTGATAGGGGTGGTTGCCAATCTTTTCATAATCGAGATAATATCCGTTTTCGACATAAGGGATTTTCTCCCCCGAAAAGATGTTTATTCTTTCAAATTCCTCTAAACTGATTTTATCGGTATTAACTCTGAAAGCTCTGACAGGTGGGTTTTGAAGCTCACTAAAATACGCTTCAAACTCTTCACCTAAAAGACTTTTCATTCTATCTTCAAACTGTTTTGGTAATTCTCTCATTTACTACTCATTTCTATATTTAACATACACATTCCCACTGCTGTTATAGCGGCGGTTTCGGTTCTTAAAATTCTTTTGCCGAGGGATATTATTTTAGCGCCCGAGTCTATCGCTTTTTCAATTTCCTTCTTCTCAAAGCCACCCTCGGGGCCTATGAATATGCCGACACTTTTAACATTTTCAAGGCTCGATAAGGCATCAAGCGTTGCGCTCATCCCCTCTTCATTCTCATAGGGTACTAAAATCAAATCGAGCCTTTTTGCAAATTCGAGAGCATTATGATAAGAGCTGACCTCCATAATTTCAGGAATTATATTTCGCTTACTCTGCTTTGCGGCACTTTCCGAAATACTTTGCCAGCGGGCCACCTTTGATTTTGCCTTTTTATCATCAAGCTTCACAATGCAATGCTTCATTTCGGTTGGGATAACCGCAAACACTCCAAGCTCAACACACTTTTGAATGATATATTCCATTTTATCGCCCTTGGGCAAGCCCTGGAATAAATAAATTTTAACGGGCAACTCGGTATCGGTATAGTTCTCTTCTAAAATTTCAAAACAGACCGCCTCATCCGAAAAGCTTTCTATTCGGCACAAATCACTCTTGCCGCTCGCACTTACAAGGCAGGTATCCCCAACTTCCATTCGAAGAACATTCTTTATATGATTATAGTCTGTTCCATCTATTATATAATGTGAATTTTGCTTTTTATTTTCATCGGCAAAAAAATTGAACACAAGCGCCACCGCCCTTTATTTTAAATCATAATAAATTTTATCACGAAACAATAGTTTATTCAATATCTTGTTGCCAATTTTTTCCGCTTATGATACAATTGCAAATGGTAGGGGGAATTAGATGAAAAGAAAAGAACTCAATATCGAATTCATTCGCGTTTTTGCCATCTTTATGGTTGTTATGATTCACGTTTCAAATATCTATATAAATAGTTTCTCTAAAATTTCAGCACTTCACTTTAACACCGCTGTTGTTTTCAATTCGCTCTCTAGAATTTGCGTGCCGCTCTTCTTTATGGTTAGCGGCATATTCTTAATAAATAAAGAGTTTGACCTGAAAAGCTATTATAAACGAGTTTTAAAGTTTGTTTTCCTCCTTATTTTTTGGAGTGTTATTTATTTCCTACATAACAATGATTTTAAACTGAATAATTTTGGCAAGGCTCTCGCAAACTCCTTTTTCAATGCCGATAAAACCTCGCGGCATTTATGGTTTATGTATGCCATAATAGGAATATATATTGCCCTTCCGTTTATTCAAAATATGTGCAAAAATATGAGCCGAGAGCTTGAGAATTTATTCCTTATTTTATGGTTCTCTTTTTCGGGACTTATTGTTATCTTCGTTCCGCTAATCAGATATATCACTAAAACGGATGTTGATATAACATATCCTATCCCCATTATAAATTCCGCATATTATCTTGGATATTTTATCATTGGCCATATTCTTTATGAGCGATTTAAATGCATATCCCCCACCGCCAAGAAAAACCTATTATGTGTTGGAACATACTTGATTTCGGTGTTTATAAGCATTATTGTCACCTGTTTTTTCACCGCAAAAACGAATGAAATTTACGAGCCGATGACCTGGTATCGAGGCATATTTATCGCCATTGCCGCTTGTGCAGTTTTCATACTTATTGTTATAAACAAGGATAAATTCAAAAGCAACGCTATCCTAACATTTTCGCACCGCTCGTTTGGAATTTATCTTTTGCATATGCTCTTTTTAAATCATATAACCGAAAATATAAACGTTTTAGAGTTTAATCCTTTAATTTCAATTCCGCTTTTAACCCTTGTAGTTTACGCTCTATCGTTTATCGCTTCATTTATATTATCTAAAATACCTATAATTAAAAATTTAGTATAAAAAAACGGTGGAAATTTCCACCGTTTTTGTTTTATTATTTAGCGCCTAAATATGGCGCAGGATTTACATTTGAGCCATTAACTATAAGCTCAAAGTGCAGGTGATTTCCCGTTGAACGACCGGTGTTTCCAACCGTTCCGATTACCTGACCTGCCGAAACCTTTTCGCCCTTGCCAACGAGAAGCTTATCACAATGGGCATAAAGGGTTTTAAGACCGTTTCCGTGGTCCACTATAACACAAAGTCCATAATTTCCGTTGCTTCCCGAGAAGGTTACCGTTCCCGATTTAACCGAGAAAATACTGGTTCCTCTATCGGCGCCATAGTCTAAGCCCTTATGACCTCTACCATCACCATAATATGAGGTTTGAACATAAGTACCCTTTGGAAGCGGGAAAATAAAGCCTAACTTTTTAACGGTGGATGAGCTTACTTGCTTTGTTCCTATAAGCACAACCTCATCAACCGGTTCGCTTACAACCTGACTTGCAAGTTCCTTGCTTGAAACCTCAACACCGTTTACATAAACAACACTTTGTCTCTTAGCAAGAACACCCTTAACTCCCGAAGAAATAACCGATGAATATCCAACATACTGCATCGAGGTTTTTTCGGTTACCGTTTTATAAGGAATGCTCTCTTTTGTTTCAACAACCGAAGTTGTTTTAACATCAAGTGAATCTAAAAACTTGGTTATTTCGGAAATCTCGGCTAAATCAGATGCTAAAAGATATGCCGATTTGATTTCAATATCGCTCATAAACTCGTGTTTATTTTTTGCGCCCTTTATATCAAATGCCGCAAGGCGACTCTCGAGATAATCTTCAACATCAAAATTCTTAACGCATAGCTTTCTTTTTCCATCGACTATAATCTCGGTTCCATAAACAACCTCGTTATTAGAGTTTATCATTTCATCCGCAATTTCGCCGATGGTTGACATTCTGCTCTCTAAGGTTAAAACCTTTTGGAGCTTATAATTCTCAAAACAAAAATCGCATTCAGCTGCGCCATCAACCGATGATACTGCCATTTTTTTAGCGCTATCAAAAACCTTTGCGGTTTTAATAATACCTGTCTCATTTCCATCGTGTGAAAGCTTAAAGCCTATCGAAACGCCCGAACAGATAAGTGAAACAACCACTGCGCTGACAAAAATAATACCTGCAACAGAGAATCTAACCGCTTTGCTATGTTGCAAAGCAAAGCTTTTCACTCTGTTATATACAGGCGCTATTTTACCTATTAAGTTGTTAAGCTGTTTTTGTGCCTTCTCGACCGCTTCGGTAAAAATAACGAAAACTCCCTTTCTGTTCGTTTAAAAGGTTACATTTTGTAACCGCTTACAATACTATTATACCAAAAAGTTACAAAATTGCAACCTTTTTCTTTAAGAAAAATAAAAAATTTTTAAAACAAAAAAAGACCTTGGCGTTTCTTTACACGCCAAGGCCCTTAGATTTTTATATTAAATTATTATTTGGGTACTTAAAACATATATATGAAAATTAACGCGCCAAGGTTTAGTTAATTGTACATCGGACTCACCCTCATAGTTTATTTGATGTTTATTCTACCTTTAAACATATCTATCACCAAATCTTTTTGACAATTACTAACTTTTATAAGTTTTTAAAACATCGGTCCTACCACATCTTTTTATTATATTAACTAAGGTTTTCCGTTTATAAAACCATTGGACTCACCGTTTTTATTTATTTTTTAATACTGCTGCAACCGTTTTTCAACCGTTGCCAAGATCTTACTTCATGGGACTCACCACTTTCTTAGAATTTCATCTCCTGTGCAGGCGGAGTTTCCATTTTCATTGGTCTCACGTCCTTTCTTCTTTTTTCTGTCTTTATTATAATGCATATTATACGATTTGTCAAGTACTTTGTTAAAAACTTTTGTTTATTTTGTATATTTTTTCAAAAAAACAACGGGAATATCGCCTGATATTCCCGAAATTATGCCATTTTAGGCAGGTCCGGATTATTCGTGTTTGCTTATTAACTATGTAGCTACATAGTTGAATTGCCACCAAAATTAAGTCCAAAGCTAACGCTTAGCGCCTTGTCCACCCTATCCATAGACCTTAAATCAAGGCTTCCCATTCTCTCTTTAAGGCGTTGCTTATCTATAGTTCTCACCTGTTCGAGCAGCACTATTGAATCCTTGGATAGTCCGCAGCCATCAGCATCCACCTTAATATGCGTTGGCAGGTTTGTTTTATCGCGTTGGCTTGTTATTGCGGCGGCGATAACTGTGGGGCTATATTTATTCCCCACATCATTTTGTATTATCAGAACGGGGCGCACACCGCCCTGCTCCGAGCCTATAACGGGACTCAAATCCGCATAATAGATTTCTCCGCGCTTTATATTCATTGCTTTTCACTCTCCGCTGTAATTCTTTGTAAAAATATTTTTGCCTAAAATTTCCCTTTTTAATCACAGCAAAAATTTTTATTTCTCTATATTTTATGCGGCAGGGTGAAATTTGGTTATTTAATAAAGAAAGGGCTGTCTCATTAAGCAAACACAAATCAGTAAAGTCTAATATCATAGTCGGCTCCCTCTGATGAGGGAGCTGTCGAGTGAAACGAGACTGAGGGAGAGAAAAACTACGATAATTGTAGAATTTTTGTCTTTTCTCTCCCTCCGACACAGCTACGCCGTGCCACCTCCCTCGTCAGAGGGAGGCGAAGTTTGTGCAAATCGCCTTTGATGAGACAACCCTATATAAATTTAAATCTATCCTATAACAGCTAATATTATAAATCCGATTATTGCAACAACAGTTGAAAATGAAAGTGAGCTTGAAATATATGCTTGTTCTTCTTTATCATTTGCGAACACCGCAAGAACAAAGGGCGGCGGCAGGATAAAGAGAATATTAAGCGCATCGGAGATATTAAGCTTTATGCCGAGCAGTTTTATTATTACCTCGGCTAACACTCGGCAAATAAGCATTACCGCTACTCGTGAAAAGACTGCACCGAGTGTTTTCTTAAAGGGTATCTCACCGGGGGCTAAATCATAGCCTATCGTTATGAGAATAATTGCGCTTGTTGGTGCGCTTATAAAGTCAACACAGGTATCAAAAACACCGCTGACTCCTGATGGAATAAGCGCCGAATACAGCCCTGTTGCACCTATTATAATACCAACCGCAATAGAAATAATTATGGGCGAAGAAACCATATCGACAGCAATTTTTTTAAGCGATGGTTTATTGTTCTCCTGCAAATCGAGCAGCACCTTATAAGCTGTGAAAACAAATAAAACCTGACCTAAATCAACGCTTGCAAACTCGGATATCCTATCGGCTCCATAAAGCATTGTAAATAAAGCATAGCCTATCATACCTGCCTCAAAGCCGGTTGTTATAAAGGGAAGAAACTTCTTATCCCCCTTAAATGCCACACCGATAAGCTTTCCAAGGAAAAGTGCCACTATACACAAAAAATATATAAGAACAGTTACTAAAACATTATCAAGTGTATATTCCATTCTCGCAAACGCACCAAGTACAACCGCAGGAAGCGTTATGTTAACAACGGTCGATTTTAGCGCCGATATGCCCTCGGCCGACAAGATTTTAAATCTTCGGCAAAGCATACCGATGAAAAGAATTAAAATTACGGGGAGAACTGTTTTGATTATCTCTATAACATTACTCATATTCTTTTAAAACCTCTTTTAACAGTTTTGGGTTATCGGTCATAATGCAGTCGCAACCAAGTTCGATTAGGCGACGCATTTCGTCCGCCTCGTTTATTGTCCAATACTGCACCGCAATATTGCGCCTATGCGCTCTTTTAATGATAGTAGATTTATCGAGCGTCAGGGTTATACCAACATCATAGCTTGTTGGAATTTGAAGGCAAGCAAAATCGCTCTTATTAAATAGATTAACACCTAAAAACTGCGTTAAGATAAACTCGGCGGCAGTTCCGGTTGGAGCCCCTCGAAGAAGGGATGGATATTTAGCCTTCAGCTCCTCTTCTATCTCATCGTGGAAGGTGCCGACAACCATTCTTTCTTTATAAAGCGGATATTTTTCGAGAGTGTTATAAAGGATTTCGCAAGCCTTATAGCCTGCCTCGCCCTCATTCTTTATTTCAACAATAAACAAAAGCTCGGGGTGGGTTTCATAAAACTCGGCAAAGAGCTTATCAACCGTTGCAATTTGAAGTCCCTTTTCGGCGATATTTTTCTCATCCTTATATATCCGCTCTCCGTTTTCATCGGTGAAATAATAACCAAAGTTATATTTTTCGAGCTCAGCAAGGGTCATATCCTTAATATAATGGCGCTTCTCTTCACTTAAACTTTCAACCTCACTTAAAGGAACATCACCGTTCACATTGCAGGTTTCATCTATGTATTCATCGTGGTTATAAACGAGATAGCCATCCTTTGTTAAATAAAGGTCACTTTCGATTATATCAATGCCGATGGTTTTAACCGCCTCGCGAAATGCAAGCATAGTATTTTCGGGGTTGTTGATACTGCCGCCCCTATGCGCCGCAACAAGCGGCAGCTCGCCCTTTTCCACAACAAAGGGGTTGCTTTCAACATTTTTTGCGGGCGGAATTATATTTATAGTTGCCATAAATAAAACTATCGCCACCAATATAATTCCTATGATTTTAAGAGCTTTTTTACCTTTCATTTTTCCACCTCTTTAAAAAATACCTTTATTATATTTTATCATTGCGCCAAAGCTTAAAATGCTACCTATAATAAGACCTATAAACATAAAGCCCATACCAACGATAACAAGCTTTTCGTTTGCCGCTTTCTCGGCAATATATGTGAAAACGGCAAATATAATAACACCTATACCGATAATAATTGTTCCGAGTCCAACCTTTTTGCCGAAGGCGAGTCTATCCTCTTCGCTCACCCTTTTTCGGTGATAACTGTGAAGCGAATTTATATTGCCTTTCATATTTTGAATGCCTAATAATATGCAAACAATTCCGATTATAGCTGTTACAATAGTGGGCATCATAATTTAGGTCTCCTTTAATCTCGTTTCCGTAAGAAAACATATCGAGTGTTTTAGCACATATCGAATCCGTTAGGATATATCGAAAATCTTGCAAAAGATTTATATCGAGGTGCTAATTGCAATAAAATAGTTTAATTGTTAAATTAATCAAATGCTTCCATCACAAAATCTTCAAACCAATGAATATTTGAATACGAGTTTTTCCACTTGGAAGCATTTTTATACTTGCTCATAGTTCCCGAATTGGTCTTAGCATAATATATCTTTCCATCTACCTTAAAATTATAATATAATGTAAAATCCGTAAAATCATACCATGTCGTTTGCCCTTTTACCTTAAATTTAATAGTTTTCATTTTTCCTGGCTTTATAGTGTAAGATTTTGAAAGGTAAACCTTTCTATCCAAACTTTTATAGTCCGCATCTTTTACGGTAGTAGTGCCAGATAAAATTGTCATTGTTTTGCTTGAATTGTTTTTAATTTTAACAGTAAAATAATTATTCCTTGTATTGTAATCACATAAAGTTGCACCATAACTTGGTTTCATATGAGAAACATTGATTGTGGCCTTGTATGTTTTTCCTTTATATTTAGCTAAAACTGTCGTTTTCCCCAAGCCTTTAGCCGTAACCCTGCCTGAACTTGATACTGTTGCAATCTTTTTGTTGCTGCTCTTCCAAGTAACCTTAGCCCCCAATGGTATATATTTCAAAGATAATTTCTTTGCCTGCCCCCTATATAAAGTATTTTTTTTATTGCTCAACTGTACTTTGTCAACATGGACTTTCTTCATTTTTGTCCATGAACTGTAATATCTTCTTCCTTCTACATCCTTATATGTTCTAATTCGAACATAATAATCTTTGTTGTTCTTCAATTTTGTAATCCCTTTAGAAGTGATAGTATTACCTTTTACGGTTACAATTTTGGATGTAGCTACTTTTGCAGGCCATGTATATTCTATTTGATACCCAGAGGTTTGTGCTTTTTGTTTGTTCCATTTAATTGTAATTTTTTCGCTCTCAGGATATAAGCTTTTTATCGTTGTACCTTTTGGAACTATTTTAAATTCTCTATTTATAGTTCCTCTGTATTTTCCTTTAAGAATAATTTTTACAGTTGCAGTTCCAACATTTTTGTTTTTATTATACAGTACTGCATAATCCACATTATTCTTCAACAATTTTCCTGTTGCATCTTTAATGCTAACTGTTGGCAACTTTACTTTTCCATCATAAACATACTTTGTATTAGACAAAGTCACTGTTCTAATCTTTGAAACAGTTATAAAAGTTTTTGTTTTGTTACAATTTTTGCAAGTTGGTATAATTTTGCCATTTTCACTAACAGTAGCAGGTATAATAACATTCTCATATGTATGTTGATATGCGCAGGGATTAACTGTCCAATTTGCATAAAACTTTTTCGTTCCCGTAGAACCAGATGATATTACAATTCCCTTTTTAGGCTCATCAATTCCCTCACCTGTCCATCCATCGAAGAAATAACCTTCTCTTGTTATTTCTGGTAAAACGATGTCCTCAGACTCAACATTATAACTAATCTGCTTACGAAGATATGTAACATCATCTTCTACAGATAATAGATCAATAGTATAATTTATTGGACTCCAATGCGCATAATATGTAAAATCATATGCTGGCATTTTATCTAACGAGGATGCAAGTGTACCTCCATTGATTGCGGTATACCATCCATCAAAGATGTAGTTTTCTCGTGTTGTAGTAGGTAATGATCCAATAAATGATCCATACTTAACTTGCTTGCTAACAACCTCTACACCACCTTGTGCATCAAATGCAACATTAAATCTTTTCCCCTGCCATCTCGCTATGTATGTTTTGTTTCCAGTATCTGCAGTAATCATAACCGGATTTTGAGTAGATGTGCTACCCGCAACAGACCATCCAACAAAATCATAGTTTTCTAACGTTGGTTCTTCTAATTGAAAATTTTCATCCTTATCAGTGTATGTATATTGTTTTAACGTATAGCCTTTATTAAGAGATAATGTGCTAGTGGTAATAGGCGAGCCATCATTTTCAGTCAAATAGCATTTAATTGTATACGAATTATAATCAAGAACATATTCTGGAGAATAACACACATATGTCATAGAACATCCATCATTTCCATATCCAACTATTGAAGCCTTATATATTCCTTTTTCTTTTAGATATGTGGAAAAGTCATAACTTGTTTTTGTTACTTTTACATTTGTTCTGTTACCACAAGATACAACATAATAAGAAGCACCCTCGTATGCATCCCAGTACAAAGTTCCTTTTTTCGTTCCCAATCCCCATCTAATATTGCTAATATACTTGCTATCAGTTGATACAACAGATACATCACCTGAAGTTTCCGTAGCAAACACATTCATCGGTACCATTGTTGTTACAACTATAGCGATTAAAAAAATGATAAAATTTCTAATGTTAATATTGTTTTTTGCTTTCATTGAAACCCTTCCTTTCGTTCTACCTCGTTTTTATACGTTATTTTTAGCTGTAGTAATTGAAGCAATAAGCTTTCTGCGGATTGTGCCGCACTTGCTCATTACTTTCTTATATGTAACATCATCAATCTTGTGCTTTCGTAGCAACAACTCCAACCAATACTCGCTTTCGAAACATTCTTTTAATGCTATTTCTAACTTGTTTATAAAATCAGCTCTGCTTTGAGCATACTTAGCTTCATGGAGATTAGCGCCAACCGAAGAGGAACACCTAAGCAACTGATTAACATATACTGAACAACCCATAATGCTATCACATATATCCGAAATTTCAATAGCAAATTCAATAGTTTCTTCTCTTAAAACATTTTTATTTTCTTGCATTTATATTTCTCCTTTATCGATATACACACTTGCGTGTGTTCGATATATTTTGCTTTGCAAAATTCGATATAAACTCACTTCGCTCGTTTTCGATATGATATGTGCCCACTTGTCCCGAAGGGACATATCGAGTTGCGAAGCAACATATCGAACCGCAGGCATATCGAGTGACACGAGAGTGGCACATATCGATGCCGAAACTACTCGCTTATAAAATAAGCGATAGTTTCACAATGTGCTGTCCTTGGGAACAAATCAACCGGGGTATACTCTATTAGCTTATATCCCTTTTCCTCTAAAATCTTTGCATCGCGGGCAAGGGTTGCGCTATCGCAAGAAACATAGACTACTCGTTCGGGGCTGAAACCTTTTGCTATCGTTTCGAGTAAAGCCTCATCGCAGCCCTTTCTCGGTGGGTCAACTATCACGACATCGGGTTGATAGCTTTCCTTTGCAAGCATATCGGCAGCTGCCGCCGCATCAGCACATATAAACCTTGCGTTTTCTATTCCGTTATTTTTCGCGTTGAACTTTGCATCCTCAACCGCCTCGGGTATTATTTCAACACCGACTATGCTTTTTGCCCTTTTAGCCATTGAAAGACCTATTGTTCCTGCGCCGCAATAAAGGTCTAAAACATTCTTGTTTTCACATTCAGCATATTCCGCCGCCTTTTCATAAAGGCATTCTGCCATATCCCTGTTCACCTGATAGAACGAAAGCGGAGAAATGCGGACCTTAACACCGCAAAGAATATCGGTTATATATTTTTCGCCATATAAAACCTCACACTCTTTGCCGAGGATGACATTTGTTTTTTCCTTATTTTTATTTATCTGAACACTTTTAAGGTTTTCGCCGCAAACTGCCTTTAAAGCCTTTATAAATTCATCGGCAAAGGGCAAGGAGTTTCCGTTTATTACAGCGCACACCAAAATCTCACCTGTTTTTTCGGCTATACGGATATAAAGGTGGCGGAAAAGCCCTGTGTGATTTTCCTCGTTATATGGCTTTATATTATATAAGGTAAGAAACTCGGAAACACTCCCTGAAATTTTATCGAAAATTTCAGGTTGCAGCTTGCAGGACTCACACTCGATAACCCTATGCGAATGCTTTGCAAAAAAACCGAACTTTCCGCTCACACTTACGGGCAACTGCTCCTTATTGCGATAATGCGAAATTCTGTTTGATGGGATAATCTCCTTTGGCTCTAAATCAATTCCGCCTATTCTTTTTATAGCGGAATAAACCTTGTTTTGCTTGATTTCACATTCTTTTTCGTAGCTTATGTGCCTATAAACACAACCGCCGCAGCTTTTAAAAGAAGCACAGTCGTTTTCTATTCTTGCGTTTGATGGAATTAAAATTTCCTCCACCTTGCCATAGGCATAGCTTTTCTTAACCTTAAGGATACGAACACTTGCGGTATCGCCAACCGCGGTAAGCGGAACAAAGACCGCCATACCCTCATACTTTCCGACACCGCTGCCATCCACAGTCATATCAATAATATCTATTTTTACAATATCATTCTTTTTCATTTTTTTCGCCTTTTTTATATTCTTTTGGTGTTAGCCCTGTATACTTCTTGAAGTATGCTGAAAAATATGCGGCATCGCAAAAACCGAGATGATTTGCTATTTCCTTTACCGATAACTTGCCATCTATAAGGAGCTGCTTCGCACTTTCAATTTTCTTTTGCTTTTGATATTCTATCGGCGTTATTCCATATTTCTTTTTGAAGTTCTTTGTGAATGTCGAAACCGAACATTTAAGAAACTCTGCCAATTCCTCGTTAGAAGAGAATTTTTCAATATGCCTATCTATTACAACCTTGGCATAAGCAACCGTTCCTGAAATTTGAGTTTCATCTCCCACAAGGCTCAAATAAAGCTTATAAAAAATTTCGGCTATAACTCCGCTGCAATATGCAGTTTGTTCATTTATATCTTTATTTTTAATTGAGAAATCAAGCATTGCTTTGAGCTGCTTGGAGATATCAACACCTTTATAAACCACTCTTGCCGAAAGTCCGTAATTATCGTATAAAAGGTCGCACATGCTTCCGCAAAACGTGGTATGAATAGCGCGAACATTTTTATTTATAGCATCATTATAGAAATGTGGAGTGTGGCGCCTTAAAAGCAGGGTATCCCCTGCGCTTGCAACAGTTACCACGCCACCCTCGTTAACCTCAATTTCCCCCGAAATTATATATTCAAGCGCATAGCTTTCAGAATATTTTCTCTCAACCTTTCGGTTGGTGCGAGATACATTGGTTATTTGCTGAATGGAAAACGGGTTATCGTTCGGCCAATTTTCAAAATAACATTGTGAAATAATTAAACTTTCTTTTTTCACGACTCTACCTGATTTCTATGGTTTTAGACTAAAATTCAATGTTTTTTTGCCATATACAACTATTATAATGTATTCATAGAGGAAAAATCAAGGAGAAATGCTTCTAATATGTTAGGCTATGCTTTTTTATTTCTTTCGCTTTTTTCGGGCTCTGCAAAGGGCTATTGCGGGAAAAGGATAAGTGGTTTTGTCAGTGGCTATAAGGAAGCCGCTCTGACTAACTTTATAAGAATGCTCATTTGCTGCGTTGTTGGCGTTGTTATCGCCCTTGCGCAATCGGCTTCCCTTTTCGGCTCTCTCACACCTGTTTTTGTTCTTGCCGCCTTTCTTTCGGGCTTTTCCACCGCCTTTTTTATAATCAGTTGGCTCGTTGCGGTTAAAAAAGGTGCCATTATTTTGCTTGATGTTTTTATCCTTTTAGGCGTTGGTGTTTCACTTCTTTTATGCCGAATATTCCTAAATGAGAGCATCGGTCTTTATAAAATCCTCGGTTTGCTTATTTTGATTGTTGCGGCATACATAATGTGCTCCTACAACATAAAGCTCAAGGGTAAAATGACAATTTCTTCATTTCTTTTGTTGCTTGTTTGCGGAGCATCGAGTGGAATTACCGATTTTTCACAAAAGCTTTTCATAACAAAATGCGAGGGACTTAACACCGCAGTTTTCAACCTATATTCCTATGTTTTTTCGGCGATAATCTTGGCATTTTTCCTATTGTTAAAATGGCACGAGCCTTTAAGCAAACCCTTCAAGGATAATAAAAAGCAAATATTCATAACCGTTATAATTATGGCGATTTTTCTTTTTCTTAACTCTTATTTTAAAACACTTGCCGCAAATTATATCCCTTCGGATATTTTATATCCGCTCTCGGGTGGACTCTCTGTTGTTTTCTCGGCAATTATGGCAAGTTTTTTGTTTAAAGAAAAGCTAACAATTAGAGCAATAATCGGCATTGTTCTTACCGTTGTTGCATTGTTAGTTATAAACTTTGCTTAAGCAAACACAAATAATCCGAACCTACTTAAAAGGGTGGTTATATGAAAAACTTTAAAAACTATTCCATTGATTTTCGCGAAAAAGAGTTTGCAGTTTTCGTAGGGGAAAACGAGTGGTTTCGTTTGCCTGTGAGCTCGTGTGTTGATACAAAGGAAAAAACCGATATCGACATTGATTCGATAAATTTGCAGCTCGCTGAAACCGAAAGCAGTATTACAGCCATTTGGCAAACAAGGAGCAACCTTTGGCATGAAAAGGTTTATAAGATTTATGCCGATGAAAACGGTTTTCACTATACCTTTAATATAAAGGGCGAACACAAGGTTTTTAAAATCCGATACTTCACAAGCAAAACAAATCCCTCTCACCACGATGTTTCGGGTTATCTATTACCTATTGCAACACACAAAAGCAGAAACAACCTAACAAAAAATGTTTTTGAAAATGGCGAAATCGCACTCGGCTATTTTGCTCCGCCGCCCTTTGTTTATCCGTTTTATATGGCGAGAGAAACCGGTTGGTTTGGCCTCGGGCTTACCGCTAAGGCAGGTCAGTATAATTTCGATAGATTTTTATATAACAACGATTTCACCTTTGAGCTTCCTTTATATAATAGAACTGAGGTTAACGGCGAATGGGAGGCTCCCGGTATCTGGGGCGGCTATGGTGAGGATGCGCTCGATGTTATTGCCGCATATAGCAATTGGCATTATGACACCGGCCTTTGCAAAAGGAATACACACGAAAACGAGCCTTCCTGGTGGCGTGGCCCTATATTCTGCGGCTGGGGTGAGCAACAGGCTCTCGCTTCCGCTAACACAGTTGCCATAGCAGGTGATAATGCCCAAGTTGTAACCTCAAAGGTGGCACCTGCCTCCCTTGCAACCCAGGAAAATTATACTAAAATGATGGAGAAGCTCGAAAAGGAAGGGCTCCATCCTAAATTTATAATAATTGATGCTCATTGGCAGGAAACCGATGGCAACTTTGTTGTTAATAAAAAGAAATGGCCCGATATGAGAGCCTTTATCGATGAGCAGCATAAAAAAGGTATCCGTGTTCTTTTATGGCTGCGCTCCTGGAGTGCCGAAGGTTTACCACACGATGAATGTGTTAAGTCACTCACGAATCCTATCGCAAGCGACCCGACAAACCCGAAATTTATCGAGCGTGTTAAAAAGAATCTTCACACTCTTCTCTCAAGCGATGAGGGTTGTATGAACTGCGATGGCTTCAAGGTAGACTTTATAAACTGCATACCCGAAGGCAATAACATCGCAACCTATAAAAAGGGAATTTACGGAGTTGAGTTTATAAAGGAGTGGCTTGACCTTCTCTATAACACAACAAAGCAGATAAAACCCGATGCATTACTTAACGTGAGCTGCGCACATCCATATTTGGCGGAGGTTGCCGACCAAATAAGACTGCACGACATCCACGGTGAAACCTGCGATTCCTGTGCGATTATGGACTATCGTGCCGATATTGTTAAAGCGGTTTACCCGAGTGTTACCATAGATACAGATTCAGGCGGTGTTTTCAGTCACCGTGACTTTAAGCGATATATGAAATATCAGGCAAAAATCGGTGTTCCCGACCTTTATTATTTAAGTAGTTTTTGTGATGTTCCTATGGATGACGAAGACTACAATATAATCCGCAAAGAATGGGAAGAATATTCTAAAACTTTTTCTTGACAAAGAGGGACACTTGTGATAAAATATTCAAGCCGCATATTGTAGGCTATTCAAGTTGTGCCTAAAAAAGCGCACGCCTAACAGTAGCGAGACTGTTAAATATCAGGTAGGTGTAATGAGATGTACGCAATTATTGAAACAGGCGGAAAGCAGTATCGCGTTCAGAACGGTGACGTTATTTACGTTGAGAAGCTCGATGCTCAAGTTGACGAAGAGATTACCTTCGACAAGGTTGTTGCCGTTTGCAACAGAACTTTAAAGGTTGGTAAGCCCTATGTTAAGGATGCCTTCGTTAAGGGTACCGTTTTAAAGAACGGTAAGGGTAAGAAGATAACCGTCTTCACCTATAAGCCCAAGAAGAGCTCTTCACGCAAGATGGGTCATAGACAACCCTACACTAAAGTACAAATTAACGAAATCGGCTAATTTGATATGACTAGTGTAAAATTCTTCGCTGATGGTTTTCGCATCAGTGGTCACAGTTCTCAAAGCTGTGACGATTTAGACGGAAAGCTCGTTTGCGCTGCAGTTTCAAGCGCGGCCTTTTGCGCGGCCAATACCATTATCGAGATTATCGGAGATGAGTGTGAAGCTCAGGTCGATGATGCGCTGATGGAGATTCGCGTTAAGGGTGCAAGTGAGAAAAGCAAAGCGGTGCTTGAAGGCTTAAAGCTTCACTTAAAAGAACTTTCCGAGCAATATGGCAATAACATAAATTTTACGGAGGTGTAGACAACCATGTTAAAGATTAACATTCAATTGTTCGCTCATAAAAAGGGTGTTGGTTCAACCAAGAACGGTCGTGACAGTGAGTCCAAGCGTTTAGGCGTTAAGAGAGCAGACGGTCAGTTCGTTCTTGCAGGAAACATCCTTGTTAGACAAAGAGGAACACACATTCATCCCGGCAAGAACGTTGGCCGTGGTTCTGATGATACTTTATTCGCTCTTATTGACGGTAAAGTAAAGTTCGAGCGTGTAGGCAGAGACCGCAAGCAGGTTAGCATCTACGCAGTAGAACAATAAGACACAAAAAGGTCCGGGTGCAAAACACCCGGATTTATTTTTTCATAATAAGGAAAAAGGATATGTTTGTTGATATAGCAAAAATTCACTTAAAAGCAGGAAACGGTGGAAATGGTGCTGTTTCCTTTCATAGAGAAAAATATGTTGCCGCAGGCGGCCCCGATGGTGGCGATGGCGGAAGAGGCGGAAATATTGTCTTTAAAGCTGATTCAAACCTCTCTACCCTTGCCGATTTCCGTTATAAGCGTAAATACTGCGCTGAACCCGGTGAAAACGGAAAGGCAGGTCGCTCAAGCGGAAAGCGCGGCGCCGACCTTATCATAAGCGTTCCTATGGGCACGCTTATCAAGGATGCCGAAACAGGAAGAATTATCGCCGATATTTCGGATAGCGAGCCTGTTATAGTTGCCAAGGGCGGCAACGGAGGTTGGGGCAACAGCCATTTTGCAACCGCAACCCGCCAAATTCCCCGTTTTGCAAAAAGCGGAAACCCGGGCGAAGAGTTGGATGTTGTTTTAGAGCTCAAGCTCCTTGCCGATGTTGGCTTGCTCGGTTTCCCGAATGTTGGCAAATCAACCTTAATTTCGGTTGTTAGTCAGGCAAAGCCGAACATCGCTAACTATCACTTCACCACCCTAACCCCTGTGTTAGGCGTTGTGAATTTAGGTGAAGGCACTTCCTTTGTTATGGCGGATATCCCCGGTCTTATCGAAGGCGCAAGCGAAGGAATTGGCCTCGGGCACGACTTCCTCCGCCATGTTGAGCGTTGCCGCTTGCTTGTTCACGTGCTTGATATTTCGGGCAGTGAGGGCAGAGACCCCATTGATGATTTTGATAAAATCAACCTTGAGCTTGCTAATTTCAGCGATGAATTGAGCCTTCGCCCTCAAATCGTTGTGGGTAACAAGTGTGACCTTGTCGATGAAGAGAAAATCGAGGAATATAAAGAATATTTTGAAAGCAAGGGCTATCGCTTCTTCCCCATTATGGCGGCCATTGCCGAGGGCACCGATGCTCTCGTTAAGCATATCGCCGAGGTTCTTTCAAAGCTTCCTCCGATGAAGATATATGAGGCTGAACCAAAGCCGCTTGAGGACTTCTCCAAAAAGCAAAGCCGCACCTTCTCGGTTCGCGCGGAGGATGGTGTATTCTTTGTTGAGGATGCTCCCTGGCTTATCGATGTTATGAACACGATAGACCCCGATGACTATGAGTCTCTCCAATATTTCGAGCGGGTTCTCAGGCAAACAGGCATTATTGATGCACTCATTAACGCCGGCGTTCACGAAGGTGATACCGTTAGCGTTTATGATGTTGAGTTTGATTTTGTAAATTAAGGATGAGAAGTTGCAATATGGAAAATCCAAGTTTATTAAGCCCCTCAACCTTGGCTTTCGTGGGCGATGCGGTGTTTGGTCTTTGAGTCAGAACCCGCCTTGCCGAAGTAAACAGGCCTTCGGGCGAGCTCCACAAGCTTTCGGTTGAATACGTTAAAGCCTCCGCGCAAGCAAAGGCTTATGAAATCATCTCTCCCCTGCTGAATGATAAGGAAATAAGTGTTTTCAAACGCGGCAGAAATGCCCACACACATTCTTCACCAAAGAATGCTTCGGGCGGCGATTATCATATAGCAACAGGCCTTGAAACGCTGTTCGGCTTTCTTCACCTTTCAGGCGAAAACGAGCGAATAAACGAGCTGTTTTCGGTTATTTGGGATAATATGTGAAAACTCGGGTTTTAAACCCGAGTTTTTCTTTTTTTATTGACATTTTTAACACATGTTATTTTTATGGGTAAAAATTAACATTTATAAAACACCTTGCTATCCCGAAAAATATATTCAAAGTATATTTTTTAAAGAGGGATAAAAATGGCAAAAAGAAACGGAAACCGAACCATCGTTTTCGGTAAAAAATCGCATATAGTAAGCTTTGGCTCAATTGTTGGCAAAAAAGAACACGAGGGACCCTATTCAAACGAATTTGATGAATATATAACCGATAGCTTTTTTGGAGAAAAGAGCTTTGAGCGAGCCGAAAGCAAGCTGCAAAAAAGGGCAGTTGAAATCGCGCTCGATAAGGGTGGGCTTATGCCCTGCGATATTGACTGCATTTTTGCAGGCGACCTTTTAAATCAATGTATAGGAAGCACCTTTGGACTTCGCGATTTCGGAATACCCTTTGTGGGCCTTTATGGCGCTTGTTCAACCATGACACTATCGACCATAATGGCGGCTACCCTTATCGATTCGGGGGCCGCTCACCGCACGGCCGCTGTCACCTCCTCACACTTTTGCGCAGCTGAAAGGCAATACCGCTTCCCTCTCGACTATGGCTCACAGCGCACACCAACAGCGCAGTGGACAGTTACAGGCTCGGGAGCTCTCATTCTTGAAAAGGAGGGTCAAGGTCCCTATATCGACTCGGCGGTTATCGGCACGGTTGAGGATCTTGGCATCACCGATAACAACAATATGGGTGCGGCAATGGCACCTGATGATGTTAAAATAAGACCATACCCAAAGTTAGAGGGTATGGTCTTTTTCTACACACAAATCCAGTATTTAAGGGGGTTCTGAGCACTTTTTAAGGAATTTAAAAGCACGAAAATACGCGAATAATAGTAT